>JBJTOU010000034.1:0-22266 GCA_046074725.1 Planctomycetia bacterium
GCATTACCGGCCGATCGAATGGGCCGAGGCGATGGAGCGGATCGCCGCGAAGCTGAAGCGATCGTCCCCCGCGGAGACGTTCTTCTACTTCAGCGGCCGCTCGAGCAACGAGGCGGGATTCCTGCTGCAGCTTTTCGCGAGGCTCTACGGCACCAACCATGTCAACAACTGCTCCTACTACTGCCACCAGGCCAGCGGTGTCGGCCTCGCCAGCGTGATCGGCACGGGGGCCGGCACGATCACCCTCGACGACATGGAGAAGTCGGATTTCGTCATGCTCATCGGCGGCAATCCGGCGAGCAACCACCCACGGATGATGCGGACGCTCATGACCGTCCGTCGCAAGCGTGGAAAGGTGGTCGTGGTCAATCCGATCGTCGCGACGGGCCTGGTCAACTTTTCGGTGCCGAGCGATCCCTGGGCGCTCTTTTTCGGCGCGGAGATCGCCAGCAGCTACGTGCAGCCGCACGTCGGGGGCGATCTCGCGATGGCCTATGGCCTCATGAAGCGGCTGCGCGAACTGCATGCCGAACAGCCGCGAAACGCCGCGGGCGAGCCGGTGATCGACGAGGAGTTCTTGCGCGAGCACACCACCGGATGGCCGGAACTGGCCGCCCGGCTCGATGCGATCCCGTGGGACGAGATCGTGGAGAAGTCGGGCGTGTCGTGGGGTGAGATCGACGACATGACCCGGCAGTACGCCGCATCGCAGCGGGCCGTCTTCACCTGGACGATGGGCGTCACGCACCACCTCCACGGCGCCGCCACGGTGCAGGCGATCGCGAGCCTCGCCCTCATGCGGCGCATGGTCGGGCGACCCGGCGCCGGCCTCCAGCCGATCCGCGGCCACTCCAACATCCAGGGCATGGGCACGGTGGGCGTCACGCCGAACCTCAAGAAGGCGGTCTTCGAGCGGCTCGAAAGCACCTTTGCCGTGAAGTTGCCGACGATGAAAGGCTACGACACGCTCGAATGCCTCGACGCCGCCGACTCCGGGAAGATGCGGTTCGCCCTATGCCTCGGTGGCAACCTCTGGGGAGCGAGCCCCGACGCCACCTACGCCAGCCGCGCCATGTCGAAGATCGACATGGTCGTGTACCTCAGCACATCGCTCAACACCGGCCATGCCGGAGGCCTGGGCGGCGAGGAAACGATCATTCTCCCCGTGTTGGCTCGCGACGAGGAGCCGGAGCCCTCCACACAAGAGAGCATGTTCAGCTACATCCGCCTCTCCGACGGAGGGAAGCCGAGGCATGTCGGGCCGCGGGCGGAAGTCGAAATCATCGCCGACCTCGCCCGCCGCGTGCTCGGCGAGGGCGGACCGGTGGACTGGAGGGACATGGCTCACACGAGCACGATCCGGCAGGCGATCGCGAAGATCGTGCCGGGGCTCGAGCAGATCGCCGACATCGACAGGACGAAGAAGGAATTCTCGATTCCCGGCCGGGCCCTCGACAGGCCGTTGTTTCCGACCCAGGACGGCCGGGCCAAGCTCTTCGTGCACCACCTGCCCGATGCGCCCCGCGGTCTGCAACTCATGACGATCCGCAGCGAAGGCCAGTTCAACACCGTCGTCTACGAGGAGGAGGATCTTTACCGCAACCAGACGCGTCGGGACATCGTGATGATGCACCCGGACGACATCACGAGGTTCGGCCTCACCGCCGGGGGCCGCTGCCGGATCACGAGTTCCGCGGGAACGATGCGCAACCAGGTCGTGTCGGCCTTCGACCAGATTCGGCCGGGCAGCGTGGCGATGTATTACCCCGAATCGAACGTGCTGGTGCCAAAGGCCGCCGATCCCCTCTCGCGGACACCGGCGTACAAGAGCATCCCGGTCGAAGTCGAGCCCGACGACGCGATCGTGTCCGTAGGATTTCCCCGGCCTGAACTCGTCGCCGCCGGCACCCCCCGCGACGCCATGAACCAGTGCGGGTGACTGGAGGGCATCTGCGAACGTCCGCGTGAGGGCATGGGCAGTCCCGAGCCGGTTTGTCGAGTGCCGCTCCGACGCGTTTACTCGAAGAGCGTTGGCTGGCCGGCGGTGGCCGATTTCTTGCGTGGCTTGGCCGAGGCCGATGCGCCCGCCGACTCGAAGCCGAGCAACAGATCGCGGGCCCGCTCGATGACGCCCATGGGCACGCCCGCGAGCCTCGCCACGTGCACGCCCCAGCTCTTGTCGGCGGCGCCCGGGGCCACCTGGTGGAGAAACACCAGCTGGTCACGATGCTGTTTCACCAGTACCTGCACGTTGCCCACGCCCGGCAACCGCTCCAGTTCTGCGAGCTGAAGGTAGTGCGTCGCGAAGAGCGTGCGGCAGCCGGTCGTTCCCTGGAGGTGCTCGACGACGGCCTGGGCGATCGCGAGGCCGTCGAACGTGCTGGTGCCGCGGCCCACTTCGTCGAGAATGACGAGGCTTCGCGGCGTGGCGCGGTTGAGGATTCGCGCCGTCTGAGCCATCTCCACGAGGAACGTGCTTGCGCCGCGGGCGAGATCGTCTCCGGCTCCGATTCGGGCGAAGAGTCGATCGACGATGCCCACGCGGGCCCGGGCGGCCGGAACGAAACTGCCGGCCTGGGCCATGACGGCCACGAGCGCCGCCTGGCGGATGAACGTGCTCTTGCCCCCCATGTTCGGGCCGGTGACCAGAAGCAGCGCGGGCGTCTCGGGCCGCCGCCGCGACTCCGGCTCGCGGGCCTCCAGCGCGAGGTCGTTGGCCACGAGAGTGCCTGCGGGCAGCAGGTCTTCGAGCACCGGATGGCGGCCCTGCTCGATCACGAGAGGGCCGTCGAGCGTGATCTCGGGGCGGATCCAGTTCCGCGAACGGGCCACCTCCGCCAGCGAGACAAGCACGTCGAGCGTGGCGAGGATTTCCGTGGCGCGGTCGAGCCGTTGCCGCTGATCCGCGACGAACGCCCGCAGCTCCTCGAGCAGCTGCAGCTCACGCCGGACCGACTCCTCCTCCGCGCCGAGCACCTGCCGCTGCCGCTCGTCGAGTTCGGGGGTCGTATACCGCTCCGCGTTCTTCACGGTCTGCTTGCGGATGTAGTCGGAGGGCACCTTCTCCGCGTTGCTGCGGCTCACTTCGAGAAAGAACCCGAAGACGCGATTGAAGCCGACTTTCAGCGACGCGATTCCCGTGCGTTCGATCTCGCGAGCCTGGTACTGGGCGATCCAAGCCTTGCCCCCCGTCGCCAGTTCGAGAAGCTCGTCGTAGGTGGTGTCGAAGCCTGGACGGATGAAGCCGCCGTCGCGGGCGAACACCGGGCATCCCTCCCGAAGCGTCGCGTTGATTCTGCCGGCCACGTCGATGCAGGGATCGAGTCGGTCTCGGAGGGTGGCCAGCAATCCGCCGCATCGTCCGAGCGACGCGATGATGTCGGGCAGGATCGCCGTCGCCCTCCCGATTCGCTCGAGGTCACGGGGACCGGCACGGCCCGACATGACCCGGCTGACAAGACGCTCCAGGTCGCCGATGCCGGTGAGCGAATCGGCCAGCCGCGTGGCGAGGCCTCGGTCGGCGACGAGCGCCGCCACGGCGTCGAGCCGGTCTTCGATCCGAGGGGCATCGATGAGCGGGGCGGAGATCCACTCGGCCAACAGCCGGCTGCCCATCGGCGATTTCGTGCGATCGAGGACACCGGCCAGCGAGCCTTCGCGCCGGATCGCGCCGGCGGCGTTGGTCGCTCGCACCAGTTCGAGACTGCGGCGGGTGGCCTCGTCGATCTCCATCCGGTCGCCGGTCCGCCACGCGGCGAGCGATTCGATCCGCTGGACCGCAGCGGGCTCATTTTCCTCGAGGTAGGCGACGATCGCGCCGGCGGCCGTGATGCCCGCAGTGTCGGCGGGCAGGTCGAAGCCGAGCCCTTCGAGCCGCTGGCCGCCGAGCGCCCTCCCGACGGCGGCCTGCGCGGTCGGCTCGTCGAACCACCAGTCGGGCCGGCAGGTGACGGGTCGTAGCGGCCCCGCCGAACGCACGATCGACGTCACCGCATCGCGGTCTTTGTCGGCGCAGAGCACCTCCGACGGATCGAGCCTCAGGAGATGGTCGGCCGCGTCGTCATGCGGAACGACCGCCGCCTCGAATCGGCCGGCAGCCACGTCGATCCATGCCAGGCCGACGAGCACGCCGTCGGCGGCAGCCCGCGGCGCGATCGCCAGGAGATGGTTTGGCCGGAGCGGGTCGAGCAGCGACTCGTCGGAAACGATGCCGGGCGTGACGATCCGCGTGACCTCGCGCCGCAGGAGCCCCTTGGTCGTCTTGGGGTCGTCGATCTGTTCGCAGATGGCGACTCGACGGCCGGCGGCCACGAGCTTCACCAGCTGCACGTCGAGCTGATGGTGTGGGAAACCGGCCATCGGCATGGCGTCGGGTCCCTTGTCGCGGCTGGTGAGCGTGAGGTCCAGCAGGTCGGCCGCCTCTCGGGCGTCGTCGCCGAAGAGTTCGTAGAAGTCCCCCATCCGGAAGAACACCAGCGCCCCGGGGCACCGGGCCTTCGCCGCCTCGAACTGCTGCATCATGGGGGATGCCATGGCCGGAAATGTAGCAGCCTTTGACCCAGTGGAGGGCGGGGCGTACAAAACACTGCGGCGCGGATGCCGATGAGAGGCCCCTGCGATGGGGACCTGTGAACCTGGTCAGGGCCTAACCGCAGCAGCCATAAGCAGTCGTCCCTTTGTGCGGAGGGCCTCTCATCGGCGTTCGAACGGCCGCTCGAACGTGGAACCAACGATGGCCGAGTCCGCCGCCTACCAAGTCGTCGCCCGCCGGTATCGACCGCAGCGATTCGACGAGCTGGTCGGGCAGGAGCATGTCGCCCGGGGGCTCTCGGGGGCGATCGAGTCGGGCCGGATCGGCCATGCCTACCTCTTCACCGGGGCCAGGGGAGTGGGCAAGACGAGCGCGGCCCGGATCTACGCCAAGGCGCTGGAGTGCGCGACGGGTCCTGCGGCCGAGCCCTGCAACCAGTGCGACTCGTGCATCGCGATCTCCGCCGGTCAGGATGTCGATGTCGTCGAGATCGACGCCGCCAGCAACCGCGGCGTCGAGGAGATCCGCCAGCTGCGGCAGAACGTCGCGGTGAGGCCGGCCCGTGGCCGGTTCAAGGTCTACATCATCGACGAAGTCCACATGCGCACCCGCGAGGCCTTCAACGCCCTGCTCAAGACGCTCGAGGAGCCGCCGGGGCACGTCAAGTTCGTGCTGTGCACCACCGAGCCCGACAAGCTGCCGATCACGATCCTCTCGCGGTGTCAGCGGTTCGACTTCCAGACGGTCGATGTTCCCGCGATCGCACGGCGGCTGGCGCAGATCGTCGAGGCCGAGGGGGCCGAGGTGGCGCCCGTGGCGCTCGACCTCATCGCGCGGCGGGCCGCCGGCAGCATGCGAGACAGCCAATCACTGCTTGAGCAGCTGCTCGGCGCGGCCAGCGGACCGATCGGCGCTGATGACGTGCATGCCGTGATCGGCACGGGGCGGGAAGAGCGGGTCGGCAGGCTCGTGGCGGCAATCGCGAACCGCGACGCGAAGGAGTCGATCGCCGCGTTCGATGCGTCGCTGCTCGGCGGCGCCGATCCGGGCGGTGTGCTCGAACAGGTGATCGCGGCGCTCCGCGACGCCCTGCTGGCGAGCGTGGGCTGCGGGCCCGACATGCTCCGTGAGGGAGCGGGCCTGGGCGTCGATCTCCCGGCGATTGGCCGCCAGATCGGCACGGAAACGATCCTCGCGATGCTGCAGATCGTCGATCAGGCCCTCGCACGGATGCGCACGAGCGGACATGCCGCGGTGCTCGCGGAGATGGCGATCGTGCGACTGGCAAACCTCGAGAACCTCGACACGCTGACGGTCGCGATCGACCGCGTGTCGGCGGCCGCCGCGGCGGCTCCGGCCAGACCGAGGCCGGTGGCAGCCGAGCCCCCGCGCGAAAAAAAAACGACCGACCGAGCCAGAGAAGCTGAATCCGCCGGGCCGTTGACGCCCGTCGCGCCCGGCATGGCGGCAGCTGTTGAAGCGGTCTCTCGGGACAGCCAGAGCGAGGCCGCTGGGGCTGCGGTGCCCACGGCCGAGCCGCTCGCGGCATGGCGGCAGGCCGCCGAGGCCGTGGGAGGGCTCGTGGCCGATTTCGCGGCGGAAGCGACCCAGGCCGCATGGCGGGGCAACCTGCTCGACGTGACGATCCCTGCGGCCGCGGCCACGGCCGTCACCTTCCTACGGCGGCCGCAGAGCATCTCGAGCCTCGGCACGGCCCTCTCGGACATCGTTGGCCGCGACGTGAAGCACTCGATCATGGTGGAGCATGCAGAGCCCGATGCCGCGGCTCCAGGCCAGGCTCGAGCCACCGCGTCGGCGCCGCCGCGGCCTCCGATGCCCTCTCAATCGGCCCTCGTGCGGGATGCGATGGAGCATCCGATGGTCGTGCATGCCCGCACGCTCTTCGATGCCGCGATCCGGAAGGTGGAGCCCTCGCGTCAGCCGGCCGCGGCCGTGCCCGCCGCGAGCAGAAGCGGCGACGACGGCGATGAACTCGATCACCGCGACGACGATGCCTCCGAGCCGGACTCCGATCCGGACTTCCGCGGAGGCGATGGCGATGGCTGAAAAACGTGGGGCCATCGTCCGGCTCATCGACTATTTCGCCGACTTGCCGAGCATCGGCCGGAAGAGCGCCGAGCGGCTTGCCTACCATGTGCTTCGCATGCCGCAGGCCGAGGCCCTGGCGTTCGCCGACGCCATCCGCGCCGTCAAGGAGAAGCTCCGGCCCTGCTCGACCTGCTTCAATCTCACCGAACACGACGAGTGCGAGATCTGCACCGATTCCCGCCGGGATCATTCGGTGGTCTGCGTGGTCGAGCAGGTTCGCGACCTCTTCGCGATCGAACAGGCCGGGTCGTACCGTGGGCTCTACCACGTGCTCCAGGGGCGGATCGCGCCGCTGGAGGGCGTGGGCCCCGAAAAACTCACGATCGATGCTCTCGTGGACCGTGTGAAACGGGGCGGGATCAACGAGGTGATCATGGGCACGACGCCAAACGTGGAAGGCGATGGCACGGCGCTGGCCGTGGCCGAGCGGCTGGGCGGACTGTCCGTCGAGGTCACGAGGCTTGCCAGGGGGCTCACGGTGGGTGCCTCGCTGGAGCAGGCAAATCGCGACATGCTCGCCGACGCCCTCGCCGGCCGCCGGAAGATGTGACCGCGAGAGCCATGACAGGGTATCCTTGATGCCGTCGGCGGCGGCAGCCGCCGCCGGAGAGCCGATTCACGGAGCGAGGATTGAAGCGATGCGGATGTCGTTCGGCCAGGAAATGCGGATGGCGCAGAAGCAGGTGCTTGCGCCGCGCATGATCCAGTCGATGGAGATTCTGCAGCTGCCGATGGTGGCCCTCGAGGAGCGGATCGAGCAGGAGATCCAGAACAACGAGACGCTCGAGGTGGTCGAGCCGGAGGCCGAGGCGGCGGCGGAGGCGGCCGGCGAATCGGCGAGCCCGGAGCCCGCGGCCTCGGCCACAACGGTCGATGAGCAGCCGCTCATCGTCGATCAGGACCATGCAAACCAAGCCGATTTCGAGCGGACCGTCGATTGGGAGCGGGAATATCCCGACTCGGACGACGACCGGAGCCGACCCTCGGCCTCGCGGATCGAGGAATCGGCCGATCGCTACCTTGACGTGATGGCAAACATGGAGGAGCGGCCGGAGACGCTTTCCGACCACCTGCACGACCAGCTCTCCAACTACGACCTCACCGACGCCGAGCGCGAGGCCGCCGACAAGGTGATCTACAACCTCGACGCCAACGGCTACCTGCCGCTGCCGCTTGAGGAACTCGTCGATCCCGATGGGCCGCAGGGGCAACTCGAGCACCTGAAAAAGTCCCTTTCCGTCGTGCAGAGCATGGACCCTCCCGGCGTTGGCGGCCGCGACCTGAAAGAGTGCCTGCTCCTGCAGATCGGCCCCGACATGCCGCACGCCCGCCAGCTGCGGCGGCTCATCGCCGACCATCTCGAGGACCTCGCGGGCAATCGTCTGCCGCTCATCGAGCGGAAGACTGGGTTCACGATCGAGGAGATCGAACGGCTACGGGACGAACTCCACGGCCTGCAGCCGAAGCCGGGCGCGGTCTTTCAGGCGCCGTTCGTGCCGCCGGTGAAGCCTGATGTCTACGTCGATCAGCAGGCCGACGGCTCCTGGAAGGTTCGGCTGGAGGAGGTCGATCTTCCGAACCTCCGCATCAGCCCCACCTACCGCGAGATGCTGTCGAAGCCCGAGACGGATGCGGCGACCCGCGAGTACATCAAACGCAAGGTGAATGCCGCCCAGTGGCTGATCGACGCGATCGAGCAGCGGAGAGGGACGCTCTTGAAGACATCGCAGGCGATCGTCGATCACCAGACCCGGTTTCTGACGGAAGGGCCGGAGGCCATCGAGCCGCTGAAGATGCAGCAAATCGCAGACCGCATCGGCATGCATGTCACGACCGTCAGCAGGGCGGTCGATGACAAGTGGCTCCAGACCCCGCGTGGACTCTATCCTCTGCGGCGATTTTTCGTCGGTGGAACCGTGAGCGCCGATGGCGACGAGGTGGCCTGGGATGCCGTGCGGATCAAACTCCAGGAGATCGTCGATGGGGAGCCGAAAGACGATCCCTATTGCGACGACGACCTCATGCTCGAACTGGCCAAGCGGGGCATTACGGTGGCCAGGCGAACGGTGACGAAGTATCGCAAGGCGATGAACATCCCGAGTTCCAGACAGCGTCGGGATTGGAAGCTCGCCCGGGTGGTGAAGCCCGTGGACGACGGCGAGGCTCCAGCCGTCGAGTGAGGGGGCCGGCGTGACCGGGCTCGGCGCGGGGACGCCGCCTTGTCGGTTGTGACAGTCTCTTCATAGGATGCAGATTCCTTTACGAGAAAGCCCGCCATGCGTTGCCCGTTTTGCCGTGTTGACAATGACCGCGTGATCGATTCGCGGGCCGGCGACGACGGCGCCTCGATCCGCCGCCGCCGCGAATGCCTCGGCTGCCGAAAACGGTTCACAACCTACGAACGGGTCGAGCGACAGTTGTTGTCGGTGGTGAAGAAGGGGGGCGATCGGGAACCGTTCGACCGCGACAAGATCAAGCGAGGCCTGGCCAAAGCCTGCTGGAAGCGGCCGGTCTCCGAGGAGCAGATCGAGATGGTGGTCTCGGCCCTGGAAGGGGAACTCTACGGCACCTACGAGACGGAGGTGCCGAGCCGGATTCTCGGCGAGCGGCTCATGGAACTGCTTCGGTCGCTCGACCAGGTGGCATTCGTGCGATTCGCGAGCGTCTACCGCGAGTTCAAGGATGTCCGCGACTTCGTGGACGAACTCGAACCGATCCTGGCCGAGTCGAACCGCGGCGACTGACCGAGGACGTGGGCTGAAGCCCGCCGCGGGTCAGGACCGTCGGAAATCTCCGCGGGTTCCGCCCGACTTTTCCTCGAGCTGCACCGATTCGATCGACATGTCCGGGTCGATCGACTTGCACATGTCGTAGATGGCCAACGCCGCGGTGGAGACGGCCACAAGCGCCTCCATCTCCACGCCCGTGCGGGCCGTCGCGCGGACGACAGCCTCGATCGACACGGCTCCCGGATCATCCAGAACGATCGTCACCTCCACCGCGTCGAGCGGGAGCGGATGGCAGAGCGGCACGATCGAGGAGGTCTGCTTCGCCGCCATGATGCCGGCGAGTCTCGCCGTGGCGACGGCGTCCCCTTTTTCGAGGGTTCCTTCCTGGATCCGCCGAATGGTCTCGGGCCGGGCCCGCAGCCGTCCCGAAGCCCTCGCCGTGCGCACGGAGACAGGCTTGGAGCCGACATCGATCATCCGCACGCCATGGAGGGGCTCGCTCATGCTTTGGATCCTACCGAAAGCTCCCGCTTCGCTCGACGGCCTGTCTGAAGGGGGCATGGATGCCCCTGCGGGCGTACCGCGGACAGCCCGCCTGGAGGGCGGGCCTTGTGGCCGCAGCGACCCGAGGTCGCGGAGGCCTCAAGCCCGAAGGGGGCATGGATGCCCCTGCGGGCGTACAAATAGCTGCCGCGGGCCGATGTGTCTGTTGCCCACATCGACCCGCGGCACAATGGAGTCGGACGTTTCCGGGAAGCCCTCGGACTACACCAGTTCCTTGCGGGCGCCGATCAGCGTCCGGAGACGCTCGGCGAGCAGGGCGGCATCGAAGGGCTTCTTGAAGACCTCGTTGACGTGGGCCCGATCGACCGTGATCTGCGAGCCGTCATCCGGCAGCAGGGCGATCACGATCGTGTCGGCGTACTCGGCGTTGCGACGCAGGTTCTGGCAGATCTGCTGGGCATCGATTCGGCCGATCGAGTAGTCCACCACGATGCAGTCGGGATGGAAGCTCTCGGCCTGGATGCCCGCTTCGAAGCCGCTGGCGGCGACCTGGATCTTGAACGACTTGTCGATGGGCAGCTGCTTCTTTAGGTTCTCGATCAGGACCTGATCCTGGCCGACGAGCAGCACCTTCGCCATCGCCTCGTCCTCGAGGTCGCCCAGCGGCATGCCGTGCTCCTTGAGGAACTTGATCAGATACTCCCGCGGGATGCGGCGATCCTGCGACCCGGGGATGCGGTAGCCCTTCAGGCGACCGGAATCGAACCACTTGCTCACGGTGCGCGGAGCAACTTTACAGATCTTGGCGACCTGGCCTGTCGTGAAAACCTTCATTGCGTGGACTCCATGTGGATCATTCGTATCCGGAAATGTCCGTGGCCAGTCCCCGTCCGACATGCGGACGGCGGAATCCAGCCCCCCATCGACGCGGATGATCGCTCCACGGGGCCGTCCGCGTCGTCGCGGCCCCGTAACGGTCGGCATGGCAGCCGGGCGGGGCGTGAGAGAGCGTTCCGCGGAAAGGCGTGTCGTGAGACACTCCATCCACGGGTGGCGACTCGCAGGTATCCCCCCTGCTGTATCCGCGGGGCGTCCGGCTTGGGCTCCGGCCGCTCCCACGGCATGACCAACCAGGGGTGTAGATCGAAAGATCCTGTCGTGAGACTTGAGCCGTTCTTTGCGAACGCGACGGTGGCACCGCATGCATGGCCTGTCCGGAACGCACCGGACAGGCATGGCCGGCCGGCAAAAAACAGGGTTACGCGGCCTTGTGCTGTGGTTTCGTCGCCGAGGCCGGGTTCGATTCGAATCGCACTGACACCCGCTTGGAGACCCCCGATTCCTCCATCGTCACCCCATAGAGGTTCGTGGCGGCCGCCATCGTCTTTTTCGAATGCGTCACCACGATGAATTGGGTGGAGGAGAGAAAGTCGCGCAGCACCCCCACGAAACGGTCGACGTTGGCTTCGTCGAGCGCCGCATCGACCTCGTCGAGGACGCAAAACGGGCTCGGCCGCGATCGGAAGATTGCAAGGAGCAGTGCAACGCAAGTCATCGTCTTCTCGCCGCCCGACAGGAGCGAGATGCTGCGTGGCTCCTTCCCGGGGGGGCGGGCCACGATCTCGACCGATGTTTCCAACAGGTCGATGTCGGGATCGAGGACGATGTCGGCCTGCCCGCCACCGAAGACCCTCTCGAAGAGTTCGCGGAAGTGGCCCCGCACCGTTTCGATCGTCTCGCCGAGAAGCCGCCGGCTCTCGTCGTCGATGCGGGCGATGAGCTGCTCGATCGCCTGCTTGCCGCCGGAGACGTCGGCAAACTGGGCCTGGAGTGTCGCCAGCCGTTCGGTCAGGGCGTCGGCCTCGGCGAGCGCCTCCATGTTGACGGTGGTCATCGAGGCGAGTTTGCGGCGGAGCTCCTCGATCCGCTGGTCGAGTTCGCCGCGGTCGGTCGGAATCTCGATCGGCGCGCCGTCGGCATCGACGGGGGCCTCGGGGACGGCCGCCTCCTCGATGGCGATGTCGTAGTCGTCTCGGATTCGCTCGATGATCCGGCTGCGTCCGTGACGGGCTTCGCCCGCCTCGAGATCGAGGGCATGGATCCGTTCGGCCAACGCAGCCGCCTCGGACCGGGCGCCGGCGGAATCGGCGCCGTGGGCACCCATCGAGGTGGTGAGGGCGGCACGCTCGCCGACGACGGCGGTCAAAACCTCGCGGGCCCGTTCGGCGGCGAGGATCGACTCGGAAAAAACGTCGCTCGCCGTGAGCAGATCGATTTCGAGCGAGGCCAGCCGTTCGGCGGCGGCCTGGCGGCGGCGCGACGCCGTCTCGAAATCGGCCCGCCGGATCGCGGCATCGCCGACGGTCGCCTCGACGGCCCGGCGGGCCTCTTCGATCCGTTCGTCGCACACCGTCCGCTCGGCGCGGAGCCGGCTGATCTCGCCGATCACGTCGCTGCGGCTGCGGTCGAGGGCATCGAGATCGGCACGGGCAGCGGCGAGGTCGGCCCCCGAGGCATCGATGCGGGAGTCGTGTTCGGCCAGCGCGGCCGCCGCCGCCTCACGACCGCGTGCCGACTCGACGGTCTGACGTTCGGCCTCGTGAAGACCGGCCTCCGCCTCCGCGATCGCTCCCCGAGACGATTCCTCTTCCCGGGCCACGCGTGCCAGCTCGGCCCGCGCGGCGGCGATCTGCTCCGCGGCCTGCTGCCGCCGTGCGATGGCCTGTCGAATGCGGTGTTGGATATCGGCGTGACGGGCCTGGAGCGTTTCGATCGCCCGTTGCTGCTCGGCCACGGTGTCTGCGAGGCTGCGATGTCGATCCTCGAGCGCCCGCCACTCGCTGCGGCGGGAGATCAATCCGGAGGTGGCGGCGAGCGAGCCCAGTTCGAAGACGCCATCCGTGGAAATGCTCGTGCCGTCGCGGGTGATGACGACGATTCCCGCTGGCGCGGCTGCGATCACGTCGGCGGCATGATGGAGCGATTCGACCACCCAGACTCGGCCGAGCAATTTTCGACGGAGGCCGTCGTGGTCGGCGTGGGACGGCCCCAAGGAGGCCGCGACGAGCTGGTCGAGCCGTCCGAGGACGCCGTCCCGGCCGCGCGGATCGAAAGAGGGGGGCTCCGGGAGCGAGTCGGCCGCTACGAGCGCCACCCGTCCGCCGGCGGCCATGGCCGCGCGAATTCCCTCCGCCTCCGTCCACCTCGCGCCGTCGTCGAGAATCGGGTCGAGCGACGCCACGACCAGCCGCTCGGCGTGGCTTCCCAGCGCGATATCGACGAGCGTCGCCCACGGCTCGTTGGCCACCACGAGGTCGGCCAGCGCCCCGGCCAGTCCCGGAACGTCGGAAGCAGCTCCGAGCAGGCGACGGGCTCCGTCGGAAAGCCCCTCATGCCGCTCGATCATCTCGGCAAGCATCGTCTTCCGCTCGCCGCAGGCCTCGAGCTTTGCCTTCCACGAGGCGAGTGTCTGCCAGGCCTCGTCGAGCGATGCGGCCACGTCGGCGTGCGCCGCCTCGAGCCCCTGCAGTTCCCACGCGATCCCGTCGCGGCCCTTCGCCAGCGCCGTGAGGCTCCCTTCCAACGTTGCGGTCGATTGCTGCACGCGGGCCAGTAGCGCCTGGGCTGCGTCGATGCGGGATCGCCAGGAGTCGATGGAACGAAGCGATTCGGCGGCCCGAGCCGCCGTGCGATCGACCGCCGACTGCAGTTCGATCCTCGCGCGTTGTAGCGAGGCGAGCGAATCGGCCCGCTCGTCGATGATACGCCGCAGCGAGGCGGCATCGTCGTGCGAGCCGACGGCCGCCTCCTCGCATGCCCGCTGTGCCGCGGCGATTCGGGCCGCTGCGGCGACGAGGGTATCGAGATCGGCCCGAGCCGCCTCGATCCGGCCGACCACATGCCGCGTCGATCGTCGTGCCGATTCGAGGTCGTCATCGCTCCGGGCGAGCTCTTGCGCAAGTTCGCGACGGCGGGCCTGGAGCAGGACGACACGTGCCTCCGCGGCGGCCGCCTGCTCGCGCTCGTGGCTGTTCCGTGCCTGGGCCACTTCGAGCTGCGGCAGCAGCTCCCGCTCGCGCACCGCACACTCCTCGAGCCGCGCCGCGGCCTCCGCCGCGCGGCCCTCTGCAACGGCATGCCGCTCGCGGGCCTCCCGCAGCGATGCCTCGATCGCGGACATCGTTCCATCGACCGCCGCGAGATCCTGCGTGGCCGCGGCGACACGGAAGGCGCGGAGGGTGTCGGTCATGGTTCGCCAGCGGCGGGCCCGTTTGGCCTGGTGGGTGACCGTTTCCAGACGACTGGCGACTTCGCCGACGATGTCGGCCAGCCGCTGGCGGCTTTGCTCGGCCCGCTCCAGCCGCCGCAGGGCCTCGGCGCGACGGGCTCGGAATCGCGTGATGCCGGCCGCCTCCTCGAAGACCAGCCGGCGGTCGCGGCCCGAGGCGACAAGCAGCGCATCGACGCGGCCCTGCTCGATCACGCTGTAGGCCTCGGTTGCGGCACCGGTGCCGGAGAAGAGTTCGCGAATGTCGCGGAGCCTCGCGATTTCGCCGTTGACCAGATATTCGCTCTCGCCGCTGCGATAGAGCCGCCGTGCGATCTGGACCTCGTCAGACTCGACGGGAAGCAGGCGGGCGGCATTGTCGAAGACGAGCGCGACTTCGGCGACGTTGAGCGGTTTGCGGCTGACCGAGCCCGCGAAGATGACGTCGGTCGCGTCCCGGCCGCGCAGGCTCCGCATCGATTGCTCGCCGAGCACCCACTTGATGGCATCGACGACGTTCGATTTTCCCGACCCATTGGGCCCGACGACGACCGTGATGCCGTCGGGAAACTCGAATCGCGTCCGATCGGCGAAACTCTTGAAGCCGATCAGGTCGAGTGCCTTCAGCCTGGTCATGAAGACTCGTCCGTGCTCGGCTCGACGGAGAAGGCCGGATCGGTGGAAACGGCGGAAGGAACGTCACGGACTCGAAGCGAAACCTCCTCGTGGAGCGAGCCGCGGCCGTCTGTGTCGGCGGGAAGTGCGTCGAAGGCGAGCCGCGTCGCGAGGCCGCGTTGGGCCGTCGCCTGCTGGAGGAACTGGATCATGTCGGGATAGTTGCCATCGAGCTGGGCGATCGCGCGAAGCACCGCGTCAGCCTGAGCCGGGGCGGTGACGGTGCGATCGGACTGGCCCGGCTCGAACCGAGTGCACGTGGCCCGGCCGGCCTCGACGACCACCACGATCGACTGGCCGGCCTCGACCCGCATGCCGTTGGAGAGTGGATGCTCGGTGCCGAAGAGGACGATTTCTGGGTGATGGCTTCGCGTGGCATGAATGAGCGTCGGCCCATCGACATTGAGGACATGCAGCGAGCATGCTTCGCCGAGTTGCTCGCCACGGACCAGCGGAATCGGAGAATCCATCATCCAGAGCGCCCGGAAGGCGCCATACCGTGTTTCGGCGCTGGGGCTGGCCAGCAGAGTCTGCAGAGCGTCGATGCCGTTGGCGTCGTCGATCGCGGTCAACGCGGCGAGGGCGGCAGGGCGGGCGTTGCGCAGGTTGGCGGCTGCGTCGGCCAAGTGGGAAGCCGCGGTCGATTCGCCGAGGTAGGCGAGCGCCTCCGCGGCGGCGAACCGCACCTCGGCGTCGTCCGAGGCGAGTGCCTCCTTGAGCGTGATGATGGCGTCTCTACCGATCGCCTCCAGCCGCAGGGCGGCGGACGGAGCGGTGACCGGATCGGCGAGTTGCCGGCTGAGTAGTTCAAGCCGGGCATGGCGGCCCCCACGCGGCTCGACGACGGCCATCGCCCCGACCACGCGGATGTAGCGGGCGAGGTTGTGGCGGTAGTTCGACGGAATTTCGAGCTCGATGAAGCGGTCGGTCTTGGGGGTGGCGACGCCCCGCTTCGAGCCTCGGATGACGGTGTGAAAGCGGCTGTTGATGCAATCCCCGATCCGCTTGGAGACGGCGACCGACCGATGCTCCGGCTGGAGCACGAGACCGATCGGCCTCGTCGCGAGCGACACGCCGCCGCCGGGCACGATCGCCCGGATCTTCGATTTTGAATCGAGCGTGCCGGTCGAGACCGGATCGACGAGCAGGGGGCCCTCCACGATGCCAAGCACATGGCCATCGCGAATCCGGCTGCCGAGCACGGCCATTTCCGCAAGCCGCGTCTCCATGAGCCATCCGCCCGCGAGGCTCGTCGTATCACAGTCCGATGGCACCTCCACCGACACGTCGAACCGATCCCCCTTCCGCACGCCGGGCGGAAGATAGCCATGCACCCAGACCAGCGACGTGGTCTTGGAGGCGAGCAGTTTGTTGGGCTCGACGACGCCGCGGGCCTGCATGTCGGCCATGAGCGACTGGCGGCGAGCATTCGGCGGAGGGTCGCTTCCGGTGCCAGCCAGGCTCGTGACCAAGGCGGCGCGTTCGATCCGCTGGGCATTGATGCCCCATGGAATGGTGTAGTCTCCGACCAGCCGCGTCTCGGCCTCCATCGTGAGCAGGGCCTCGACCTCGGGGCTCTGGCTGCGAATCGCCGGACCAGCGCAGCCTGCTACGGCCAGCGCGGCCACGAGCAGGCCGTAGCATGGGCGACGGAGAGACGCACCGATCGATCCGCGATGCGAGATCATGGAGACACAGAAGCCGGGGAATCATCTGCGCGGCACGGCGCACAGCGGGGAGGAGGGTAGGAGTCGTCGAAACGAGGGTCAAGGGTGCTTGCATCCGAGGAAAAGCCGAGGTTTTCCTCGGCGAATCGTACTTGGCCGGCCGCCGAGCCCGTGCTACGGTTCCGCCCCGCCGAGCCCCGGACCGCCGGTCCTGCAGGTGACGCCTTTATCGTTCAGACCACGTGGGAGCTTCCGGATCGTGACTCGAGAGAAAGTGATCGATAGCGGCGTGCATGTGCGTTGGATGATCCGTCGCGACATGCCCGAAGTACTCGAGATCGAGCAGCAGGCATTCGAGTTTCCGTGGTCGGACGAGGATTTCACACGCTGCTTGAGGCAGCGAAACTGTATCGGCATGGTGGCCGAGATCGCCGACTCGGTCGTGGCCTTCATGATCTACGAACTGCATCGCACGCGGCTGCACGTTCTCAATTTCGCCGTCGCACGGTCGCACCGCCGCCTTGGCATCGGCACGCGTATGATCGAAAAGCTCATCGGCAAGCTCACGCCCGAGCGACGCAGCCAGATCGCCCTCGAGGTGCGGGAGACGAATCTCCCCGCCCAGCTCTTCTTCCGCTCGCTCGGATTCCGTGCGACCTCGGTGCTCAAGGACTTCTACCAAGACACCACCGAAGACGCCTACCTCATGCAATACTCGTGGCAGGACGAGATGGAGACCGTGCCTCGGCGGATGGCGGGCTGAGTCCCCCATCGCACAGCGAGAGGATGTGGGCCGCTCGGCGTTGAATCGTCGCCAGGGCCGACGCGGCATCGTGATCCCCCGCGAAGACGGTGAGCAGCGGGGCTCCCGTCGGGATGCTTTGGCCGGGCGCCGGAATGTCGGCGATCGCCGGCGGGCCGCCATCGGCCGCAGACCATGTCGACGCCGTGGCCCGCCAGGCTTCGACGAGCGAGATGGTCACGTCGATCGCCCGGGGCGCGTGGAGCACCGCCTTGGCCCAGATCGGACGGCCCGCGGACCGCTGTCGCGGTGGCTCCGCACCTGCGACTCCGCACGCATGCAGATGGGCTCCCGCGACCGACTCGCCGGTTGATCGCTCGTGCACTTCCATCGACGCGGTGTACCGCGGATTGACCTCGATCACCCACGGGCTGCCGTCGTCGTCGATCACGAGATCGACACCCACCGCACCGACGCAGCCATGCGTCTCGGCCAGCAGCGCTCCGAGGCACGCGAGCTGGTCGGCGATGCCGGCCGGGATCGACGGCTCCGGAACCACGATCGACCCGCAGTATCCAAACGGGCCGGCGTGGCACCACGGTTCGCCGATCAACTGCCGCGTGAGGCCGATCAGCCGCGTGGTGCCGCGGCCGATGATGAATGCGGCGGCGTGCGGCGTGCCGACCACGCGGCGTTGCCAGACATGGCCCGCCATGGAGGGCCCATGGCCACGATGGGATGCGGCCTGAGTCCATGGACGGATGCCGCGGCCGGCGGCGCTGGCCAGTGGCTTGACGAGGAACGATCCATCTGTCGGCAGGCCATCCGGCGTCGGCAGCGTTTCCGGAAAATGAAGCCCCGCAGCACGCAGTGATGCCGCCAACTGCGCCGGATCGCGGACGCTCCGCACGGCCGACGTGGGCGTTCCCGCCAGCGGCCGAGTCGCGGCGATGGAGTCGATGAGATCGGCGTGATTCTCGATCGCGCCGGTGTAACACCACGGGCCGGGCGGGAAGGCCTCGGCCGCCGTCGCGAGGCCGGCCGGATAGCCTCCGCCCGGCGGGACACGGGTCACGGCCGTCGCCACGGCCCGCAGGTCGAGGTCGCCGAACAGATCGGCGGCGTGCACCTCCCATCCCGACGCCGACGACGATTCAGCGAGGGCCCTGGCACTTGCCCCGAGGACGACGAGCCGCCTTCGGGCGGTGGCGGGATCGCTGTCTTGATGGGCCATGCCCGAATGGTATCCTGTCGCCCTCTTGGAACGACCTCATTTTCACAAGGAGATCCGCACGATGTCGATGTTCATTGGCGAAGCACTTGCTGGCGATGGCAACGAAGTGGCCCATATCGATCTGCTGATCGGCAGCAAGGACGGTCCTGTCGGCGTTGCGTTCGCCAATGCCCTGGCCCGGCAGAGCGAAGGACACTCCAACCTGCTGGCCGTGCTGACCCCGAACCTTGCCGTGAAGCCGGCGACCGTGATGATCACGAAGGTGACGATCAAGGGTGCCAAGCAGGCCGTGCAGATGTTCGGACCGGCCCAGGCCGCCGTGGCGAAGGCCGTGGCCGACAGCGTGGCCGCCGGCGTGATTCCGAAGAGCGATGCCGAGAACCTCGTCATCGTCTGCGGCGTCTTCATCCACTGGCTCGCCAGCGACGACAAGAAGATTTACGACTACAACTACAAGGCCACGATGGATGCCATCTCCAACGCGATGAAGGGCAAGCCGACCGCGGACGAGATGATCGCCGGCAAGGACAAGGCCGCGCATCCGTTCAAGGGGTTCTAGCCATACGGCGGCAGGGCCATCCATGGCCCCTGCCGCCTTCGCCTCCGCGGGCACAGCCAAGGTGTGCCCGGGCAGGCGGAGGCTCGCCCTCCAGGCGAGCCGACGGTAAGCTGAAGCAGGCCCGAAGGGATGCTGAGGCGCGCAAGGAGCCCATCCATGGCCCCTGCCGCCTTCGCCTGCCGCGGGCACAGCCAAGGTGTGCCCGGGCAGGCGGAGGCTCGCCCTCCAGGCGAGCCTCGTTCAAACGATCCGCGGCGCGACGGAGGACGTCCAAGCCGCCTTCCGTCGCTGCGGATCCGTGAGGGGTTGCCCATGCCCCGAGAGCCGGTGTTGCTGACCAGCGGAGCCAGGATGGCGGAGCGCAGTCAGCATCGAGTGAGCGGAGGGCATGAGGCCCGCAGTGAACGATCGGCGACGGGGCGTGGGCAACCCCGAACCGCCGACCATCCCGCACTCTCGCCACGCCCAGACGCCCGCAGTTTTTGCTTTTCGTATCATCAGGCATGTCGCGCAAATGCGACGTCACACCATGAAGCGAATCTTGATACAGCTCGATTGTGATCCGCAGCCGAGCACGTTCGATGCGGTCGTCGCCACCGATGCAGGGGCCGATGTGCTGTTGCGGCACGGCGGTGTTTCGCCAGGAAATGTCACGCCGCTCGTCCATGGGGCGATGTTCACTCGAGGCGGCGCCGACCTCTCATCGACTGCGATTTTCATCGGAGGGGCCGACGTCGTCGCCGCCGAGGCGGTCTGCGAGAAGGTGCGCGAGACCTTTTTCGGTCCCGTGCGCGTCGGCGTGATGCTCGACCCCAACGGGGCCAATACCACCGCCAGCGCCGCCGTCGTCGCCGCCGCACGACACCTGCCGTTGGACGACAGGAAGACGGCCACCGGGCTCCGGGCCGTCGTGCTCGGTGGCACCGGTCCGGTCGGCCAGCGGGTCGCCCGGCTCCTTGCCGGCAAGGGAATGCACGTCGGGGTGGCTTCACGATCGCCGAGCCGAGCCACAGCGGCATGCGCACGGATCGCCGACCAAGTGGCCGGCGCCGCCGTCGAGCCGCTTGAAATGGCCGATGGCGTCCGTGAGCGAACGCCGATCGGCAGCGGCATCGCCGAAGCCGATCTGATCGTGGCGGCCGGCGCCGCCGGAGCCACGCTTCTCGACGCGGCCGGTCGCACGCTGGCGAGGAAGGCCCGCGTGCTCGTCGATGTCAACGCCGTGCCCCCGGCCGGCATCGAGGGAATCCTGCCGACCGACAAGGGCCGCACCGACGGCACCGCCGTGGTATACGGCGCGCTCGGCATCGGCGGCCTCAAGATGAAGATTCACAAGGCGGCGATCCAGAAGCTCTTCACCGCGACCGACATCTTTCTCGATGCCGAACAGCTGCTCGCCATCGGCGAGAGCCTGTAGCGACAGGCCCGATCAGCGCGAACGTCGGGCCAGGATCGCTTCGATCAGCCACCCGAGGTGGCGGGCGGCGAACACGAATCCCTTCGCCTGCCAGCCTGGAATCACCTCGCGGTGTCGCCGCTCGAGGCCATCGACGATCGCCCGCGCGGTCGCGGCGGCCGACATCGGCCTCCCTCGCGACCATGCCGGCCGCTCGCCTGCAAGAAGCGAGTCCCAAAATTCCGACTCCGTCGGGCCGAGGCTCGCCAGCAGCACCTCGATCTTCTCGGCCGAAAGTTCCTGCCGCATGCTCCCGGCCAACGACACGATGCCCGCCTTCGCCGCGCAGTAGGCCGTGTGCAGGGGGAGCGGATGATACCCCAGAATGGAACCCACCAGCACCACGGCTGGATCCCGGCCGACGGCAAGATGCGGCAGCGCCGTCCGGATGAGTTCCGCCGGGGCGACGAGGTCGATCTCGAGGACATCGCGAAACGTTTCAGGCGGCATCTCGGCAAAGCGGCCGATCGCACCGCTGCCTGCCGCGGCCACCACGAGATCGATGCCTCCGAGCCGATCGGCGGCGGTTCGCACCAGTGATTCACGAAACGTCGCGTCGGTGATGTTGCCGGCCTCGTGAAGCATCGCCGATGCGGCCGTCCGCGGACGGCACGCATCGGCCAGTTCCGCAAGACGCCCTGCGCGACGCGCCGTGGCCAAGACGTTCACGCCGCGCGCCTGCAGTTCGATTGCGACGGCACGCCCGACGCCGGAGGAGGCGCCCGTGACGATCGCCCGCATGCCGGAGAGGCGGCGGCTCATGGCGCCGACGGCAGAGAGGCCGCTCCATCGACCGCAAATCGTTCGGCAGCGGGCCGGTGGGGCGTCACCACGGCCTCGGCTGGGGCGATGCGGCCGATCATCGACATCGGGATCCGGCAGTGCACCGTCACACGGTCGCCCACGAACTGCCGCGAGAGCACCTCTCCATGTGCCGCCAGCCAGGCCAGCAGCCGTCCGTTGCCGGGATCGGTCGCGACATCGATATCGAGGAAGCCCCGGCCCAGGCAGTCGCTCACCGCACGGGCCAACTGAGGCAGGCCGCCCCCGGAGCGTGCCGAGATGCAGATGGCGCCGGGATACCGGTCGAGCAGGCCCCGACGAATGGCCGGATCGGCCACCGCGTCGATCTTATTGAGCACCAGGAGCGTGTCCTTCTCATCGACGTGCAGTTCTTCGAGAACACCCCGCACCGCGGCGATCTGGGCATCGACGAGCGGGCTGGATGCATCGGCGACATGGAGCAGGAGATCGGCCTGCCGGGTTTCCTCGAGCGTCGCCTTGAAGCTCGCGATCAGCCGGTGGGGAAGGTCCCGGATGAAGCCGACCGTATCACTGACGAGCACCGGGCCCCAGCCAGGAAGCCGCCACCGGCGCGTCCGCGTGTCGAGCGTGGCGAAAAGCTTGTCTTCGGCCAGCACGTCGGCGCCGGTGAGCGCGTTGAGCAACGTGCTCTTGCCGGCGTTGGTGTAGCCCACGAGCGACACGGTGAGATGCTCGTGTCGAGCCGCGACCTGCCGCTCACGGCGGGCATGGATGCCGAGCAACTCCTGACGGAGGTCGTGAATCCGCTTCTCGACGAGCCGTCGATCGACCTCCAGCTGCTTTTCACCCGGGCCGCGCATGCCGATCCCCATCTTGAGCCGCGAGAGATGGGTCCACATCCGCTTCAGCCGCGGCAACGAATATTCGAGCTGGGCCAGTTCCACGGCCAGGCGGGCCTCGTAGGTGCGCGCCCTCGCGGCGAAGATGTCGAGAATCACCTCGGAACGGTCGAGCACCTTCACGTTGAG
>JBJTOU010000035.1:0-18073 GCA_046074725.1 Planctomycetia bacterium
GTGCCCCGCCAGCGGCCGAGGAAGTCCTCCAGCCAGTCGATCGCCTCGATGTCGAGATGATTGGTGGGCTCGTCGAGCAACAGCAGGTCGGGCTGGCCGACGACCGCCCGCGCGAGCAGGACGCGTCGCTTCATGCCCGCCGAGAGGGCCTCGAACGCGACGGCCCCGTCGAGCGTCATCCGCGAGAGGATCTGCGCGACGGCCTGCTCCCGCTGCCAGGCAGCCTCCGCGGCCGCAGCCGGCTGCAGGCCCGCGGCGACGACCTCGTGCACGGTGCCGGCGACATCCTGCGGCACATCCTGCTGGAGCAGGGCAACTTTCGCCCCCGGCGCAAACTCCACCATTCCGGCATCGGGCTGGATCACCCCGGCCAGCAGCCGCATGAGCGAGGTCTTGCCGGCGCCGTTACGGCCGAGCAGGCCGATCCGCTGCCCGGCCTCGACGTGGCAGGTCACGTCGTCGAGCAGCGGCGGACCGCGAAACCGGAGCGAGAGGTTTCGAATGGTGACGAGCGGCATCCGTTGACTCCACGGATCGGCACACGCTGCGGGCGCGCACGACGACCCAGAATCTCGTTGGCATGATGGGGCTAGGCGGGACCGGATGGCAGGCGGGGCGACGACAACCATAGCACGTGGGCCCACGTGTCGACGAAGCCACGGGGTGCAACGACGCCGATTTGGCCCGCCAGGCCACCCCGCATGGGGTTCGCGCGACACGCGGCGAGATCTCCGGCGCCGGCGGACGCGGCGCCATGCCCAGCAGCGGTCAACCGGACGCGAAGACGCGACCGAGCGGACAGTCCGTGCGCACCGGCTCGCCCTGCCGGTAGCCCTGGAGGATTTCCCGGGATCGCTGGGCGAGCATCCGGCGGACCTCCCGGCGCTGTCCCTTCACCCTGGCAATCGTCATGGCGTCATAGGCCGTCGTCTGGTGGCGCATCCACGCGATCACGGCGGCCTCGGCCCGGCGCTCGATCGGAATCCGCCGTGTCCGGGCCACGGTGCCGCTGCCGACGGGGGTGGCGTGGGCCGTGACCGCCGTGGCGAGCTGCCGCGCCAGCGCCGCGTGCCGCTCGTGAAAGCCGAGAAACGCCACCACGGCGGCCTCGAAATCCTCGACGTACTCCGCCTGCTGGGCATCGCGTCGCTTCGCGTCGGCCTCGCGACGGCGTGTGTAGGCCTCCGTCGAGCGTTCCACGGCCAGTTCCTGCCGGATGCTCTGAATCGTCTCCCGGGGCGCCCAGACGCCTCGCGAGAACACCTTGCGGCCGACTTTCTCCTGGATCAGCCAGTGATCCCCGGCCGCTTTCACCCGGCGTGTCAGGGCGGCATCACCGGGCGGAAGGAGTTCCCAGCCGGCGGGCACCTCGAGCGTCTGGCCGGCGTGCGTCCGCACCGTGGCGGGATCCAGGCCGGGAAGGAACGTCTGGGAAGGCATGCCGTCTGAGATCCATCGGGAACGCGGTGCCGGCACTGTGCACGAGCCCGCCGTGGCGGTCATGATTATCGTCGATGGACTGGCTCGTCTACATCCTCCGCTGCCGCGACGGCTCGCTGTACACGGGCATCACCAACGACCTGTCCAGGCGGCTGAAAACCCACGCTGCAGGCAAGGCATCGCGCTACACCCGCAGCAGGCTTCCCGTGAGACTGGCGTACCAGGAGCCCCAGCCGACCAGATCACAGGCCCTGAAGCGCGAGGTGGCGATCAAGAAGCTTTCCCGGCGCGGGAAGATGGATCTCGTCCGCCAATGCGGCGGCAGGATACGATACGATCATCATCCCTGAAGCAAGCATTCGGCGAGGCCGATCACGGAGACAGCCGCCATGAAGACCGCGATGAGGTTCACGATCCTGCGCGGGAGCGTGCTCGGCATGCTGCTCGCGTGCATCTCGGGGATGGCTGCAGAGCCCGCGCCCCCCCGTGCCGGCGTCAGCCAGCCACGCACCGGCCAGACACAGCGGTTCGGCTCGGGCACGCTCACGCACCGGTCGGACGGCACGAGCAGCCAGACGCGGCCCTTCGGCTCCGGCTCGATCACGACGGAGAGAACCCGCGACGGCAGGACGATCACCGGCCATACGCAGAAGTTCGGCTCGGGCACGATCACCAGATGGTCCGACGGCTCGACCACACAGACCCGGCCTTTCGGCTCCGGCTCCCTCACGACCGAACGCGGCCGCGATGGCAGGACCGTGACGGGGCATACCCAGCGGTTTGGCTCCGGCACCATCACGCACCGATCGGACGGATCGAGCAGCCGCACGGAAAAGTTCGGTGGCGGCACGCTGCAGCGGGATCAGCCGGGCAGGAAGAGCCGCTGAACGGCTTCACGGTTTCCGCCCGCGGAGCGGCAGTCACGCCATCGCGTCATGAACACATCCAGCGCCGCATGCCCCGAGCCCGCGCACGATCCCGAGGAGGCCACCCGCTGGTTCGACCAGTGGCATGTCTACCGGGCCATCGTCGACGCCGACTGGATGGCGCACCGGGCAATCTTCCACGGCGTCAGGGCGTGGGTTCTCCTGCGGCACCCGGGGCCGTTCACGCTCGTGGACCTCGGCTGCGGCGACGCCGGGTTTATCAAGCACACGTTCGACGCCACCGGGCTCTGGGCCTACACGGGCGTCGATGCGTCGACGATGGCGCTCTCCAAGGCCCGCGACGAACTGGCAGGAGCCCGATTCCGGACCCAGTTCGTCGAGGCCGACATGCTGGCGCACCTGCGACGACACTCCTCGCCGGACGCCACGACCTCCGACGTGATCCTGGCGAGCTACGCGGTTCACCATCTCCCGGCCCGGGAAAAGCAGGAGTTCTTCCGGCTGGCCCACGGTGCGTTGGCCGGCGGCGGCTCGCTGCTCCTTGCGGATATCTTTCGGCGGGGCGAGGAGACGCGCGAGGAGTATCTGGCGGCCTACGTCGGCATGATGCGGCAGGGCTGGAAGGAGTTGCCCCCGGAAGGCCTCGCCAGCACCGTGGAGCACGTCACCCAGCGGGATTTTCCCGAAACGACCGCGGCGATCGCCACCATGGCCCGCGAGGCCGGATTTTGCGGGGAACCGCAGGAGTTGTTTCACGACGCGACCGGGTTTCACCGCC
Source organism: Planctomycetia bacterium (assembly GCA_046074725.1). Taxonomy (GTDB): domain Bacteria; phylum Planctomycetota; class Planctomycetia; order Pirellulales; family UBA1268; genus CACORA01. The sequence continues at coordinate 3,106 of JBJTOU010000035.1, forward strand.
TCTTCGCCTTGACGAAAAGCGCGGCGTCATGACCACGGCCGACCAGCCATGAAGAAGCCCCTCTCGCCACGCAAACTCCCCACACGACTCCGTTCTCGCCGTGGTATTCTTCGCCCGTCCGCAGCCCGACCACTCTCGCAATGAATGGCCATCGCGTCATGAAAGACCCGACCGTCCGCGGCGTCGTCCACCTGATCGAGGAGACCAAGACCTTCGGGCAAAAGGGCTTTCGCAAGCGCCTCGTGGTGCTCGAGCAGTCCAAGGGCACCTTCACCAACTTCATTCCCGTCGAGTTCGTGAAGGATGGCTGCGACGCGGTGGATGACCTGGCCGTGGGGGACGAGATCGAGGTGACCTACCGCCTGAGCGGCCGCCGCTGGCAACGGGATGAGTCCAGCGAAGCCAAGTATTTCCTCAGTGCCGAGGGCCTCTCGTTCAAGCGGTTGTCCGAAAGCGGGCGGGCGACGAGCGGCTCGAGCGACGCCGCCGACCCCAACGACGCCTTTGCCGAGGCCGGCGACGACGACGTGCCGTTTTGAGGCGGCCGCCCGCGCCGTTCGGGGCTGGCTTCGTCCTAGAGCGCGTTCGAGATACGTGTATCGCCGGCTCGGGGGCGGCAAAAGTCTCGTCGCCGGGGCGAGGATACGCCCAAGGCTCCTCGAGCGTTCGCCGACCCCCTCACCCACCCTGGCTGGATTGCCACATCGCCGCTCCACGTAACCGAGATGCGCTCTAGCCCAACGCCTTGAGGCGTGGGGTGCTTCACGGTACGGTCGTGCACGAGCCTCATGGGTGACCTGCTTCGGATGCTTTCCAGGCCGAGCCGGGTTCGGCCACGTCGATTCGTCAACGGGCGCCGCGGGCTCCGGCCCGTTCGAGCGTCACGAGGATGCGTCCGCTTCCCCTGGGGGCCGCGAAGCCGTCGGGACGGGGCAGGCCTGCACCCACGAAGCACAACTGCCGGGTGTCGCCCTCCAGCCTGTAAATGCCGGAGTATGTGCGGGGTGGGGTCTTCGCGCCGCCGAGGGTTTTCATCTCGAAGGTTCTGGGGCTGGCCTCGGGGTTATTGTGGCTCGTGCCCTCCCCGACAGGCATGCCCTTGAAGAGGACTGTCCACGAACCGTCCTCCCGGTAGTCGACCAGCAGCATCGCCGTGATCGTGGGGTCGACCTGCTTGCCGTTCATCTCGACGGCCACCACGTGCCAGGAACCCACCGACGCTGCGCGGTCATCAGGGGTGGAGGTCGCCAGCGCGAGCGATACAGCCAGGAGGATGGCCGCGAGCGGTACCCGCACGGCTGGCTCCATCAGGGCGCGCATGGCGGTGCCCCCCGCTCGATGGTGCGAATGAGCCGGAGCACCCGCCGCCCTCTGTTACCGACGACTTTGCCGTTGCAAAAACAGCCGCAGGGCATCCTAGGATTCATCGCCCGTGAAATCCTGTCTCCTCTCCACGACCTGTGGGGTCCCGTGAGTGGAGGCTCTCGGGCTGTCGCCGCACTGTTCCAAGCCGTAGGCCGCAAGGCCTCGGGCCGGACGCCCGTGCCCTCGTCGCGAAGAGTCGCGGATGCACTCGACCACAGCGTGGCGAATGTTTTCGGGCCATTTTTCCGGCCTTTTCGCGGCGCGGACCAAGGTTGACCGGCATGCGTGATTTGCTCTCGGGTTCTTTCCCGCGTCAGAGAACCGACACATGAGCGACGAGTGGTACTACGTCCGGGGCGGCGAACGGAACGGCCCGGTCTCCGTTGACCGGCTGAAGGCCATGGTCACGAATGGCTGGCTGGGGCCCGATGATCTCGTCTGGCGGGCGGGCATGGCCGACTGGACGCCCTCGAGGCAGGCCGAAGGACTTTTTGGTTCGCGGATCACCTCCATCCTGACGAGAACGATCTCTGGACTGCGGGAGCCTTCTCCTCCTGCCTCACCCGATGCTGCGCCGCCGAGTATGCCCGGAAGGCCCCCCTCATCACGCACACGGCGCCCGCGAAAGTCCTCACCGAATCTGGTTTGGGAGGACCTGACACCGCGGCACTTGATTGCCGCCTGCGGTGGCTTTCTGGCAGCCCTCGGCATCGCCTTTACGGCCATCGCCCAGTCACCAGTCGCTCTGGCATTTACGCTGGGCGGCCTCTTCATCGCGGCGGCTGGATTGTACGTCGAGGTTGGCAAAGCCCTCGGCCAAGCTATCGAGAACATCGGCAAGGCTTCGAAAGATGCAGCTGAGCGACGCCTCCGGGCCAAGGAACTCGCCCTCGAGAAGCAACGGCTCGACCTTGAGGCCGCCCGGCTGGCCCACGAGCAGGCCGCACGCATGGCCCCGCCCGTTCCTGCTGCCATGCCGGCCAACCAACCGGCTGGGTTCGCATCCGCGGGTTCGGCAGGCACCGGCCACGTGGTGGTCATCAATCACCCGCCCGTGCAACGCTGGAGCCCCGGATTGGCCGCCGTGCTGAGCTTCTTCGTGCCCGGACTTGGGCAGTTCTACAAGGGCCAGATTCTCAATGGAATCGTGTGGTTCTTTCTGGTGGGCATGGGCTACGTGGCTCTCATCCTGCCGGGGCTTGTGCTGCACTTCTTCTGCGTGCTCGGAGCCCTGAGCGGCAACCCGTGGACGGAGGGCAAGGTGTCGGTTGTCAGGCAGGAGGTGCTCGAATCCGAATGGGGAGACTGAGGTGGACCCCGGCGGAAGCAGGGGCAGACGGTCATGGCGAACCGACCGTTATGCTCTCCGGACCCGGCCAACCACGCCCCCGCCCGCCATGAAGAAGCCCAAGAAGAAACGCCGGAAAGTCCGCAAGGCGAGCCATGCGGAGGCTTTCTACATCTGCGACTCCTGCGGCGAAGAGATCGTCGTCCCCGTGGACATCTCAGCCGGAGCACGCCAAGACTACGTTGAGGACTGCCCCGTCTGCTGCCACCCCATGACGCTGCATGTGGAGATAAACCCGGACGGCGAGGCATGGGTCCAGGGCGAGCATGAGTAGGGCTGGCGAGACCACCTCGTGCACGAACTTCCAGCCGCTCGCGTTGGCGACCTTCTCGACGTCGTCGCGGGACCGGCCGAATTCGAGATGGATGCCCAAACGCGGCCCATTTCTTCCCGCACTCGCTGCACTGCTTCACATAGCCGACCGTGATCGTGCCTCTCCTCGCAGGCGTTTCATCTGGGTTCACTCGGTCGCAACGTCGCCTGCAATCCCGGCCTGCCTCGCTACGTAACCGCGGGGCCGTTCCCGTCACCGGGCCATGTCAGCGGCGAACGTACGAGCTCGGAACAAATCACGGGCATCTGGGTGCGAGCGGTTCAAGCCGCCGGTGAGCCAGAGCGGGCCCCACGTGTCGAAGCCCCGGCAGGTGAACTCCCCAACGACGCGAAACCCCTTGCGAGCCAGCAGGCGGCGCAAAGGCCAGTGCCAGATTTTCGCCAGGAACGGCAGGCCCGAGGTGGAGAAGATGAAGGCCGGAGTGGAGGGCACGGTGGCATCAGGCAGGCCGCGAAGCCAGTCGAAGAGTGCCTCGTGCATTCGGCCGTAGTAGACGCCGGAACCGAATCCTATGAGCCCGTAGTCGGCAAGACTCGTGTACGGGACCGACTCGGGGGTTGCGACTTCGGCACCGAGCACGCCCGCCATGGACTCGGCGATCTTGGCCGTGTTGCCGTGGTGGTATGACGTCACGAGCAGCAGGCGCCGGGGCGTTCCCATGGCTGGTTCTCCTCGCCGGGAATCGTACGCACGCCGAATCTCAAAAATATCTTTGAGACTGCGAGTTCCGACGGGCCCGGGGATGGCTCCTCGTCAGGGCAACCAGGGGCGTGGACCGAACCAGCCGCGGGGATTCCACCCTTCCCACTCGCGACGCTGAGGCACCGCCGTCGAAACGTGGCGACGCCTGCTTCACGTCCTCGACCAGCCAGCCCCGCAGCTCCGCCGACGGGCAGAAGCTTGCCACGGGAGGCTTCTATGCCTTCCAGTCTGGCCGGGGCCAGCTCAGCAAGTTCCCGATGAGAGTTCCGCCCCATGCCCTGGAACGTGGTCCGCTTTGCCCGCCGTGCATGTGCTCGATGCGCCGTCCCGCAGCCAGGGCGAGTACACTCCGCCGGTTCCCGGACGGCGAAGCCACGTTCTGGCTGAAGCCCGAGGTGGAACTCGCAGCGCAGACGGGATTGGCGGCCCACGTTGTCCACGAGGCCTGACACCTGGTCGAAAATCACGTGCAGGAGATCATCGATGCCTGCAGGTGGCCACCACGTTCGTATCCGAGCGGCAATGACACCCGCAGCCCCCGTTCCACCAAGCCCCGAGCGGCCGGACTGGTACATCGAAAACGGCCTTGTGGTCTACACGGAGGCCTACCACCTGAAACGGGGCTCCTGCTGCGGCTCGGGCTGCCGCCACTGCCCCTACGAGCCCCGGTATGTCGAAGGCAACACGCAGATCGGCTCATGAGCCGATCCTGTCGGGCGATGCAAAGCGTGGCGGCTTCTGCGACTCGTGACAACCTCCGGACGTGCCCTTTCATTCCGCACGTTCGCAGGCCATGTTGAGGTGCCCCCCATTTGTTGGACAGTCGGGTTCCTTGTGCTGCTCGGCATAGGCGATCGGGCGGACGGGAGCGGGAGCATGACCGAACCACCTCAGTCTTCTTCCAGATGGATCGTGTGCATGATGCGATGAACGAACGGCGCCACAACGAGGGATGCGGCGCCGATGAACAGCAAGCCCGAAAAGAGGGCATACGCCGAAGCGAACAACTTGCCTGCGTGCGACGTGATCGGATCAACCGGCCCCATACCGCCAAGAATCATCGAGGCGTTCACGAGGGCGTCTATCCAGGGCAGACCACCGAAGGAGTGGTAGCCCACAACACCAATCCCAAGGGCAACCCCGATCGCTACGGCCGACAGAGCAAGGAACCAAATGACTCGCCAAAAAAAGCGGCGGCCGGGCAAAAGTGGATCGGTACGGTGTTCAAACATGCCCGATATCGTAACTCCCCGGCGCGTGTCCAACAGTCCGGATGTGCCGCGTGACCAGCGTGATGGAGTTCGTCGCGGATGATGAGGGTGGTGGTGTCCGGTGCATCGACGACGAGGCGCTGGATCTCAGGGCGATCGGGACGTTGCAACTCACTCGGGTGAGCCACGCTGAGCCGGATGCCGAGGGCTACCGGTGGGCCGACACGGGCCACCGGGCGGGCAGGTGTCGGGGATGGAGGAGTTCATCACGGCGATCCAGCGGCCGCGGCCGGTTGAAGCGGCCGACTGCGGGTGCATGACTGTTTCTCCACCGTAGACCGGCAGGCCCTCGTGTCGGAGCCAGTTTACCGGCAACCGCACTGTGAGGCAGCCCTGATTTTCGGGCCACCCTCTCCTCTCCCGTCGCTCTTGGCCTGATCCTTACCGCAGACCTTCAGCGACGGCACGCAGGATGTCGAGCGATGACAGGACCCCAAGGAACCGGTGCTTGTTCTCCGTCACCGCGAGATGATGAATCCCGTACTCCGTCATGATTCTCGCGGCTTCGCTGAGCGGTGCTTCGGGACCAATCATGATGGGCGTTGGCGTCATGGCTTCCTTGACAACGAGGTCTGAGAAGTCTGCACGCTCCAGATGCTCGACAAGAAGTTCCCTGGTCAGTCCCTCGGCGACATGGATGGCCTCCAGGTCCTCTCCGCGTTCCTGGGCCAACCCGAGCAGGTCCGAGGCTGAGATGACTCCCAGGCAGCGATTCGCCTCGTCTACGACCGGCAAGGCTGCGACGTTGTTGGCAACCAGCAAATCCAGGGCGTCTTTGACCGAGTCGTCCGGGGCGACCGTGACGGCGTGAAAGGTCATCAGGTCACGAACTTGTTGACCGGTGATTGCAGCGCGAGCCATGGGGCGGACCTCCCGGGTGGATGGTGAAATGACGGCGTCCTGCCCCGACGTCGGATTATTCCGCAACGGTCCCCCATCGGGCCAGTGACGCGAAGCAAAAACTGGCCTGCCATGACAACCCTGATCCAGCCGTCATGACGGGATAAGGACTGAGTGTCGCTCGCGTGAACCTATGGCTGTGCCATGCGACACGTGCGCCCACGGTCGCTCGGAAAACATCGCGGCGCTATGATTTCCCACCTGCTGGGGAGTCGCGGTTATGCGTTATGCCACGTCGGCGGCATTTCTTCTGGCGTGCGGCTGCATGGCGTCGGCCGAGCCGCTCGACGAGCAGGTTGTGCAACTGCTCAGCGAAGGCAAATACGCAGAAGCCGAGCCACTCGCGAAGCGGGCGGTGGACATCGCCATCAGGGACCACGGGGCCGACCACCCCGATACCGCCGCAAGCGTCAGCAACCTTGCATCGGTCTATTCGAATCAAGGCCGGTACGATGCCGCAGAGCCGCTATACAGGCAATCGCTGGCGATCATTGAGGCGAAATACGGCCACGATCATGAGAACACCGCCACTCTCCACTCCAACTTGGCAGCCCTGTATGAAGAACGCGGGGACACCCGCGCAGCGGTGTCTCACCACAAACAGGCTTTTGCAATCCGCGCAAAGACGCTGGGACCCGATCACCCAGATACCGCCACCAGCCTGAGCAACCTTGCGGAGTCGTACAGAACCCAACACAAGTACGCTGAAGCTGAGCCGCTTTCAAAACGTGCGCTCGCGATTCGTGAGCAGGTGCTTGGACCGGATCACCCCGACATAGCGATCAGCTGCACCATCCTCGCGTTGCTCTACCAAGCCCAGGGCAAGTACGCTGAGGCTGAGCCGCTCTTCAAGCGGGCGGTCGTGGTCACCGAGAAAACGCTCGGGCCTGATCACCCCGACACGGCCACCAGCCTGACCAACCTCGCGGCTTTCTATAACGCCAGAGGCAAAGACGCCGAAGCTGAGCCGCTCTCGAGGCGGGCGCTGGCGATTCGCGAGAGGGTCCTCGGACCGGACCATCCGGAAACGGCCACGAGCCTCAGCAACCTCGGGGCGATATGCGGTGCGCAGGGCAAGTACGGCGAGGCCGAGCAGCTCATCGAGCGGTCACTTGCGATCCGGGAAAAGACCCTTGGACCGGACCATCCAGACACGGCCTTGAGCCTGCATAATCTCGCGTTGCTTTACCACCACCAAGGCAAGTACGCCGAAGCGGAGCCACTTTCACAACGTGCGCTCGCGATTCGTGAGAGGGCGCTCGGGCCGGATCATCCCGATACAGCCGCCAGCCTGAACAACCTTGCGTCGCTATACCAGGCCGAAGGCAACTTCGCCAAGGCAGAGCCGCTCTTCAAACGGGCGGTGGCGATCAACGAGAAGGCGCTCGGGCCGGATCACCAAGACACGGCTACCAGCCTCAACAATCTAGCAGCGATGTACAGTGCGACAGGTAAGTACGCCGCGGCCGAGCAGCTCTACACGCGCGCGCTGGCGATCGCTGAGAAGGTGCTCGGCGCAGATCATCCGCGCACCATAAAGACTCGCGACAACCTCAGCGCAATGCGTCGCAAGCGAGACCAGATCACGAAATAAGTCCTATGCGTAGCCGAGACGCCGAGCAGCTCCATCGGCTTCGATGTTCGGTCAGAACGCCCCTTTTCTCCGACATGGTCTTCGAAGTCATCCCGGCGGCGACGTGCTCAGCGTCGTCCGTGACGGCGTCGGGCTGTGCTCTGCGATCGCCGTCACGTGATCGTGGCAGCGGAATCGCTCGATCTTGTTGGCAATCCTGGTCGGACTGACGATAAAGCAATACCCCTTCTGTAAATCCTGGTTTTCAGAGGTGGGTCATCTGGCTTCCATGGTCAGGTAGGCACGTTCGGTTTCCCAATCGTCACTGATCTCCGAGAGGACGGCAGAGACGAGCCGCAGGAGCGAGGCCTCGTTGGGGAAGAGCGTTGCGACCCGCGTCCGTCGTTTGATCTCCTTGTTGAGCCGCTCGAGGCCGTTGGTCGTGCGGAGCCGCCGCCGATGGGCGGCGGGTAGTCGCGGGCTTGTAGGATCCGCAGGTCCACCCGGCCGACTCGGGTCTTCAAGGTCTTCGGCTTGAATCCGTTGGCGTGGCCTTGACGATCGCTGACGTTACGAGACTCGGCCTTCAGCACCTGCTCGCGTTCGATCTACATCGCTTGATTCATGAGCGTTGCGAGGGCAGAGGCCATGGCGGCTGGGCCGTGCTCGATGAGCAGGGCCGTGAGGTCGTCGATCGCCGGACATTCATCTTGGTGGGTCATCGCAGGTTCCTTCTTGGTGAGGTGACACTTCCAAGAAAACCTCGATGGCCCACCTCTGTGTTGCACTAACCAGTCAGACGGCTACTCATCGACGACCGGCCAGCCTCGGAGCTTGGCGTGCATGACGGCCACCTTCCCCATGTAGTGGTCCATACGAAAGGGCCCGGCTGCCCGGGTGATGTGCTCGCGGGCTTTCTGGGCGTCACCGGCAACCTCGTGGTAGAGCCCTAGGTACAGGTGCGCATAGCAGAGCTGGTTTCGACGTTCGGCACCTGCGCCGTTTTCAGCGGCAACCAGCACGGCCGCGGGTTCGCACCGGCCAGCATAGAAGTCCAGGATTTCCTTCATGGGCACCCGGGAGTCCTCGCCGACGGGCAGCAGCTTGCAACGGGCGGCCTGAACGCCCTCGAGCTCGGCGACGCAGAGAAAGTGCCACGCTGGGTTCTCGACGTCATTCGGGTTCACGGTTCGGTGCAACTCGAACTGCCTCCGGCCATCATCGAAGCGCTCGGCGTAGTACAGCGCCAGCCCGCGTTGCCAGAGCTCGGGCTCTGCCGCCGGCACGACCTCGACGAGCCGGTCGAAGAGGCGGGCCGACTCATCCGGCTTCGCGGCGAAGAACAGTCGGACCGCGTCGTCGAAGAGTTCCCGCGGCCCGGGCTCCGCGGCGGCGCGGCCCCCTGTGCCCGTCAGGGCGAGCCCCGCGGCGACGCAGAAGAGAATCCAGCGGGGCGTCATACGAAAAAACCCGGTGGGACCGTTCCCTAGAACGGCGGTGACGACTCCACTCTATCCGGCCGCGGCAGAGTCCTCCACGGCCGTGGATCGTCCCATGCATGCAGGGCTACACTCTCTCTCGAACCAGCCCCTCGTAACCAGAGCCGATGCCCCCGGTCTGGACGACACCCATGCACGACGACGCAGCCCCATCCCCCCCGTGGCTCGCCGACTTCGAACGGCAGCACGGCATCCCGGACGAGCGGTATTGCGGCCTCACGCCCGAGGACATGAGTCGGGCGATCGTGGCCTACCATTCGGGTCCGCGGAAGCCAGGTCAACCCGTGGGGTACTGGCCCGCCGCCTCGATGGAAACCCGCCTTGGCTGGCTCCGCGAGCAATTCGGCCCCGACGCGGACCTCCAACGCATCCGGCTGCAGGAGCAGGTTTTCGGCGCACGCATGCGCCGCGTGCTGAACGTCGACTGGATGCTGCCCAACGCGGCATTCGACGCGGCGGTGGCCGAGGCCCTGCGCCGGCACTGTCCGGAACTCACCGAGGAAGCCCGGCTGGTGATCGCTGGAAACTATTCGTACAGCCACGCGAAATAGAGCCGCGCGTGCGCTCCTTGGCGCAGCCCGCCGGAATTCCGGTTCCTCTGGGCCCGCCGGTGAAAGGCGCATGCTCACGGCTGCCAACCGCGCGGGGAGGGAACAGGCTGCCTCGACTGTCCGATGAGCGGAATCGACCTCGATTCCGAACACCGGCCGGGATCGCGGCCCTGTTCACTGGCCCGCCCTATCGTTGCCGGGTCGTCCGTGCCCCATCTCAGATACCGGGAGAACTGCCATGCCTCACCGTGCTACTGCGGCGGTACTGATGCTCGTCGCGCTGGCCGTCGGCTGCGCCCGGGAGCCCATCGAGCACACCGTGCGGAAGGTTCCTGCCGACACGAGCGAGGATGACCGACAGACCAAGGACGAGTTCGAAGGAATGCTGAGTGCCGGCCTCGAGAAACTCGAGGAGGAAGTCCGCGAACTGCGCCTGAAGGCCCGGAGTCTCGAGCAGTCCGCCAGGGAGAAATGGGCCGAGGAGTTGGCCGAACTCGACGCCAGGCAAAAAGCCGCCCGGGAGAAGCTCGAGGACGTGGCCAGGTCTTCCGGGGAAGCCTGGCAAAGCCTTCGGGACGGCGCGACGAATGCGTGGAAGGAGTTCGAGAAGGCCGTCAGGAAGGCCCGTTCGACATTCTGACGAGGGCCTCGACTCGGGCGATCCGCATGGACTCGCAGCCGGGCATCCGGTGACGCATCCAGGCGGGGACGGCGGCCTCGGCCCTCTGCTCGATGGGAATCCGTGCGGTGCGGGCCACGGCGCCGCTGCCGAAGGCGTGAACGGGGGCCTAGTCGCTGAGGGCTTTCAACAGTTCCCGCCGCGAGGCCCGCAACGTCTCAACGCTGTCGCGGCGCGGTGATTTCTTCGAGTTCCTGCCCGGAAGCCTGCTGATTCGATCCGCCTCCTCGGCATCCCGTGCAGCCAGCGCCACGAGCAGTTCATGATCCTGCAGCCCCTCGAGCATCGCCTCGAAACGGATGGAATCGAGCACGCCGCCGGGCTTTGGATACACAATCCATTCGTCGCCGGGCCTGAGCTTCCATCGCCCCTGGATCGGATTGCTTCGGAAGATCCACCAGTTGTATCCCCAATGCAAATAGCCGGTGGTCTTGGTCTGAAAATTCGCCCAGTGCAACAAGCGGGGATGCGTCAGGGGTTCTGACACAAAGCGATTCAAGGGACTGTAGGCGATACAGGTGTAGAACCAGAGTTCCTTGTCCTTCGCACGCGCCCGCTCCGCCACGAACTTCGGCGTGTTGCCCGCGCCGTAGAGCGGCACCATGATGTCGACCGATTCGAGGACCTTGTCCGTCGTCACCGCGTCGATGATCCGCATCCAGGGCGCGTGCTTCTTCACTCGCTTCGCGAGCAGATTGTAGGTCTCGGCGTGGGCTTCCTGCGGTTCGTCGTACAGGTGCTGCACATAGCTCTGCAACCACCCCTTCTCCTCGAGATGCTTCCGCAGTGCCGGGAGATAGATCGCGAGATACCGGTCGTAGTCCTCGCTCAGCGAATCAACCCATCCCCGAACGGCTTTCCCGTCCTCGACCTTCCATGCCACGGATCGGAAGTGCCCCCCGTCCTTGATGACGTTTTTTCCCTTGTTCGGCCGCGCCAGTTGAATTCCCTCGATCAGACCGTCCACTCCGGCCGCTCGGAAGATGGTCACCCAGCGATCAAACCTGGAAAAGTCGATTTCCAGCTTTCCCTGGGGATTCACCGTGGCGGTGATCAGGTCATTCTCCGACCACCCGCCCTGCATCGGCGTTAGGATGACGTTCTGTCGGTGCGCCGCCATGTCGTGCGCCACCGCGTCCATCAGTTCCCAGAACGGCTCGTCGTAGACGCCTTCCGAGCCGCACAGTTTGGCAACGCCATCATTGTCGAACCATGTCCAATTGCTGACCTTCAACGTGCGCGTGTCCGGCAGCGTCGCGGCATACACCTGAATTCGCAGCGGAAGCCTGACTGCCTGCACCTTCCCCTCGATGGTGGCCTCGACGACCACGTCTCCCCGGTACAGGCCTGGCGCCGTGTCGGCCGGAATCGTGCAGGTGAGCCAGATCGGCTGCGACATTCCGGCGCCGCTCGTGGCAGGGGCCTGCTCCAGCAGCGGATCAGGGTAGGGCTTGAACGGGGCGCCGGTACCCTTCCAGTCCGTTCCCACGGGCACGTATCCGACCCATCTGACCCGCGGTGCTGGGATGTGGTGACCCGCCCCGCTCGCCAACGGGCTCACCCGGCACGTCAGATCCTCCATCGGGTCCTTGCACCAGGCGACGAACTGGGCGGACACGACCTCATTGCGGGCCGCTTCAATGGCTTCAAGACTGGTTGCGTCGGTCGGCGGGACCGCGTCCTGGAAGATCTTCACCATGGAATCCACGTGCCACGCCACCAAGCCCGACGGCTCCGAATGCGTCGCCGCAGCGTGGCCCACCTCCGCCCGGAGAATCAGCAGTGCGACGAGAACCACTCCTGTGACCGTGGAGTGCCTCATGATGCAGTCCTTTCGCGTGTCATCCGACGGGTCGTGTCCTGAACCGGAACGTCGGTTGCAAACACCGGCAACGCGACCGAGCATCGTATCCGCCGTAGCCCGCCATCACGTCGGCGTGCCGAATGCAGGCAGGCTTCCTCGCTGCCCCGGCGATCCGGGGTGCGTTTCCCAGCCACGCCGTCAGGACGTGGACGGGAACGCGTGCCCCCACTTCGTCCGCCGGCTCTCCCGCTGGCCGTGGAACGGCCGGGGCCACGGCCCGAGACAAGCCCGCTTTCGAAATCTCAAAACGGAGGGCACGGGATTCGAACCCGCAACCGGTTTCCCGGCATCTGATTTCGAGTCAGACCGCTAGCCGTTCGCTTACCCTCCGGGCGAAGTTTACCGCGCCGCCCGCGGCGGCTCCAAGAGGCTGTCCGCTTCGGACGCCTGCGGCTGCCGCGGGCCCGAACGGCCGGGCGCCGGCCGAAGGGTGTTGCAGTTCTCCCGACCGATTCGTCCGGAACAATCGCTCAGCGCGGATCCGAATCCGCCCCGTATCGGCGCAGTTCGGCCGACAACCGCGCGTCGGCTGCCTCCGAGGACGGATCGCGGAGCGACCGTAGCAGCCGAACCCCGGCCGCGGGTCATCCACCGCGATGAAGAGCACGTTGGGCCGCCGGGGACGTCCGACGGGTCGGCATCGGCGCGCGGATCCTCTCCCGCCAGGCGGCCAGTCGGGCCGCGAGCGTCGCCGCCAAGTCGGGCTCGACGGCGGCGAGGTTGCGGGTCTCGCCGACATCCGCCGCCAGGTCGTAGAGTTCGAGCCTGCCATCCTCGAAGTGCTCGATGAGCTTGTGGCGGCCCGCCCGGATCACGCCCGCCGGCTTCGACCGCCACGCGTCGAGATCGGCGTGATCCGGCCCCGCGCCGAGATACCCGGGAAAATGCCAGTACAGTGCCCGGTCGAGGGCGCGGCCGCCGGCCCCTGCGAGCAGGGGCGTCAGGTCGACCCCGTCGAGGGGCTGCCGCGGCGGTGCCACGCCGACGGCCGCGGCCAGCGTGGGCAGGATGTCGACCGAGATGACCGGCTCCGCACAGGTCGTGCCAGGGCGGATCGTCCCCGGCCAGGCCGCGATGAACGGCACCCGGATGCCCCCTTCGTACAGCATCCCCTTGCCGCCGCGGAGCGGCCGATTGTCGGTGATTTCCTCGCTCGGCAACCCCTCGCGTGCATATCCGCCGACGCCGCCGTTGTCGCTCGTGAACATCACGAGCGTGTCGTCGGCGACGCCCGCCTCGGCGAGCGCGGCCACGATCCGGCCCACGCTTTCATCGAGGCTGGCGACCATCGCGGCATAGACCGGGCTCTTCTGGTCGCCGACGGGCGGCCTGCCGGTGAATCGCGAGATGAGTTCCGGCTTCGCCTCGAACGGCGCATGGACGGCGAAGTGGGGCAGGTAGAGAAAGAACGGACGTTCGCGATGGCGGGCGATGAAGTCCACCGCCCTGTCGGTGAGGAAGTCGGCCAGATAGGCGTCACGGGGCACTTCGACCGGCGGCAGCGTGTCGAAGTGAAGGTGCCCCTGTCGCGCGAGGCCGCCGGCAATGATGGCCTCGTCGAAGCCACGGCCGGAGGGGGGGTCGCGGGTTTCGTCGAGATGCCACTTGCCGAACATGCCGGTGGCGTAGCCCGCCCCGCGGAGCACGTCGGCGACGGTGGCCGTCCAGGCGGGGAGATGACGTCGATTCTCGACCGGCACGAGGGGACGCCGCGACGTGTCCCAGCGTTGCGTGGAACCAACGGTGTACACACCCGTCCGCGGCCCGTACTGGCCCGAGAGCAGCGCCGCCCGGGTCGGCTGGCAGTTGCTGCCCGCGGAATAGGCGTCGGTGAACCGCATGCCGCTCGCGGCCAGCCGGTCGATGTGCGGCGTGTCGTGGAAGCGACTGCCGTAACAGGCGAGGTCGGACCAGCCGAGGTCGTCGGCGAGGATCACGACCACATTCGGCGGTCGGGCGTCGGCACGCGCGGCAAGCATGAGCCAGGCGAGCATCACGACAATGTGCAGTGAAAGGTGACGCATGCGGGCCTTCATCCGTGCGTGAAGCGACCGTACAGGACGGTGCTGGTCTCGGGTGCGACGCTCCTCAAGACCGTAGCCTCGAACGGCTCGCCCGTGGAGGCCCTGGCCATACGCAGCGTGGTGGAAGCAGGTCGTGCCGAAGCAGGCATGGCGACCGATCATCAACCGGCGAAGCGACGGCATCACCGCATCCCGGGCGAAAGGCGGGCCTCGCGGGTGCGATCCACCATCGGGATCCACGTGCGCCGGATGTGCCGGATGGGCACGGCATGACGGCGAGGCCGCACGGTGACGGCGGCACCGTCCGGATGGACCACGGTTTCGGAGGCACACGCGCGCTGCCGATGACACTCGTGAGCAATCAAGCGGCTCTGCCGCGACGCCCGACCGGTCGTCGCGACGCCGCACCAGGAGGTCAGCGACGATGGCGAAAGACACGTGGCGGGTCGTGAGTCGGAGCCCGGATGGCCAGTTGGTGATCCACGACTACGACTCCCCGGAAGCGCTCCTGCGGACCCACCTGCAGGTGGGTGCCGACGACTGCAGCACCGACCTGGGCCTCCGTGGTGCCCCGGTCTTCAGGTCGCTCGTCGGCCCCATGCCCGAGGGGCAGAACATCATCCGCTACGAGACCCCCGAGGTCTTCGAGGAACTCACGAAGGAATGGGCGCTCCCGAAGTCGCCGAAACGACGGGTGCGGAAGCCGGCGGCCGCGGGACCGGCCGCCACGGACGCGATCGATGGCTGACACGATCTTCGGCAGGATCATCCGCCGCGAGATTCCGGCACGGATCGAGCACGAGGACGATCTCTGCCTCGCGTTTCACGACGTCGCCCCGCAGGCGCCGGTGCATGTGC
>JBJTOU010000036.1:0-13001 GCA_046074725.1 Planctomycetia bacterium
GACGGGGAACACCGACAAGTCGGCGTCGCTGTTGCGGGATGCCGCCGCCGCCGCGGAAGGGGTCGAACGACCCGATGGCAAGGCCTATGCGCTCCTTGCGGTTGCCAACGCGGAGTATGCCGCAGGCAATACCGAAGCGGCGCAGGCGCTGCTTCAAAAGGCCGATGTCGCCGCAGGAAAGATCGGCGACTCCGAGATCCGGGAGACCGTGATGAACACGGTCCGCACGGCGATGGCCCGGATGAAATAGCGGCCAGATCGAAGGCTCTTCAGCGATCGGGCCGTGTGTCAGGCGGCCATCGAAACCCTGTTTCAATGGCGAATCGGCAGAGCCGACGGATCACCGCCTCGTCGATCACCGGTGCCGGCAGGTCGGGGACGGCCCGTCGAGTCGCCGTGACGTCGAATTCCGGATCATCCCGCCAGTAGGCCCGGTAGATCTTCATCTGATCGCCAAAGAGCCGCTTGAGGAGGGCGGGCTCAAAGGCGGCGGTGCGACTGCCGCGGCAGGCCGTTGTGGGCTGTTCCGCCATCTCCACCACCATCCGCTCAAAGACGCGGCAGATGAGTTCGACGCTCGTCGGCCGCGTCGATGTGAGGTGATAGGTGCCGCCGTGCAGCGACGGATCGAGAATGATTCGCGAGATCACCGCCGACACCCAATCAACGGGCACCAGATTCTTCCTCTCCGCGCCGTTCATTCCGAGCACGTCGAGCAACGAGCCGGATTCGAGCGATGCCTCCAGGAACGACTCCACGAATGGCTGGACGATCCGCAGCGGCTTGTAGAACCCATGAAAGGTGTTCGTGAAGCCATTCACGAGGTCGCCGACGATGATGCTCGGCCGGTAGACCGTGGCCATGTCGAGGCAGTCGGCGGCCCTGACCGCCCGCTCCGACTCGACCTTGCTCCGCTCGTAGTCGTTGCCCGGCGTCTGGCCGACGTCGAGCTCCGTCTCGAGCACCCGACCACGACGGAGGCCGCAGACGTAGGCGGTGGAGACGTGGTGAAGCCGTGAGATGCCGGCGGTCCTGCAGAGGTCAAGAACGTTGGCCGTTCCGCCCACGTTGCTCGCATACGGCTCGCCGTCGTGTGCACGGCGTTCGAACGAGAGGCTTGCCGCGGAATGCACGACCTCTTCGACGTGTGCCCCGACCCAGTCGAGTTGTGACGGGGAGAGGCCCAGACTCGGCGACGTGACGTCGCCCTCGAGGACCACCGGTCGAGGCACTTCAACGCCGGCCACCTCGCGCCAGTCGCGGATCAACTCGTCGATCCGGGTGTCAGCCCCTGCCGTCTTGCCGGGGCGCACCAGCACGGCGACCGTTCGGCCCTGGGCCGAGAGATCGCGGAGCAGAAAGCGGCCCAAGAGTCCGGTGGCCCCGGTGAGCAGGATGCAGCGGGAGTCGCTCATCCTAAACATGGATCGCGGCTCCGCCATCGACGACGAGTGTCTGGCCCTGCACGAGATCCGAAAGCGGAGAGGCGAGGAAGAGGACGGCGTTGGCGACGTCGGCTGCCTCCAGCATCCGATCGCCCATCATCGTTTTGGCTTTGCGGCCTGCGAACATTGTTTCGGCGTCGGGCAGCCGTCTCGTGGAATCGGTCTCCACCAGGCCGGCCTCGACCACGTTGACATTCACGCCGCGATCCCCGAGTTCGAGTGCCCAGTGGCGTGCCAGTGCGGTGACCGCGGCCTTCGAGCCGCCGATGAGGCCATACATCGGCAGCGCCATGTGGGTTCCGTGGCTCGAGAGCACGATCACCTTGCCGCGGCCTTCCGCCGACTCCAGGAGCGGTGACGCCGCCTTGAGCAGGTGCACGAGCGACAAGACATTCGTATGCATCGCGGCGTCGAAATGCCGCTGGGTCGTGGCTGCCAGAGGCCGAAAGCCGCCTGTGGCGGCATTGTGGACGAGGATGTCGAGCCCGCCACACTCGCGCTTCACGAAGCCGATCATGTCGTTGACGTCTTCCTCTTCGCCGACATCGGCTCGGACGCAGGCCGCAGTGCGGCCCATGGCGGCAACCGCGTCCGCAACCTCCTCGGCTTCACGGGCGCTGGTCACGTAATTGACGACGATGTCGGCGCCGGCCTCTGCGAGCTTCAGGGCACAGGCCCTCCCGATCCCGCGGCTCGAGCCGGTGACGAGGGCCACTTTTCCAGACAGATCGATCATGTCACGGACTCCTGCCGGTGTTCGGTGTGCGAAGGTACGGCATTCATATGCCGAGGATCGTCGGACTCAACGCGCTCAAGCAGCCAACGCTGAAAATGTGTGATCCGCTCCTCCCGGCGGGAGATCAGTCCCGGGCCGGGGTGCCTCGGCGACTCGATCCCGGCCTGAACGAGTGGCAGCATCGCCAGGTCTTCGGCGATGATCCGCTGCCACACCCACAGTGACAACCGACTCACAGCCCGAACGCAGGCATCGGCAAGCGGCCGTGACCGTCGGGATTGCCATGTGAGAACTCGGAACGAGATACGGCAGCTCGTGGGTCCCGTCGGCACGATCGATTGGTAGCCGACCCCGAGATCGGTGTCGACCCACATGAATGACGGATGGACGTGGTTGTGCGCCACCGCCCACCACGCCGGTCGCAGCACGCGATCCAACTCGCGAGCGTGCCAGGTGTGGTCGTAATATGCTGCCGGCGGAAGCAACTGCGGAAGATGGGTGTCGCTCACGAACATGGGGCTGCCTCCCAAAGCGATGCCGCCCGACATCCGGCAGCCACACGGTGGTCCGGGGCGACGGCGACGGCTACGAGGTGTTTGCCGGCACGGGTGAACATTCCCAGCCCACGAGGGTGTGCATGGGTGCCGCGGATGCTCCAGCGAAAGGATACGGGGCCGAGATCTTCGATCGCGACTGACCGCGGGCGGAATCGGTCATCGAGACGCGCGGCCTTGAAGGCGGACTCCTTGGCTCCCCAGAGCCTCGATCGGAGGAGGCCGTCTTCATTCGGAAACGACGCGAGCTCGTCCGGTGTGAACCAACTCTCGAGCGAAGGACCGGCCTCCGCGGGATCGACGATGTCGAGGCCGACGGCGGCCATCTCGCAGACTGCGGCTCCGATCGTTCCGCCGGTATGCGACACCGACACGGAGATGGCATCCAGCCTGCCCCGCACCATCGCCACCGGACGGCCCGACGGCATCAGCGTTGCGACGCGCACCAGCCGGCGGTCACACCCGATCCGAGTGGCGACAAGATCCTCGGCGAGTCGGGCTGCCTCCACCGATTCGGAGGCTTCTTGGGCCGTCTCGTCGATTGCAAGGGCGACGAGGCATCCTGCGACCTCCAGGTCGATGCTGATGCGGTGGCAGGCAATGCCCGTCCGTGGCGGCTGCGCGATCATGGGGGCATCCTCTCGGCAGCCGTGACGGCCAGATGCAACCCGTCGAGCGCGAGAATCGCTCGGCCGTCTTCGCCGAACAGCACCAGATCGTAGAGGCTCTCGCGTGGGTCGTTCGACCGGAAGAGGAGCCGCGTGATGCACGTCTCACCGCTCCGAGGCCTGTCCGTGATTCGCAGCCGCTCGAACCCGACAGGTACTTCCACCCGCAGCCCACAGAGGATGTAGGAGTACACGGCACACGCGACGATGCAGCCATCGAGCAGTGCCACCGGCACGGTCCAGCCTGTGGCAGACCGCGGTGCCGCGACACTGTCGGCCGCCGGGGCGACGAGGCGTCCCCAGCCTCCGCTGCGGTCGAGAAACAGGCCCGTCAACGTGCGGAAGGAGGCGCCGTGCCACAGTGGCGCGTCGTCGGCGTAGACCATGGGGTTGAACGGCAGGGGCGGCTCGGACCTCTGTTCAACGATCGGCGTTGCCGCGGTGGTCGAAACCAATCCGCGAAGGGCGATGCGTTCATCGGCGGCCGGCTGCCCTCCGCTTGTGACAGCGGCGGCCCAGCCCACCGCTTTCATCATCCCTTCGTTGGAGGCGGCCACCGCAACCCGCACGTGCCGCGGCTGGTCGATCGGGAATGCAATCGGCCGTTCGACGGCGAAGTCGCGGATCTCCTGCACCTGGCTGCATGCCCCGGCGGCGATCACCGCGTGCGCAAGTAGTTCCGCTCCCATCACCGCCGGCAGCAGGGGCCGACCATAGTGCAGATGGTCGAGCAGGAATCGATCCTGAGTCGGATCAAGTCGGAACGTGACGTTCGTCGATGCACCGCCGACGTAGACCTCTTCAACCAGGCTTCCTTGCGTGCCTGCCGTCGAAGCCGGGACCGGCCCCATCGCGCAGGCCGGTTCGGTCACGAGTACCTCGACATCCGGCAGGCCCGCCTCGACGTCGTCCATGAATCGCCGGATGCCCTCCGCCAGCGGCATGAATGTCAGCCCGAACTGCTCCAGCACAAACCGGCTCTCCGGGCGGGTTGCCATGCCCACCGCGTCCCAGGCATGCCAGTGAAACACCGTCGTCCGCAGGCCGCTCCGCCGACGATCGGCGAGGATCTTCGCAAGCATCTCGTTGGCAAGCGAGTAGTCCGCCTGGCCGTGGCCACCCAGACGGCCGCTCGTCGAGCCGAAGCCGATCACGGCCTCGAGCGCCGTCGAATCGAGCACAGACAGGAGATGCTCGATTCCGACACACTTCGGGCCGATCGTGGCGGCGAGTCCCTCGGGCGTCTTCTTCTCGAATCGGCAGGCCGACTCGAATCCGGCACCGTGCAGCACGCCCCGCACCGGCCCCATCTCACGCACGACCCGGTTCGCGAGCATTCGCACGGCAGCCTCGTCGGCGAGATCACAGGCGAAATACCGGGCATCGACTCCCGCCTCGCGGAACCGTTCCAGTGACTTTTCAATCTCGATCGACTTCTCGACCGTGTGCCAGGCAGAACGCGGATCGGCGGCGCGTTCGCGTGCTTCGAGCATCACACGGCTTTTGAGTTCCTTGACTCCGGCCTCGTCGAGCGAAAGCCATGAAGGCACGACGGAGACGGGCGTCGTTGATCCGACGAGCGCGAGCACGAGCCCGTGCCGACGGCCAAGTTCGCGTGCACATTCCGCCGTCACGCCCCGTGCGCCTCCACTCACGATCCACACGCTGCCGCGGGCAAGCGAGGTGAGCGGTTTTCCAGCGTGCAGACGTTTCTCGAAGGGAACGACGGCCAGCCGGCGGCCATTCACGAGGCCAACTTCGATCGGACCGGCGGCATCCTGCATCTCGTCGATGACGGCGGCAGCCATCTGCGACGGGGTGGCCGCGTTCATCGCATCGACCACCCGCACATGGAGCATCGGAAATTCGCGGGCGATCCCCTTGAAGAGTCCGGCGAGCCCGCCACCCTCGACGGCACCGATGGCCCCCGAGATTCCGAAGTCACCACCGAGATCGACGACGGCAGTGAGCGTGGCCGAGCCGATGTCGCCAGCCTTGCCACGCATCGCGATCCAACGCTGGCAGGCGAAGAAGGACGCGGCGATGGCCGCCTCGCGACGCACGGTCCAGTGCACGGCATGCGGTTGCCGCGGTGCAGCCATGATCAGGTGCCGCACCGGGCCGCAGGCTTCGGCACGTTCCACGTCCGCCATGGCATCGTCCGCCGTCGTGCAGTCGACGTGGAGTGGCACTGCGCCCGACGCCGCGAGAGCCTGTGTGAACGATTCGGCCAGACCGTCCGATGCCAGGACCATCACTCGTTCACCGGAGACACTGCGCACGTGTCGCGTTCGTCCGAGTGCGCGTTGGGTGAGGCAAAACCGGCGAGTGATCTCGCCGGTGACACCGGGCTTCTCGTCGGCGGACGAACGGTCGATCGATGCAGCCATCCATGCCGCACCGGTGATCGCCGCATCGCATCCGAGCCATTCACCGGCGAAGGGGCCTCCGGAAAAGGTGCTCATGATGGAATCCGACACGCCGAAGGCCAGCCAGGCGCAGGTGGCAGAGAGCGCGTCCCGGGCTGCGGAGTGATCGCGGTCGAGAAGGGCCGCGAGTGCCTGACGGCCATCGAAGGCACCGTCTGCGAGCGCCACCCGTGCGAGTGGCGACCGGGGCCCGCAATGCGAGGCACACTCGGGCCGGGTATCGGAAACATGCGCGACGACGAGGCCCTGCGGAGGCCGGAAGAGCCGACCGATCAGGCGGTCGGCCTCGCCGGTCGAACGGCAGGACATCGCGATCGCTTCCACCAGGTCCGTCGCCGCCGGGCCGTCACGGTCGGCCGTGGTGGCGGCGAACACGATCAGTCCGGCATCGTTCCACCCCACGAGCGCCCCTGGCATCCCCTTCGCGCCGACGAGTGTGGCGCGAAGCCCATCCGATTCGACGCGTCGTACGGCCGGCGAGGCATGCCTGCCAAAGCATGCGACGAGCCCGCGGGGTGAACGTGCGTCGGCCGGTGTGATGAGCAGGACATCGAAGCCCCCAAGCACGGCGGCCAGATCGACGGCCGCCGCCTCGTCGCGAAACGGAAGGTGCGCGACGGGCTCCGCCGTTGGGATCACCTTTGAAGCCGCATGGCAGTCGCGTACGCGAGGCAGCATGTACTCGATCAGATGCCGCAGCGTCGGGAACTCGTCGAGCGAGACACCGTCGTCGGCCGTGAGCCCATAGTTCTGGCCAACCTCGCCGAAAAGCTGGGCCTTGCGGATGCTGTCGATCCCGAGATCAGCCTCGAGATCCGCGTCGAGTTCCACGATCTCCCGCGGATACCCCGTCTGCTCTACGACGAAATCGACGAGGAATCTTTCGAGTTCTTCCGCCGTGCCGCCTGCCGTCGGCGAGGCCTTCACCGTCGGAGCCTCGGTCGCTGCGACAAACTGCCGTGCGTGCCTCGAGACGCTCGCGGCCGGCTCACGCGGCACCAGGTGCGGGTTCGTGCCGGCCCGATTCCGCCCCCGGCGGCGGGCCGTGGCATCGAACGACACGACTGTCCCACGGGCCGGTCGTGGCTTCCCCGCAGGTGTCGCGACGATCGTCGGCTGCCGGGCTCGACACGCGCCCGCCTTCTCGAGCTGCTCCCGAAGCCGCGCGAGGTGCTCTTCCGCAGCGCGGCCGCGCTGGTCGAACTGAAGGAACGTGCAGCGCTCCCGGCCGTCGAGAATCCGTCTTGCCAACCCGGTGAGCACGCCCGCGGGGCCGACTTCGACGAACGTGCGCACGCCTGCCGCATAGAGCTGCTCGACGACCCCGATCCAGCGGACCCTCTCCGTCATCTGCCCGACGAGGCTCTCGCGCACGGCTGCCGGAGTGGTCATGGTCGAGACCATGGTGCCGCTGACCATGGGGATCGCCGGAGCACCGATCGGGAGCGATTCGATCGCGGTGGCCAGATGCTCCGCGGACCGCGCGAGCAGCGGCGTGTGGAAGGGGCTCGGCACGGCGAGCCGCTTGGACCTCACCCGCCGCACATCGAGCAAGACTTCCGCCGCATCGACCACGCGGGCCGTGCCGCCGATCACGAATTGCTCGGGAGCGTTTTCGGCGCACACCCAGACCTGCTCGGCGAGTGGCTCGATCGCCTCCTGCACCGTGGCCAGATCCGAGATCACGGAGAGCATGGCGCCGTCGCGTGGCCCGTGCTGCTCGACGGCTTCGGCGCGGGCCCGCGTGGCTCGCGCACCATCGTCGAATGTCCAGGCGGCCGTCGCGGCCAGCGCCGGAAACTCGCCGAAACTGTGGCTGGCGACGACATCCGGCGAGAAGCCCATGCCTCGCAGCACGTCCCAGGCGAGCAGGTCACCGAGGTAGATCGCCCACTGCGTGTCCCAGATGCGTGTACCGAGGCCGTTGTCGGGCCGCCAGGCGATCTCGGCAAGCGTTTCGTACCCGAGCTCGCGGGCCATGCCGTCGAGCCTTGCGAGCGATTCTCGGGCTGCGACCGACTCCGCGACAAGGCCGCGAAACATGTCCGTGTATTGCGACCCCTGCCCCGGAAAAAGGGCTGCGACGAGCGGTTGGCCGCCGGCCGTCGGCACGGTGAGTGACGCGGATGAGGCCGCGGGTCTGTGCGTTCCCTCACCCAGTTCGATCCGGCCGACGAGCCGGCCGTCGTTCATGGTCACGGTGTCCACGGCACGGGAGTTGGTGAGCGAGAGCAGTTCGGCGGCGGCGGCCACGGCGCCGGTGTGGCCGAACAGATGCGCCAGTGGCGGCGTCGACGGGGTGGCTGTCGTGGCCGCCGACTCAAGTTCGGCACGTCGAATGATGCCGCGGATCGGGTTCCCGGCGGCGCGGGCGTCGCTCAGCCGCTTGAGGACGAACACGACCGCGCCCTCGCCAGGCAACCGCTCATCGGCGTCCTGCCCCACCCGGCCGAGCAACGAGAGGCTCTCGAAGGCCACGAGGTCGAGTGATCTTTGGCCGGCCGCGCAGATCATGGCGTCGCAATCGCCAAGCCGAAGCATGTCGGCTGCTGCCGAGATGGCGGCGATGCTCGAGCAGTCACCGGCATCGAGCGCCAGCGCGCCCCCCATGAGGTCGAACGTCTTCGTGAGCCGGCTCGCGAGCGTGCTGCTCGTGAAGCTGCCTGTCTCGTCGACGAGGGCGGGCATCCGTTCGAGGAGCGTCGTTTCGTAGGCCGCGATGATCCGGTCGCGAGTGGCCGCCGAGACGCCGCGGCGGCGAAGGGCGGCATGCAGCTCCCGTGTCGTCTCGGGCAGCCGCAGGCCCATCTGAAGCTGGTTGGCAAAGTCACCGCCGAAGAGCGTCCCGACGACGACGCCCGTTCGAGTGCGGTCGATGCCGGCCTCGGAGCCGCCGGCATCGATGAGTGCCGCATCGGCAGCTTCGAGCAGCATGAACTGCAGCGGATTGGCCGCGGCGATCTGCTTCGGTGGCACCCTGTGGCGTTTCCAATCGTAGGTGAAATCGCGGACGAATCCGCCACGGTCCGACATCGTGTGCCACGGTCGCGGGCCGGAGCGGTCGATAACGCGGGCCGCCTCCCAGCGGTCGGCCGGGACGGGGCCGATCGCCGATTCATCGCGGTCGATCCGCTCGAAGAAGGCCTCGAGCGAGAACGCCCCGGGCAGCACGCAGCCTGCTCCAACGATCGCGATACACTCGTCATCGGCGATCGCCGTCGGCTTCATGGATCGCGTCGCGGCGGGTGGCACGTGGTCGGAGAGTGCCACGTGGACATTGAGCCCCCCGATGCCGAATGCATTGACGGCGGCATGTCGAGGCGAGCCATCGGCGTGCGTCGGCCACGCGAGCGGCTCGCGGGGGACGGTGAACGGGCCATGCTCCCAATCGAATTCCTCGTTGAATCCGTCGCAGATGGATCCAGGCGGAATCACGCCATGCTCCAGCGCCAGCACCACCTTCACCAGGCTCGCAAGTCCGGCCGTCTCGAGCGTGTGACCGATGTTGGCCTTCACGCTCCCGATCGGGACCCGGCGACCGGCCGGAACGTGTGGCGCGAGAAGCCGCGAGAGCGCCGTGAGTTCCGTCGCGTCGCCGACCCGCGTGCTGGTGGCATGCGCTTCGATGTATTCGATTCGCCCCAGGTCGGTCGGATCGGGGTAGGCCCGCTCCACCGCCATGACCTGCCCCTCGTGCCGCGGAGCCCAGAGGCTCTTTCCCTTGCCGTCGCTGGCGACGCCGAGGCCGCGGATCACGGCCCTGATACGGTCTCCATCCGCGACCGCTCGTGAGAGCCTCTTGATGACGAGGGCGACAGAACCCTCGGCCGTGACCAGCCCATCGGCCGCCTGACCGAACGGGCAGGAGCCGGTGTTGCTCACCGAGTGCGCGGCAGAAAAGAGGACGAGGCTATCGGACTTGCAGTATGACGCGCCTCCCACGATCGCCTGATCGATGCCCCCGGTCAGAAGGGCCCGCGCGGCGATCGCCATCGCCTGCAGCGATGATGCACAGGCGGCATCGACCACGAGGAAGGGGCCGTCGAGACGGAGCGCTTCGTGGACGATCCGCGCGGCACCGAGCGCAGCGAGATCGAGTTTGTCTCCAGGGTGCCTGCCTTCATATCGCCGACGCACGGCATCGACGACTTCCGCGACGACGTCACCGACAGAGTCGCCGAGCAGATAGCGGGCGGGGGCTGTCTCGGTGAGCAGCGATGCCGCCTCGTCGATGCCGGTCGCGTAGACGATGTCGCCGATCCTCGTGCTTCCGCCGGTGTGGCCCACGTAGACGCCCGTCTTCCGGTCGGAGGGCATGGCGAACGGATCCATTCCCGCATCGCGGCAGGCCAGCGATGCCACCTCGAGGAAGATGTGGTGCGCGACGTCGAACCGCGCGATGAGTTCGGGTGTGATCGGGCAGGTCGCCGGATCGATGGGTCTGTCGGATACGATCGCGCCCAATTCCGAATAGCTCTTCCCGACGCGGCTTTTCTCGGGATGGAAATAGAGGTCGCGGGGGAGCCGTGATTCGGGCAGCGGGCCCCAGGCGGTCCCCCGCTCGACGAGGAGTTTCCAGAAGGCTTCCAGACCGTCGGCACCGGGCAGTCGGCAGGCCATGCCCACGATGGCGAGTGGTTCGTGCACGTCGGGCATCCTTGTCGGCAGACATGGAGAGAGGCGGTCCGAGCGAGCGACTGAAGGGCGGGGCGTCCGCCTCGATGCCGTGCCCGAATCCGACTATTTTCGTGACACGACCTTGAGCGCCGCAAGAGCCCGCTTCCGCGCCTCGGCGTGGTCCACGATCGGCTCCGGATAGTCTCCCGCGGCCTCGTCGACCCACGTGCGGACGTAGGCCCCGTCGGGATCGAACTTCTCGGCCTGGCTCGTGGGATTGAAGATCCGAAAGTAGGGGGCTGCATCGGCCCCGCAGCCGGCTGCCCACTGCCAGCCGAGCGTGTTGGCGGCGAGGTCGGCATCGACCAGCGTATCCCAAAACCACTTTGCCCCCTCGAGCCACGAGATCCGCAGATCCTTCACGAGGAAGCTCGCCACGATCATCCGCACGCGGTTATGCATCCATCCGGTGGCCCACAGCTGCCGCATTCCCGCATCGACGATCGGAAAGCCGGTGCGGCCCCGCTGCCAGGCACGAAGGCCGACCGGATCGTCGGCCCATGGGAAACGGGCGTAGTCGGCCCGCAGCGGCGCGTCGGGTGTGTTGGGAAAATGGTAGAGGAGGTGGCTGGCGAACTCCCGCCAGCCGAGTTCGCGGAGATACACCTCCGGGCTTCCTGCGATCTTCGATGCCGGCTTTCCACCGGCGGCCTCGCGGACGGCGTGCCACAGCCTGCGCGGTGAGAGTTCGCCGAAGTGGAGATGGGGCGAGAGCGCGCTTGTGCCATCGTGGTCTGGCCGGTCCCGCTCCGTGCCATATCCCGCGAGACCTCTTTCGAGAAATCGATCCATCCGCTTCGCAGCCCCGGCCTCTCCGGGCGTCCACGTCTTCTGCATCGTGGTGGCCCACTCGATCGTCGGAAGCAGGCCAAGCGAGTCGATCGAAAGGCCCTTGGGATGCTTGGAAGCGGCCTCCAGCTTTCGCGGTGCTTTCACCGGCTCGCGCGGCTCCTCGCGGGCGAGGAGTGCCCGCCAGAATGGCGTAAAAACCTGGTACGGCCTCCCTTCCTTCGTCGCGACATGCATCGGTTCGAAAAGGAGCGAGCCGTTGAAGCTCTCGGCCTCGAGGCCATCCGCGGTGAGCGCTTTCTTGATGGCGGTGTCGCGCGTGATGACCGCCGGCTCGTAGCGGCGGTTCCACGCGACGTGTGTGGCAGACGTCTCTCGGGCGAGTTTTCGAAGGGCGTCGAGCGAGGGGCCGCGACGGATGACAAGCGGTGCCCCGGCCTTCGCGAAGGTTGCCTCGAGCTTTTCGAGCGAATGGTGCAGCCACCACCGCGACGCGGCACCGGGCTCCCACGGAGCCTCTTCCTCGGGTGCCCAGATGAAGACCGGCACGACCGCCCCTCGGGCTGCTGCGGCGGCGAGGGCCGGATTGTCGTCGAGCCGAAGGTCGTGCCGGAGCCAGAGCAGGGTGGTGGGCATGGCGTAGTGAGAGAGTCGTTAGAGGGGCGCCGAACGACGGGAAAAGCGTCGGGAGTTTGTTAGGAATGTGTGAGGCCGGAGGCGAGTGTGACGATTCGCCGCGAAATCACGATGTCCGTGCCGGCACGATCATACCGCTCATGTGAAAAACACGCTTTTCTCGTCTTTGGCGCGGCTATTCTTTCCGATGAAAGGTTCGAGCACCGGTTGGACCCCCAAGGACGTCATTGATTTTCATGTCGACTCGCACAGCCCGCAGCGTGGACCGAACGGTCGAGAAGATGCTCAGATGCTCGGCGAAAGCATCCGTTGTGAATCATGGCACGGGCGGCACAGCCTCGACCGCAGCCCAGGCCCTCGATCACTTTTCTGAGATTCAAAAGCGGATCGCACGTGGCGACCTTACCGGCGCCGAATCGCTCGTGGAGCGGCTGAAAGGGAATGCATCCGGCCCACAAACCCAGGGAAAGCAGCAGAAGCAGTCGAGTTCGTCCCTGCGGTCGTTCGCGATGCTCGTGGCTGGCGGGATCGTCGCGGCGTCGGTCGTCGGTGGTTTTCTTGTTCAGGCCACAGCTCGCCGTTCCCATTCCGTGTCAGGAACGCTCACGCTGGACCGAAACGCCTTATCGAACGTCGACCTTGCTTTCCAACGGCATGGCACGGGTCACGACCCGATCCGGGTGACGACGGGGTCGGACGGGTCGTTCACGATCGAATCCATTCAGGCGGGGGAGTATGCCGTGTTCCTCTCGCCATCGGAGCCCGGAGTCAAGCTCCCGAAGAAGTACTTTTCGCCCCAGACCACGCCATTCCGCATTCATGTGTCACAGGATCTCTCCGGTCTGCGGATGGTGGCATTGAGCGAGAAAAAAAGACACGGACGCTGATCAATAGCGTGTCCCTCACGCGGACTCGCTTCAATTGTTGCAGTTTTGTGAGGGGCCTTTTCACGGCTGAAACTGCCGTCTGAGAAGCGGCGAGCCTCCTTCACAGTGAGTGGACCTTAGCCCATTCACTCTGAGCAAGGAGGCTCGCCGTGGATCGTGTATCCGGATTCCAGGAGTTGC
>JBJTOU010000037.1:0-45238 GCA_046074725.1 Planctomycetia bacterium
AGACTGCGCTCCGCAATCCTTGCTTCGCTTGTCTGCATACGCCGGCTCCGTGGCACGGGCAGCCCCTCGTGAGTCACAGCGCTTTACAAAAGCCAGCCCGCCGCCAGCAGCATCGTGGCGGCGTGGATATCGACGATCGACTCGATGTCGGTGCAATACCCGCCGCCACAGACGATCGCGACAGGTGCGCCGGCCCCGCTCGCGGCATCGAGTACGAGCCGGTCGCGTTCGAGAAGCCCCTGCTTCGTGAGCCGAAGCCGACCGAGCCGGTCGCCCTCGTAGGGATCGGCGCCGGCGATGTAGAGCACGAGATCGGGACGCGACCGTGAAAACGATTCCCGCACCGCAGCCTCCAGCCGCTCCAGGTATTCCGAGTCACCCGTGCCATCCTCGAGGCCGACATCGAGCGACCCGGGATGCTTCCGCAGCGGAAAATTCTTCGCACCGTGGATCGACATCGTGAAAACCGTCTCGTCGGCGGCGAAGATCTCGGCCGTGCCGTTGCCCTGGTGGACGTCGCAATCGAGCACGAGCACCCGCCGGACCGCGGCCCGTGCCTGCATCTCGCGGGCGGCGACGGCCACGTCATTGAACACGCAGTAGCCCTCGCCGAAGTCGCGGCCGGCATGATGCGTGCCGCCGGCCAGGCTCGCCGCCACGCCGTCCTGCAAGGCGGCCGCGGCGGCATCGACCGCGGCACCCGTGCTGCGAAGCGAACGCTCCACGAGCTCGCGGCTCCAGGGAAACCCGATCCGGCGGACTTCCGCAGGCGACAGGCTGCCCGCGATCACCCGACCGACATACTCGCGGCAGTGGACCCGCAGCAGTTCGTCTGCCGTGGCCGCATGCGGCTCGATGAACTCGAGCCACTGGCCCTCGGCGGCATGCCGCTCGAGCCGCTGCCGGAGGCGGGCATATTTTTCGATCGGAAACCGGTGGTCTTCCGGGAGCGGAAGGTGGAACCGGTCGCACGGAAACAGCCGCATGAAGAAAGTGTAGCCCTCCGGAGGCCGGCGGAGCAGCGGCCTCCCCCTCAGATTGCCCTTGCATGCGTCGATGCCAGAGGCGACCCTCACGGTGAACTGCCACTGCCTCCGCCGCCTGATCCTCTGCGACCCGAGAAACGGGAGCATCGACCGCATGACCCTCGACTGGTTCTTTCAGCACTGGCAGCCCTTGCTGACGGCCCTCGTGTCGATCGTCACGATCGTGCTCCTGCTCGTCGGCCAACGGGCGCCCGACATGGTCATGATGGGGGCGGTGATCGTCCTCCTCGCCGCCGGCGTGCTCACGCCGGACGAGGCGCTGCGGGGCATGAGCAACGAGGGAATGATCACGGTCGCCGCACTCTTCGTGGTGGCCTCTGCGGTGGAGCGAACCGGCGCCCTGGCGACGATCGTCGATCGCGTGCTCGGCCAGCCGCGATCGCTGGCCAGTGCCCAGCTCCGCACCATGATCGGCCCCGGCGCCGTCTCGGCCTTTATGAACAACACACCTGTCGTCGCGCTCATGGTGCCGGCGATCCGCGACTGGGCCCGCAAGCACCGGCTCTCCGTGTCGAAACTGCTCATGCCGATGAACTGCGCCGTGGTGCTCGGCGGGCTGTGCACGCTCATCGGCACGAGCACGAACGTCGTCGTCAGTGGCCTGGTGTCGGGAAAGACGGGACGGCCGCTGGGGATGTTCGAGATCACATGGCTCGGGCTTCCGATCTTTCTCGCCGGCATGGCTTACCTCCTGCTGGCCAGCAAACTGCTGCTCAAGGACCGACGGCCGGCGATGAGCGCCAGCGACGATCCCCGCGAGTATTCGCTCGAGATGCTGGTCGAACCCGGCAGCCCGCTCGTCGGCAGGACGATCGAGGAAGCGGGCCTGCGCGGTCTCCACGGTCTCTACCTGATGGAAATCGACCGTGGCGGCCACGTGATGGCGGCCGTCGCACCGACCGAACGGCTCGAAGCGAGCGATCGGCTCGTCTTCGTCGGCGTCGTCGATTCCGTGCTGGAGCTTCAGAAGATCCGTGGCCTTCGGCCGGCGACCGACCAGGTGTTCAAGCTCGACGATCCTCGGAGCGAGCGGGTGCTCGTGGAGGCTGTCGTATCGAGCAGCTGCCCCTTGGTGGGAGGCACGATCCGCGAGGGACGTTTCCGCTCGAGCTACGGCGCCGTGGTGATCGCGGTGGCCCGCGATGGCGAGCGGCTGCAGATGAAGATCGGCGACATCGTCCTCGAGCCCGGCGACACGCTGCTCTTGGAGGCCAGCCCGGCGTTCGTCGAACGGCAGCGGTCGAGCCGCCACTTCTACCTCGTCAGCCAGGTCGATGGCTTCGCCCCTCCCCGGCACGACCAGGCATGGATCGCCCTGACGGTGCTGGCGGGCATGGTGTTCGCGGCCACGCTCGAACTAACGCCGATGGTGGCGGCGGCCCTGGTCGCCGCCGGCATCGTGCTGGTGACCCGGTGCGTCTCATCGACCGACGCCCGCCGCTCCATCGAATGGGAGTCGCTCTTGCTGATCGCCGCCAGTTTCGGCCTCGCCAAGGCGATGGAGAAGACGGGCCTCGACGAGATCGTCGCCCAGTCGGCCATCGGTGCCGCCGGCGACAGCCCTCACCTCGTGCTCGCCGCGGTCTATCTCGTCACGATGCTGGCGACCGAGTTGATGAGCAACAACGCAGCCGCCGTGCTGATGTTCCCGATCGGCTGGCAGGCCGCGGCCGACATGGGTGTGAACCCGACACCCTTCGTGATGGCCGTCACGATCGCCGCCAGCTGCGGGTTCGCCACGCCCATGGGCTATCAGACCAACCTCATGATCTACGGCCCTGGTGGCTACAAGTTCTCCGACTACGTCCGTTTCGGCGGGCCACTCAACCTGATCGTGATGGCCATCACCGTGATCCTGGCCCCGGTCATCTGGCCCTTCGGCCGGTGATCCTCGCCCGCGCGACGCTCGAAACGGGCCGGTCGTGCCGGTCGCACCGACCGCCGAGGCGTCACCATCGGCACAACCGATGCCGGCCGCCCTCCGTTTCGGGGAAAAGCCCGTGGAAACTTTCCAACGGGGGATGGCGAACGTACCCTCAACGGCATGAGCGACATCCTGTTCCACTATTACCGCGTCAACCCGACGACGTGGTTCTATCTCTCGTCGCTGCTCTCGATCGCGGTCTTCTTCAAGTTCAACCGCGTGCTCAGCATGCGGAACCTCGATCTCGTCGGCCTCGTCCTCCTCGCGCCGGGTCTGCTGGCGGTGGAGTACGGCGGCTTCAAGGCGAGCGCCGCCGCCCAGCAACTCGGCTTCGTCTGGATCTTCGCCGTCTCGGGGCTCTTCCTGCTGCGGATGCTCTTCGATTCGCTCATGGTCCGCCGTCCGATGCTCGAGCCGAATCTCTCCGTGGGGGGCCTGACGTTTCTCGGCATCTCGCTGCTGGTCTTCCTGCTGGCCAACGTGATCACCACCCGCCCGCAGCGTGACGACCTCGCCGCGGCGGCCGCGGCCACGAAACTGGGGGCGGGCGAGGGTCATGTCGATGCCGACCAGCTCGCGCGCCTCGGCCCCGGCTATCCGCTCCTCTTCCTGCTCCCCCAGATCTCGACGCAGCGGATCTTCACCCCTGAGGCCGCGACCGCCGGCCAAGACACCACAGCCAGCAGCCGCCGCGCCGTTCACGAGACGACCGCCCGCATCATGGCCATCATCTCGCAGGTGGCGATCGTGAGCGGCATGGTGCTCATCGGCTGGTGGCACTTCGACAACGTGCTGCTGGGCATCGCCGCGGCGGTGCTCTACCTGCTCCTTCCCTACGCCGCGATCATGACCGGCCGCGTCGATCACGTGCTGCCCGGAGCCCTGATCACCTGGGCCGTCGTGGCCTACCGTCGCCCCTTTACCGCCGGCTGCCTCATCGGCCTGGCGATCGGCACGATCTACTATCCGGTCTTCCTGCTCCCGCTTTGGTGCGCATTCTATTGGGAGCGGGGCATCCGTCGGTTCGGATTGGGCGTGGTGACGGCACTCGCCGTGCTCGTGCTCGGGCTGTGGATTACGTCTCCCGATGGTGGCGTCTTCCTCGACCAGCTGCGGCAGATGTTCGGCTGGATCTTCCCCAATGACGTGTCGCTCGAGGGCTTTTGGGCCCTGCCCGGCAACGACGCCGTCTTCCGGCTCCCCGTGCTTGCCGCGTTCATCGCCATGATCGCGACGCTGGCGATCTGGCCGTCGCCCAAAAACCTCGGCACG
This sequence comes from Planctomycetia bacterium, assembly GCA_046074725.1. Lineage (GTDB taxonomy): Bacteria > Planctomycetota > Planctomycetia > Pirellulales > UBA1268 > CACORA01. The sequence continues at coordinate 4,243 of JBJTOU010000037.1, forward strand.
CTCATGAGCTGCACCGCCGCGGTGCTCTTGGGCAGCCAGTTCTGGAAGGCCCACAACGGCGGCCTCTTCATGGCCTGGTTCCTGCCGATGCTGCTCCTGGTGATCTTCCGGCCGAACCTCGAGAATCGCATCGCGCTCCTGGTGCTCGACGCCGACTGGTTCTCCCGCCGCCGCCGCGCTCCCGAGCCCACCGATCAGGCGGCGTGACCATCGCTATCCGCGGCGGAGGTCGATCGTCGCCGGCGCCCGTTGCCGCGCGAGCCATGCCCGCCAGGCGGCGACGTCCCACCCGAAATTCTCGCCGCTGAGCGACACCAGCGCCTCGAGCACCTGCTCGTTCTTGAACGGGACGGCGACCTGCTTCCTGCTGCTTCCCAGCGACAGGCCGCCCCCCTCCGGCGTGAACGTCGCCGTCGTCGATCCCTCGGGAGGGCCATCGCCCACGGTGACGACATGCCTCGTCTCGAGCGATGCGATCAACGCCGGCACCACCGTCGGCACGCCGAGCCGCGCCAGCGCCGTGGCTGCGCGGTTGATGCGACCGTTGTCGGGGCCGGCGAGTGCCGCCGAGATCGCGTTGGCGGCTTCCCGCGGCGCGAGTTCGGCGAGCTTCTCCGCGGCATCGATCCGCGTATCTGGATCGGGGTGATCGACGGCCGCAGTGACGAGCGCCATCCGCGCGGATGGATCCCTGATCCGCGTGAGTGCGTTGAGATAGAGCAGCCGCACGCGACGGTTGGGCTCGGATGCGAGCGCCGCCGTGAGCGCGGGCACGGCATGGGGATCGGTGATCTCCTGGATCTCCTCGGCGGCCCGATCGGGATCGTTCGCCACGGTCACGTCGCGCCGCAGCTTCTCGATTTTCCTGTTCCACTCCTTCTGGGCGATGTTCGTGCTGTCGTTCCGCTCGATGATCGCGATCTCCTGCGCGGTCCGCCACGATCCGCTATGCCGTTGATAGCCGAGCGATGCCATCCATTCCTGATGGCTTTCCCGCTTCCGGGGCTCCGGATCGTCGGCCGCCGCGCCGGCCGCAGCCAGTGCCGCCGCGACGACCCACACGATGGAAGGAATCAGCTTCATGGCAGTCGAACCTCGTCTTCCTTCATCATCGTCACAACCCGCGGGCGGCGTCCTGCAGAATCCCGGCATACGCCGTAAAGAGCCGGAAGACGAGGAGGACGACGAGCCCGGCGACGGCCAGCCATGCCGCCGCCCCCGCGGCGCCGGCGGCCGCCTTGAATCCGCGGGCCGCATCCTCGTCGTATGCCTCCGCCAACCGGTCGAGCGCCTCGGCGGTCGTCCCGGTCAGTTCGCCCACGCCGACCGCCTCGAGGAGCGGTCGTGGAAAGAGCCGCGTCTCGCGGAGCATCTCCGCAAGCGAGAGGCCGTCGCGAAGTCGTGCGGCCGCGGACCCCGGATCGATCGCCAGCCCCGGCGCGACCGCCGATGCAATCGTGAGCAGCTGACGGATGTCGAGCCCGATGCCACTGGCCAACGATGCCGCCCGGCACCATGCGGCCCGTTCGGCATCGGCGGCCGCGCGGCCGATCAGTGGAATACGTGCAAGGGCATGCCGCACGATGCCGCGATGCCGCCAGCTTCGCAACGCCGCGACGACCAATGCCCAGCCGCATGCCACCACGCCAGCCACGATGACCAGAAACGTCACGGCGCCGCCCTGGCCCGTGAGCCCGATACCGAGCATGTCGAACGAACTCCCGGCCACGAGAATCAGAAGCGTGACGACGCCCACGGCGACGAGGGCCTTCACGGCCGGCCCGACGAGCGACCGCCTCAGTTCGGCGGCGTTTCTAGCCGACCGCCTGCATTGCGCGGCGAGGTCGCGGCAGACATCGGGCTCACGGCCTGCCAACTCTCCCGCGGCGAGCATCCCGCGGACAACGGGTGAGAACGTCGTGCCGACCGCATCGACCGACTCGGCCAATGTCGTGCCGGCGGCGAGCGACCGGGCCACCTGCTCGATCACGGGCTTCCAGCGTGCGGAGGCCCGAACGGCCTCTCCCGCCCACGCCCGCCGCATGTCGATGCCGGCCGACGTGGCGATGGCGAGGCGCCCGAGCAGGTCGGCGACCGTGGCGTCCGGCATTCGTCTCCAACGCATGGCCGCAGATTCTACAGGCTGCTCACGCTCCGCCCCCGCATCTGGTACAAGAACCGCGTCGCGGCCTGCTCGCGGCAGCATGCAGGAATCTTCACCCCCGTCCCGATGAAAGCCGGCACCTCCCCGAAATCGAAGCCCCTCTGGCCGACCGTGGCGATCGTGGGCACCGGCCTGATCGGCGGGTCGGTGGGGCTGGCTGTGCAGGCTCGTCGGCTCGCCACGCGGGTGATCGGGGTGGGGCGTTCGGCCCCGTCGCTGACCGCGGCCCGCAAGGCGAAGGTCGTGACGGAGACGTCGCTCGACCTGGAAGCCGCGGTCGCGGATGCCGATCTGGTCGTCATCGCCACCGACGTCGGCACGATCCCGGCGATCCTCGAACGGGTCGATGCCGCCGTGAAGCCCGGCACCCTCGTCACCGATGCGGGCAGCACGAAGGCCTCGATCGTGTCGGCCTGGGAGAAGCGTCGCCGCAGCCGACGGAGCCGGTTCGTGGGCGGGCACCCCATCGCCGGCAGCCACCGGAGCGGTCCCGCTGCCGCGACGGCCTCGCTCTTCGAAGGGCGCGTCGCCGTGGTCACGCCCGCCTCCGCCACACCGGCCGACGATGCCGAGGCGATCGGTGGATTCTGGTCGGCCCTCGGTTCGACCGTCTTCATGATGCCGCCACAGGAACACGACAAACTCTTGGCGGCCACCAGCCATGCGCCCCACCTCATGGCCGCCGCGATCGCGCTGGCCACCCCCGCCACGGCCCGTCAGTTCACGGCCGGCGGCTGGAGAGACACCACTCGAATTGCCGCAGGCGATCCCGACCTGTGGGCCGACATCCTGCTCGACAACGCGGCCAACGTGGCGACGTCCCTGTCGAAGATCGCCCGTACCGCGGAGAAGATGATCACCGCCATCGAGGCGGGCGACCGCCGCAGGCTCGTCACGCTGCTCTCGCAGGCCAAGGAGGAACGCGATGCTGTGGGAGGTTGATGTCCGCCTCAAGGATGCCGCCGGCGATCATGCCGCGAGGGCGGTCGTGGACGGGGCGGCGGCCCTCGGCATCAAAGGCTGCATGAAGGCGGCGACGGCGACGGGCTGGCTCATCGAGGGCAGCCTGTCGCAGGACGACGTCGAGCGGCTCGCTGCGGCGCTCCTTACCGATCCGGTGACCGAGCAGTTCACGGCGGCGGAGGTGGGAAGCGCGGTGCTCGCATCCGGCCCCGCCGGTCTCCCGACCATGCTCCACGTGCTGCCGCGGACCGGTGTCACCGATCCCGCGGCCCAGTCGGCCCACGAATCACTCTCGCTGCTTGGCATCCGTCCGTCGGCGGTGAGGAGCGTCCGGAAATACTGGCTCCCCTCGCTCGATGCCGCTGACACCGAGCGGCTCGCCTGGAAGCTGCTTGCCAGCGAGGCGATCCACGATGTCGTCGTCGGGCCGCTCGCGATCAAGACGCTCTCCGGGGGCCGCACATGGAGTTTCTCCCAGGAGTCGATCCGGCTCGACGGGCTTGACGATGCGGCGCTCGCACAGCTGAGCCGCGACCGTTGCCTTGCCCTCACGGCGGCCGAGCTCAGGGCTGTCAGCGACCACTTCCGGTCGATCGGCCGCGATCCCTTTGAGATCGAGCTGGAAACGATCGCCCAGACCTGGAGCGAGCACTGCTGCCACAAGACGCTCGGCAGCCCCATTGATCACGTCGGCCCCGAGGGCACGACACGCTACGACAACCTGCTCAAGGAGACCGTCTTCGCCGCCACTCGGAAGATCCGCGAGTCGCTCGGGCCCCGCGACTGGTGCGTGAGCGTGTTTCGCGACAACTCGGGCGTGGTGCGATTCGATGGCGACCACGACATCTGCGTGAAAGTGGAGACGCACAACCATCCCTCCGCGATCGAGCCCTACGGCGGCGCGGCGACCGGCCTGGGAGGCGTCATTCGCGACGTGCTCGGCACGGGCCTTGGTGCCAAGCCGATTGCCAGCCTCGACGTGTTCTGCGTCGGCCCGCCCGACACGCGGCCCGAGGATCTGCCGCAGGGCGTGATCCATCCGCGCCGGCTGCTCGAGGGCGTCGTGGCGGGCGTCCGCGACTATGGCAACCGGATGGGCGTTCCCACGATAGCGGGCGCCGTCGCCTTCGATCCCGGCTACACCTGCAACCCGCTCGTCTTCTGCGGCACCGTCGGCCTCATGCCCCGGAATGCTGCCGATGCCTCGGTGCACAAGGGCGATCTGGTCGTTGTCGCCGGCGGACGCACCGGCCGCGACGGCATCCACGGCGCCACCTTCTCGAGCGAAGAGCTGTCGAGCGACAGCGAGAGCGAGTCGGGGGGATCCGTGCAGATCGGCCACGCAATCCACGAGAAAACGCTCTCCGACTTCGTGCTCGAATCGTCGCGTCAGCGGCTCTTCCATGCGATCACCGACTGCGGCGCGGGGGGGCTTTCCAGCGCCGTCGGCGAGATGGGGGCCACGCTCGGCGCCGAGGTCCAGCTCGACCGCGTTCCGCTGAAGTACGAGGGCCTCTCCGCGACGGAAGTGTGGATCTCCGAGGCGCAGGAGCGGATGGTGCTGGCCGTCGATCCGTCCAAGTGGGAAAAGATGGCGGCGATTGCCGCAGCCGAGGGCGTCGAGGCGACGGCGATCGGCACCTTCACCGGCGAGGGGCGGATCGTGCTGAAGTGGCAAGGGAACGTGGCGGGCGAACTCGACTGTCATTTCCTCCACGAGGGTCGGCCGAAGAAGCGGCTCACGTCGCGCTATGAGCCGCCACACGCCGAGCCGATGGCGTGGTCTGCGACCGGCCGCGATCTCGAGGGCAGCCTGCTCGACGTGCTCTCGAGCCCCGACGTCGCGAGCAAGGAATGGATCATCCGCCAGTATGACCACGAGGTGCAGGGTTGCAGCGTGGTCAAGCCGCTGCTCGGACCGGGCGACGGGCCCGCCGACGGAACGGTGATCCGAGGCGTGCTCGGCCGTGACCGGGGCATCGTGCTCGGTGTGGGCCTGCGGCACCGGCTTGGTCGGCGCGACCCATACCAGATGGCCGCCGGCGGGATCGTGGAAGCAATCGCCAACGTGGTGGCTGCAGGGGCCGACCCCGCGCGGATCGCGCTTCTGGATAACTTCTGTTGGGGCGATACCCGCCGCGAAGAGTCGCTCGGGACGCTCGTCGAGGCCTGCCGCGCCTGTCACGACATGGCCGTGGCGTTCGAGGCGCCGTTCGTGAGCGGCAAAGACAGCCTCAACAATGTCTTCTCCCACACCGACGCCTCCGGAAGGCACCATGAGCTTTCCATCCCACCGACCCTGCTGGCGACGGCGATGGGACAGGTTGACGATGTCCGACGTGCGATGACGCCCGATCTCAAGGCGGCCGGCAACCGCCTGGCGGTGGTCGGCTTCTCGCGCGACGACCTCGCCGGAAGCCAGTTGGAACTCGTCGGAGGCATGTCGGGAGGCCGTGTGCCGCGAGTCGATGTCGACGCCTGCCGGGCGGCTTTCACTGCGGTCGCCGCGGCCATCCGATCCGGATGCGTGGTCGCGTGTCACGACATCTCCGACGGTGGTCTTGCCGCGGCGGTCGCAGAGATGGCGATCGCCGGAGGCTGTGGCGCGAGGCTCGACCTGACGGCGCCGCCGGCAGAGATCACCGCTGCGTCGGGCACGGCCCGTGACCTCGCGATCGCGTTCACGTAGACACCAGGTCGCTTCGTGTGCGAGGTGCCATTCGCCGCGTCGGAGCGGTTTGAGGCGCTGATGGGCGGCGTGCCCTGGGCCTGGAGCGGGGCCGTGCTGTCGGAGTCCATGCTCGAAATCGTCGATACGTCTGGCACGGTCTCCCGTCTCGCCGTCGATCGACTCGCCAGGGCCTGGCGTCGGATCGATTGACCCTTCACCCATTCACATTCTCATCTCGATCTCCCTCACCGCATGCTCTCCCCCCGTGCCCTGATCCTGCGTGCCCCCGGCACGAACTGCGACCATGAGACCGCCCATGCCTTCGAGCGGGCCGGCGCGATCGCCCGCCGCGTGCACGTTCGTGCTCTCGCGGAACGACCATCGATCGCCGACGACTTCCAGATGCTCTGCATTCCAGGCGGGTTTTCCTACGGCGACGACATCGCCAGCGGACGGATTTTCGCGTTGGAACTGAAGCTCCGTCTCGGCGACATGCTGCGGAAGTTTCGCGACAAGGGGGGGCTGATGCTCGGCATCTGCAACGGCTTCCAGGTGCTCCTGCAGACGGGGCTCCTGCTCGGAGGCCGTGCCACGCTGGCCCACAACGCTTCGGGACGTTTCGTCGATCGCTGGGTTCATCTGCGGTCGTTGCCGGCGAAGTGCGTCTTCCTCCAGGGCATGGAACGGTTCGAATTACCGATCGCCCATGGTGAGGGCCGATTCATCACGGGCTCGGATGACGACTTTACGTCGCTCGATGCGGCCGGTCAGCTCGTGCTTCGCTACGGAGCCGATGGCCACGGCACATCGACCAATCCCAACGGCGCCATGGGCGACGTGGCCGGCGCGTGCGACGAGACTGGACGCATCTTCGGCCTCATGCCTCATCCCGAGCGGTTCGTCGATGCCACGCAGCATCCGGCCTGGGCCGGTCGGCTCGACCCGACCGCCGCAGGCGCCGGGTTGGCCATCTTCTGCAACGCCGTCAAATCGGTCTCCTGACCGTTTGGCTGCGGCATTGACCCGACGGGCCTCCGTGCCTACCCTCCCGCCGCATTTTTCCGGCCCCGACACTCCACGGCCTCGCCATGCCCGCTTCGCGCCAGATTGCCGCGCGGTCGCTCGTGCTGCGCATCGGATGCATCGTGCTGCCGATGCTTGCGGCGCCGTCGGCATGCGGCTGCAGGATGGCGATCCTGTCGCCGGCGATGGTGTCGGATGTCCCGCCTGCAGACTCGCTCGCCGGCAGGAAGGCGACAAAGCCGGAGCCACGCACGATTCCCTTCGAGCTGGTCTTCGTGCGGCACGGCGAGCAGGATCCGCAGATGACGGCCGACCTCTGGACGTTCGCCGACGAGCAGGCCATCGATGCCGACATCCGCAGGCAGCTCAACGCCAATGGCCTTCGTGCAGGCATCGTCTCGGCGATCCTACCGCCTGAGCTGCAAAGCCGGTTCACCGCGGCGACGATCGACCCGTCGCAGGAAACGACTTCGCAGCAGTCGATGGTCGAGGCCCCGACCGTCGTGCGGCGGACGATGCGGCTGCTGCCCGGACGGGAAAACGAACTGCTCACGGCCAACGCGCTCGACGAGCTGATTCTCATGGAATGCCTCGATGGCGCCGTGCAGGGGAGCACCTACCGCGATGCCAGCGCGGTCTTCACGCTCCGCGCGTGGCCCGCCGCGAGCGGCCGTGTGCGGGTGCAGCTGTGCCCCGTGATCAAGCATGGGCCGATGGAGCGCACATGGGTGGGCGACGAGGGGGTCTTCCGGCTGGAGGCCGGCCAGAAGCGGCATGTCCTCGACCGCCTCATGTTCGAAGCGACGCTGTCGCCCGACTCCATGCTGCTGGTGACCTGCGCCGGCGAGGCCGCCTCGAGCGTCGGTGATGCCTTCTGCCGTGACCGGGAGGCGGGGGGTATCGGCATGCGGCTGGTGGCCCTGCGGCCGTTGGCCCGCACCGCCGATCCGCTCTTCGCGCCGGCCGATCCGTCGATCGCCTCGACAGCCGACGACCGCGACGATTCATCGCGGCGGCGGTGAGGGCCGCAGCGTTGGGAAGCGGTTGCCATCGTGGCGGCGAACGGTCGGCACGACAGGCTGGGAAACGTGCGTCGGGCTGCACGCCCTCGCCCCGGGCAACCTGCGGGGTTTTGGCAAACCGTGCCACCGTCTGAAAGTGGCACGTTCCGGGGGCCCCGGTTGTGCCGATTTCTCCGGCACTGACCGACTGGGGAGCCTTGAGCCATGCAGAAGCACCATCCGACCGGCCGTTCACAACGACCGAAGGCCCTGACCGTCTTCGCCGCCGCGTTCATCGCCGGCGCAGCGGCGGCCGTGGGGATCAACCGAGCGCTCGACATCCACATGGCGCAGGCGAAGACGCAGGTCGAGTGCGAGCCGATCTTCGTCGCGATTCGGCCGCTGCCGCAGGGATCGCCAGTCACCATCTGGGATGTCGCGCTCCGCGATTGGCCCAAGGCGATGCTGCCGACCACGGCGCTACGGGCCGAAGACCGGTTTGAGGGAATGATCCTCAAGCATCCGCTGCGGGAAGGCCAGCCGCTGTTGTCGGTGCAACTGGTGAAGGCTGAGCAGCCGCCGACGGCAGGGCTTGCCGCACAGGTCGGAGAGAGGTATGTGCCGACCACGATCCAGCCGCCGACGCGGCCCGACGCCGACCTCTGGACTCCGACCGCCGCGCCCGTGGCAGTGGCACCGCCAGCACCGCTGGTCGTGGCCGATACGGTCGCCGCACCGACCGAGCAGATTGTGACATCACCCGCTGCCACCCCGGCCGCCCCCATTCCGGCCGCCGAGCCGGCTTCGATCGCGACGCCCGACATCACGACCGACGTCGCCGACGCCACGCAGCCCCCGGAGACAGGCCTGACCGAGACGACGGTTTCGGATCAGCCCGATGCGGCTGCGACTGCTCCGGCGGTGACGACCGAAACCGATGCCACTGCCGAAACGACACCGTCAACAACACCACCCGCCGAGGCGGTCGTCGAGCAGGCGCCGATCCAGGCCGCCACACCGAAGCGATATCTGGTCGTCCCGGAGCGGATCGCGTCGCTCGCCGATGCCTCGTTCACGACACCCGCTCCCCACGAGCGGACCCCCGATGCCGCACCGCAGCAGCAGGCATCACAGCCCAGCGGCGGCACCGCCTTTGCCAAGAAGCCGAAATCGGTGCCGCCGGTCATGCAGGCGCCGACAAACCGGACGCGGGCCCAGTCGAGCCCGCCGCCGAAGCCCCAGGGCGTGTTCGGCGGCATGTTCCCTCCGCCCCGGCTTGGCGTTCAGCCCAGCCCCACCCGTGACGGCTCGTCCGGACAGTCGCGGCAGCCGCAGCCGTCGAAAAAGCCGTCGTCTCGCACCGCGCTTTGGCCATGGTCGGCGGGCGGCTCGAAATAGGCACACGTCCCCGGCGACGCTCAGGGCTCGATCACGAGTTTGCCGCCGACGGCGCCCGAACGATGAATCGTGCTTGATTCCTGGAGCGCATGGGCCTCGGCCGTCGCTTCGAGCGGGAGCAGCCGGTCGATCGGCACCCGCAGGCTGCCCGCCGCCATCCAGCGGTTGATGTCGATCGCGGCCGCCGCCTGTTCCTGGCTCGACGCCTTGAACATGACGAACCCGAAAAGCCGACACTGCTTCACATAAAACGGTCCGACCGGAAAGGGCGGCCTCGCATCCCGGCCGGCCATCACCACCATGCGGCCGCCATCACCGAGCATCTCGACGGCCTGGTCGAACGCCGGCTCGCGAAGCGTCTCCCAATAGACATGCACCCCCTCGGGAGCCGCCTCGCGCACCCTTCGCAGCATGGCCGCCGGATCGTGGTAATCGAGCACCAGATCGGCTCCGAGCCTTCGAACCATGGCCCGTTTCTCTCCGGTGCCCGCCGAGGCGATCACCCGGGCGCCAAGCGCCTTGGCGATCTGCACCACCGCCGTCCCCACGCCTCCCGACCCGCCGTTGACGAAGATCGTCTCGCCGCGCTCGAGCCTCGCGTTGCCGACGAGTCCGAGGTGGGCGGTGATCGAGACCAGCGCCGCCGCGGCCGCGTCGCGGTCGGCCACGCCGTCGGGAATCGGGTAGAGCCACCGCTCGTCAACAGCGGCCAACTCGGCAAACGTCCCCTGCCTGCCAACGACGCCCTGGTTGGATCCCCAAACCCGCATGCCGGGGCTCAGCCGATCGACATCCTTGCCGACGGCCACGACCTCACCGGCGAGGTCGCATCCCACGATGAACGGAAAGCTGAGCGGCATCGCCACCGTGCCGGCTCGGACGTAGGTATCGATCGGGTTGACCGCGCAGGCCCGCACCCGCACCAATGCCTGACGCGGTCCGGGCACAGGATCGGGAAGCGTGGCGACCGTGATCTCGTCCGGTGGCCCTGGCCGCGTGATGAATGCCGCCTTCATGACCGCCTCGGACGGGACGACGCCCGCAGCGCGACCCCGACCAAACCGACAGCGGCGCCGACACCACCGATCAGGAGCAGCCCACGGGAAACACCCCGGCGAAAATGGACGGTCTGCTGGAACCGCTTCTCCTCGGGCATGGGAGGCCTGGCCACGCCCGACTGCGAGAGCGACTTCCATGCATCGAGAATCTGTTTGTCGGTGGCCTTCGACACGTTGTCGCGGATCACATCGGCGCTGATCGGCGACTGTGGTGGAATCCCGATCGCCAAGGCCGCCACCCATGCCAAAAGGGCGGTCGCGCCGCCCGCCACCATGCATGCGTGGGCCGGCCGCCATCCGCCTCGCGACACCGACTGTCCCTGATCGGCAGGCTGCAGCTGTCCAAAATCCCGCAACTTCGGCACCGTGACCTCGCTGCCGCATGCCGAGCAGGCCACGGTCCCCCCAGCCTGCGCCGTACCGACCACGATTCGATGCGAGCATTCGCATGGCAACAGAAACGTTCTCATCGCGGGATCATCCACAGGGGTCGCGGCCGGGGGCCGCAGAAACACTTCCGACGGAAGTTTTTACCATCAGCGGTCATTTTTTCGGAATTTTGGCCAGTTCGAGAGGGAAAAAAGTTGGCTTCCGGCCCGTTGTCGCGGCATAATCGTTGACCCCCCGGAACCGAGCAATCGCCGCCGATTCGTGCCCCCACTCGTCTTCATGGTTCCCTCCTCTCCTCACCAGTCAACCGAAGGTGCCAACGCCTTCCGGAGCCCCCTCCCCGGGCTGCCGCAAGGCCGAACATCGGCAGGTTTTCTGGCCACTGGACTTGGTGGCGACTTGAATCACACTGTCGGCTCCCCGAATGATGCATCGGTGCCTGGAGGCGCCCCGCGGCCGTTGGCCGCCCGGTTGTGTTCGTAGGATCCTGAAGGAGTTTTCCCTTGTACGACTCGCTGCTGGACGAACTCGAGGATGACGTTGTCTCCAACCCGCAGGAAGTTGAGGAACTGACCGAGAAGGTGGTCGATGCCGAGGAGGGTGATGTCGAACTCCTTGCCGACGAAGCCGAGACGGTCGTGGTTCCGGAAGGCGAACTCGAAGCCGAGGCCGAACTCGAGGCCAACGGTGACGGCGAGGAGGTTCTCGCCGAGCAGGTCGAGAACTGGTCCGACGACCCGGTCCGGATGTACCTCACGCAGATGGGTGAGATCCCGCTGCTCACCCGCGCTCAAGAAATCTATCTCGCTCGCCAGATCGAAACGACGCGAGCCCAGTTCCGCGCGAAGTTGCTGCAGTGCGAGTATGTCTGCCAGCAGGCATTCAAGGTGCTCTCCCGGGTCCACCGCGGTGAGTTGCCGTTCGACCGCACCGTGCAGGTATCGGTGACCGACCGGCTGGAGAAAGATCAGATCCTCGGTCGCCTCCCGCATAACCTGCGGACGCTCGAGGTTCTCCTCAAGCAGAACAAGGCCGACTATCGAATCGCGCTTTCGAAGAAGCGGAAGATGGCGGAGCGTCGCGAGGCTTGGGCGCGGCTCGGCCGCCGCCGCCGCCGGTGCGTGCGGCTCATCGAAGAGCTCGGCCTCCGCACGCAGCGGATCGAGGCGATGATCCCCACGCTCGAAAGCTTCGTCGCCCGTCTTCGGGAGCTGAAGTTCAAGATCGATGCCCACAAGCGGTCGAAGCAGCCGCCGTCCGCGCGGGCACAGTTGGTCGATGAATATCGGGCCATCCTCAAAGCCTGCCAGGAGACGCCCCGCAGCCTGAAGCGGCGGATCGACGAGATCCGCGTCATCTTCGCGAAGTATCAGAAGGCGAAGCGGGGGCTCTCCGAGGGCAACCTCCGGCTCGTCGTCTCGATCGCCAAGAAGTACCGCAACCGTGGCCTCTCCTTCCTTGATCTGATCCAAGAGGGGAATGCCGGCCTGATGCGGGCCGTGGACAAGTTCGAATACCGCCGCGGCTTCAAGTTCTGTACCTACGCCACCTGGTGGATCCGACAGGCGATCACCCGCGCGGTGGCCGATCAGAGCCGCACGATCCGCATCCCGGTGCACATGGTGGAGACGATGTCGCGGGTGAGGAATGTCGCCCGCACGCTGCTCCAGGAATACGGCCGCGAGCCGACGATCGAGGAGATCGCCGCCCGGGCCGGCACGCCGGTGGACGAGACGCGACGGGTCACGGCGATGAGCCGCTACCCGATCAGTCTCGACCGCCCGGTGGGGAACAGTGAAGACAGCCACTTCGGCGATCTGCTCCCGGACACCGGTGCCGAGAACCCGGCCGTCGGTGCGGCCCAGGAAATGCTCCGAAACCGGATCGCGAAGGTGCTCAAGAGCCTTTCCTACCGTGAGCGTGAGATCATCAAACTCCGCTACGGTCTCGGCGATGGCTACAGCTACACGCTCGAGGAAGTGGGGCACATCTTCAAGGTGACCCGCGAGCGGATTCGCCAGATCGAGGCGAAGGCGGTGCGGAAGCTCCAGGCCCCGGCCCGCAGCGAAGAGCTTTCCGGTTTCCTGGACTGATTACACGCCCGACGGGCCATCCATGGCCCCGTCGGGCTTGCCGACCTCCGGTCGGAAGAGGGCGTCGCATCCAGCGACGCAGTCCATGCCTTCACAACGTCCAAAACAGGCCATCCATGGTTTACGCCCGACGGGCCATCCATGGCCCCGTCGGGCTTGGCTTCGGGCGAGCCTGCTCGCCCGAAGCAGCGGTCGCACCTCCGAGGCGACCGTGGCCGCCTCGCGGCGGCGAGGATTGAAACCCCAAAGGAACTTCTCATGCGTTTGCATATCGCCTTCGTGATCGCTCTGGCGAGTCTTTGTCCTTGCGTCGCCGCGGAGCCGGGGGCGTTTGCCCGTACCACGATCGACCTCGGCATGGTCGTGAGCGATCTCGAGAAGTCGGCTCGGTTCTACACCGATGTCGTCGGCTTTACGGAAGTGCCGGGTTTCAGCGTGCCCGGCCCCGTGGCGACCGATGCCGGACTCACCGATGGCCTGTCGCTGACCGTCCGCGCCTTCGTGCTTGGCGACGGCCCGGAGGCCACGAAGATCAAACTCATGCAGCTGGCAGATCCGGCGCAACGCACCGGCGACAACCAGTTCATCCACTCGCACACCGGCTTCCGCTACCTGACGATCATCGTCAAGGACATGAAGGCCTCGGTCGCGCGGCTGGAAAAGGCGGGCGTGAAGCCACTGATGAAGTCACCGGTGGACATCCCGGAGACGACCGCTCCGGGCGGTCTCAAGCTCACCTGCTTCCGCGATCCCGACGGCAACATCATCGAGTTCGTGGGGAAGTAGACCCTCGCGGAATCATGCCTGCTTCCTCCAGCCAGCCGATCACCTGATCGGCGAGGACGTCGGGAGGCGTTGAGGCCGAGTCGAGCACGATCTCCGGATGAAGCGGCTCCTCGTAGGGATCGTCGATTCCCGTGAATCCCTTGATCTCGCCGGCCCGGGCCTTCTTGTAGAGCCCCTTCGGGTCGCGGCCCTCGCAGACGCCCAGCGGCGCCTTCACGTGGATCTCGATGAAGTCGCCGGCGGGAAGCATCGCTCGCACGGCGTCGCGATCGCGACGGTAGGGGCTGATGAAGGCCGTGAGCGTGACGATGCCGGCCTGGGCGAAGAGTTCGGACACGGCGCCGATCCTGCGAATGTTCTCCTCACGGTCCTCCGGCCCGAATCCGAGGCCGAACCGCGTTGCGAAGCCGGCCCCGTGCCGCGGCTCCAGGATGGCCGGGGAGGCGTTGAGCCCGTGCCTCACGTTATCGCCGTCGAGGATGAACGTCCGGCAGCCGCGGTCGTGGAGCCTGCGATCGACGAGATTGGCAAGCGTGCTCTTGCCGCAGCCCGAAAGCCCGGTGAACCAGAGCACGCAGCCCTTGTGCCCCGCGGCCTTCTCCCGATCCGCGCGGCTCACGGCATGGGCATGCCACCGCACATCGACCAGCTCGCCTGTCCGCTGTTCGCCTGCCATGCGTTTCTCCATCACCATCCGTCCAATTCGATTGTGCGCACGAACCGCTCCTGCGGACCGGCCGGCGGGCCACGGCTGACTTCCAATTCCATCTTCTCGCCGGGGCCCTTCGCGCCAATCCGGCCGGTCAACTCCTCGAAGTTCGCCAAGTCGGTGCCATCGACCTTCGTGATGATGTCGCCCACTTGCACGCCCGCCTTGTCGGCGGCCGAATCGGGCTGAACCATCGTGATGAGGCATGGCCCGATGGTCGGTTGTCCGACCACGCCGAGCTTGCCGCCTCTCCGCCACTCGACCTTCGTGTCGGTCAGTTTGGCGGCGAGGGATGCCACCTGCTTTCCATCGACCCCCGTTCCATACAGTTCGACACGGGCCACCTGCCGAAGCCTGCCGAGGATGGCGAGGTCGGCATCGCCAATCCTCACGCCATGGAGGCTGACGACCACGATGCCGGGCACACGCAGGAGCAGCCGCAGGTCGTCCGTCGTGCCCCGCCAGCCGGCGGAGAATTTCGCATGCCATCCCTGCTGGCCTGTCACGACAAGCGCCCGAACGAATTCCATCCCGAGCGACTGCAGCTTCTCGCGAGCGTCATCGGCCATGCCAAGGACATGGAAGTCGAGGGTGTCGCCGGCGAGGCGGGCGGCGGCCGGGTCGTCCCCCTCGGCGACCGATTCCAGGAACCGCTCGGCCTCGGCTGATGCCTCCGCATCGTCTCCTCCGAGGATGCCTCGCGCGACCTCGATGGCCCGGCTGCTCACCTCGAGGTCGCCCCGGCGCATGGCCTCGCGAAGCGAGGGCAGCGAGGCCACACCGGCCTCGACGAGGCTGCGGGTGGCCGCTTCCCGCTGCGAAAACTGCGGTGCCCCGAGGGCATCGATCCAGGCCGCGATCTGCTCCGCGGAGGGGGGCACTTCCGCCATCGACGCGCCGGCCCATGCGGCTACGAACGCCGCGCAGGAGACGACACGATGGATCGTAGCGGTCACGCAGGAACCTCCTCCTGGCGAATGTCGTGAATATACCACTGGCGGGCCAGTGCAATTTCCCGCGGGTACACTCCGGAGAGAGGCTCCGTTCCTGGCTGCACGCCGATGTCCCTCCACCTGCCACACGACCGTTCGCCGCGCCCTCCCCTTCCGGCCACCCGCGAGGAAATGCTCGCCCGCGGCTGGAACGAGGTCGATGTCGTCTTCGTCAGTGGTGATGCCTACGTCGATCACCCGAGCTTCGCCAACGGCCTCCTCGCCAGGCTCCTGGAGGCTGCCGGCTTCCGCGTGGCCGTGCTCGCCCAGCCCGACTGGCATTCCTGCGAGCCCTGGCGCCAGTTCGGCCGGCCACGGCTCTTCTTCGGCGTGTCGGCCGGCAACATGGATTCGATGATCAATCACTACACGGCCAACCGAAAGGTGCGGAACGACGACGCCTATTCCCCCAACGGCGAGATCGGCCGGCGGCCCGACCGCGCCACGCTCGCCTACTGCCAACGGTCGCGGGAGGCTTTTCCCGGTGCGCCTGTCGTCGCCGGCGGCGTCGAGGCGAGCCTCAGGCGACTGGCCCACTATGACTACTGGAGCGACACGGTCCGCCGTTCGATCCTGATGGACTCGAAGGCCGATCTGGTCGTCTTCGGCATGGGCGAGCGGACGATCCTCGAAATCGCCCGCGGCCTCGCGGCGGGCAAGACGGCCAAGGATCTCCGTGATCTACGGGGCGTCGCCTACCGGCTCGGTGCGAGCGAGCCGCCACCGACCGGCCCGGGGGGCGGCGCGGCCGACACGGTGGAACTGCCCGACTACGAATCCGTGTCGCGCGACACACTCGCCTTCTGCGACATGACGCGGATCGCGCATCTGGAGACGAATCCCCACAACGCCAGGCGGCTCGTCCAGCGGCATGGCCGCGAATCGATCGTCGTGAATCCCCCCGCCCTGCCCCTCGAGCAGGACGAGATGGACGAGGTGTATGGGCTGCCATTCACGCGGCGGCCGCATCCCTCCTACGGCACGGCCCGCATTCCCGCGTTCGAGGTCGTGGAAACGAGCGTGCAGATCATGCGGGGCTGCTTCGGCGGCTGCACCTTCTGCTCGATCACGGCCCACGAGGGGCGGATCATCCAGAGTCGCAGCCAGGATTCGATCATCACCGAGATCAAACTTCTGGCGCGCCAGCCCGGGTTCAAGGGCACGGTGTCGGACATCGGCGGCCCGACGGCCAATATGTATCAGATGCGGTGCACGCGGCCGGAGGTGGAGGCCAAATGTCGCCGGCTCTCCTGCGTGCATCCGACCGTCTGCAAGCTGCTCGGCACCGATCACGGGCCGCTCAAGAGCCTGATGCGCGAGGCCCGAAGCGTGGAGGGCGTGAAGCGGGTGCTCGTCGCCAGCGGCGTGCGCATGGATCTGGCCCGTCGCGATCCGGAATATCTGCAGGACCTCGCCGAGCACCATGTCGGCGGTCATCTCAAGGTCGCACCGGAGCACACCGATCCCGAGGTTTTGAACCTGATGAAAAAGCCGTCGGCCGAGGACTACGTCGAGTTCGACAAGGCCTTCAAGGCGGCCAGCCGCCGCGTCGGCAAGAAGCAATACACCGTGCCTTATTTCATCGCCAGCCACCCGGGAAGCGGCATCGAGGAGATGATCGATCTCGCCCTCTTCCTCAAGCGCAACAGCTACAAGCCCGACCAGGTGCAGGACTTCATCCCGAGCCCCTTCGACATCGCCGCCTGCATGTATTACACGGGCCTTGACCCGATGACTCGGCAGCCGGTGAAGGTGACCAAGGGCCTGAAGGACCGGCGGATGCAGCGGGCCCTGCTCCAGTTCTTCAAGCCGGAGAACTATTTCGAGGTCCGGCGATCGCTCGAGCAGGCGGGCCGGCAAGACTTGATCGGCAGCGGCTGCGACTGCCTGATCCCCGACCGTCCACCGAAGGAGGCGCTCGACAAGAAGCGCCGCGAGGCCACGCAGGCCTTCACGGAGCGAACGTCGGGCGACCACATCCGAGGCGGCCCAGGCAAGCAACGTCGCCCCCGCACATCGATCGGCTACCGGCCAAGACGTCCCGGGACGTGATCAACGTCTGTCACGGAATCCCTCCCGAAATCCGCGAGGGGTTGCCCGTGAATGGAGCCGGCATCGAGTGAACGAGGCCTGGAGGGCAATCGTGTCAGCACGGGAGGGGTTGCCCGTGCCCTCGAGCGGGCTATGGGAGCGAGCGAAGCCATGGATTGCGAAGCGGAGGCGCTATGGCTAGCGAAGCGGACATGCAGAGAGCCGAGGCCTGGAGGGCCGAGGCGAACGTCCGACGAGAGGGCACGGGCAACCCCTCCCCCCCGGATGCAGCCCCACCCTACCGATCCCCTACCGATCCCCTACCGATCGTAGATCCGATACTTCTTGGTCACGAGCGCCCCGCCGCGTTCGAGCGTCCGCTTCGAGAGGTGGTTGCTTTCGAGCACCCAGGAAAACTCCACCTCATCCATGCCCCAGTCGTGGAGCCGCGGCACGAGCGAGGCGTGCAGCACGAGTCCGACACCCCACGATTGATACTCGGGGATCACGTTGGTGCTGATCGCCCGCATCCGCTTGATCGCCCGTTTGTTCCAGAGCAGCTTCAGGAACCCGAACGGAAAGAGCCGGCCATTGATCGCCTTGATGCGGGGGTTGTAGTCGAGCAGGCAGAAGACCGTGCCGATCGGTTTGCCTTCCGCCTCGGCGACGAGCGCAAGCTCCGGCACGATCAGGTGCTTCATGCTCGCGGCCATGTGGTTCACCTCGCCCGGCGTGAGCGGCACGAAGCCCCAGGTACCGCCGAGGCTCGAGTTGTAGATGTCGAGGAACATCCGCACTTCATCGTCGAACCGCTTCCGGTCCAGCGGCCGCACCGTCACGCCGAACCGCTCCTTCACCCCCTCCACCATGACGCCGAGTTTCTTGTCGATCGTCTCGAGCATCGACATCCGACCCCAGAAGGCGTAGAGATCCTCCACCTTGCGGAACCCGTTGGCCTCGACGAGGCCGGCGTAGTAGGGCTTGTTGTGCGTCATCATGAAGAAGGGGGGCGTGTCGAAGCCCTCCGTCAGGAGGCCGCATTCGTAGTTGAGCGAAGGATTCGTCGGGCCGCGCACACTCGTCATGCCCTGGCCGGCCAGCCAGTCGGAGGCCACGCCGAAGAGGGCCCGGGCCGCGGCGGGGTCGTCGTCGCACTCGAAAAACCCGAAGAAGCCTCTCTGCTCCCCATGCCGTTCGATGTGTCCCGCATTGACGATTGCGGTGATCCGGCCGACGTCGGTGCCGCCACGGGTGGCGAGGAACGACCGGCTTCGCGACTTCTCATAGAAGGGATGTGGGCGGAAGCCGAGAAGCTCTTCCTGGGCCATCACGAGGGGCGGCATCCAGCAGGGGTCGTCTCGGTAGACCCGCCAGGGGAGCCGGACAAACCGCTTCTGCTCCGACCGGCTCTCCACCGGCCTCACCGCAAGATCCGCCACGCCAGCATCCTCCAAACTGTCTTAACTCGATGATTTTCAAGACTTTCCGGCACGACCGCGAGCATCTTCGGGGGTGATCGCCCCGTTCGTCAAATCCGGCGCCCCCCTCCCTCGTGAAAGTCGCCCCGTCTTTCCAGCCGAATTAGAATCGGCCCGGGTTCACGACGACGGATCGACCAGCCCGGCCATGTGGAACGGCCCAAGGAGCGATCCGATCGTGGAAGCATCCATTCGCATGTCGATGTCCGGCCGCCGTGGCATTCCCACGGCCGTGGATTGCCTCGTCACCGGGGCGACGGGTCTGGTCGGCAACAACGTCGTCCGCCTCCTCCTCAACCGTGGCCGAACCGCGCGGGCCCTCGTGAGGCCGAATCGTGGCGGGGATGATCCGGCCCTCGCCGGACTCCCGATCGAAACAGCCCGCGGCACGCTCGACGACGAGTACTCGCTGCAGTCCGCGATCGACGGGGCATCGTTCGTCGTCCACTCTGCCGCGATGGTGCATTGCGGATGGAGGCATCTCGACGAGATGCACCGGGTGAATGTCGTCGGCACGGAACTCGTCGCCCGCTGCGCCCGCCGCGCCGGGGCCCGGATGATTCATGTGTCGAGCGTCGATGCCATCGGCCTGCGTGCCGACGGCGAGCCCGCCGACGAAGAGACGCCCCCGGGCGGCATGCCGGAGTGCCCGTATGTCGTGACCAAGCGGGAGGCGGAGGCGGCCGTGCTCGCGGAGGTGGATCGTGGCCTCGACGCCGTGATCGTCAACCCGGTCTTCATGCTCGGGCCGTGGGACTGGAAGCCGTCGAGCGGCCGGATGCTCGTCGAAGTGGCCTCCGGCAAAGGGCTCTTCGCGCCTCCGGGCGGCAACGACTTCGTCGATGTCCGCGACGTAGCCGCGGGCATCCTCGCCGCGATGGACCGCGGGCGCACCGGCCGCCGCTACATCCTGGGTGGGCATCCGCTCTCGTATCTCGAAGCATGGAAGGTGTTCGCCCGCACGGGCGGACGCATCCAGCCGCTCGGGGCCGCGGGGCCGATCGTGCTCCGCGTGGTGGGCTTCTTCGGCGATCTGGCCGGGATGGCGAGCCGCCGCGAGCCACCCGTGAACTCGGCGGCGGTGACGATGTCGATGCTGCCGCATCATTTTTCGAGCCGCCGCGCCAGGTCCGAGCTCGGCTACTCGTTTCGCCCGTTCGAGGACACGGTGCAGGATGCCTTCGAGTGGTTCGTGGCCCACGGCTATGCCAGGCCGGTACGTGAACGGACCGTCCTCGTGCGGTAAGATGCCGCGATGCCCCACATTCTCGTCGTCGAAGACGAGCAGCATCTCGCCATCGGGATCAAGTTCAACCTGGAGTCGGAAGGCTACCGTGTGACGGCGGTGGGCGACGGCCAGTCGGCATTGGACGCGCTGGCGCCGGGCGCACCGCCGGTCGATCTGGTCGTTCTCGACCTCATGCTCCCGGGAATGAGCGGCTATGCCATCTGTGAAGCGATCCGGGCGGGCGACAATCCTGTGCCGGTGGTCATGCTCACTGCCCGCACGCTTGTCGAGGATCGCATCCGCGGGTTCGATGCCGGCACCGATGTCTACCTCCAGAAGCCGTTCGATCTGGAGGAGCTTCTCTCAGTCATCCGCAACCTGCTCGCGAGGCGACGAAGGGCCGCGGCGTCGGTAGCCGGCGAAGGAAACGGAAGCCGGGGCACCATCGTCCGATTCGGCTCGGCCGAGGTGAATTTCGACACCTGGGAGGCGACGGCCGGAGGCGAGGCCGTGCGGCTGACGAGCCTGGAGATGAAGCTGCTCCGCTATTTCGTGGAGCACGAGGGCGTCGTCGTGTCTCGGGAGGAGCTGCTCAAGAACGTGTGGGGCCTCACCCGCGCCCCGGCGACGCGCACGATCGACACCTTCATGCTCAAGCTGCGGAAATCGTTCGAGGAGGATCCATCGAAGCCACGACACTTTCTGTCGGTCCGCGGCACGGGCTATCGGTTCGTCAAAGACGACGTCGCGGCCGGGCGATGACTCGGCGGCCGTGACGCGTGCTGAGACGACGCCACTACCGCCCGAGGAGTCGGGCCACGGCGGCGGCCGGGTCGGGCTGCTTGAGGAGCGATTCGCCGACGAGCATGGCACCGATGCCCGCCGCCTCGAGCCGCTCGACGTCGGCACGGGTCTTGATCCCGCTCTCGGCGACGAGCACCACGTCGTCGGGCACGCGCTCCCGCAGCCGCATCACATGGCCGAGGTCGGTGGTCATCGTCTTCAAGTTGCGGTTGTTGATGCCCACGAGCGTGGCCCCCAGATCGAGCACGCGGGGCAGGTTCTCCTCGTCGTGCAATTCCACGAGCGGCGTCATGCCGAGGTCGAGGATGTCGCGATAGAGGCTCCGCAGGTGGCAGTCGTCGAGGCATTCGGCGATGAGCAGCACGGCATCGGCCCCGTGCGCCCGGGCCTCGAGCACCTGGTAGCGATCGATCACGAATTCCTTCCGGAGTGTCGGCAGCGGGACGGCGATCCGCGCCGCTTCGAGATCGACGAGGCTGCCACCGAAATCCCAGGCATCGGTGAGTACGGAGAGCGCGGCGGCACCGGCGGCCGCGTAGCCGAGAACGACCTCCTCGACGGCTGCCCCGGGCCTGATCTCACCCGCCGACGGGCTCTTTCGCTTGAACTCCGCGATCAGATTCATGGCTCCCGGCCGTGACACCGCGGCGAAAAAGTCGCGCACGGCCGGGGCCACCGAAAGCCGTCCCTCGAGCGCCGCCGACGGCACCCGCTCCCGCTGCTGCGCCACCTCCTTGCGCTTCCGCTCGACAATCTGTTCGAGGATCGAGTTCATGAAACGGTTATATCAAGCCGAGGGGCGTCGCAGCATCGCTGCTCATCAACTCGCACAACATGGCTTCGAACGAGCCGCACCCGATCGCCGGCCATTCGCTCCGGGCACCGTGCCCGATCATGGACCGCCGTGCTGGAGGCAAGGCCCCCTTCCGACCGGAGGTCGGCAAGGAAACCGAGGCCATGGATGGCGAGGTTTCCGTACAGTTAGTGTCGAAAATGCCGCCGGTCCGTGAACACCATCGGGATCGCGGCAGCATCCGCCGCCGCGATCACCTCCGCATCCCGCTTTGATCCACCCGGCTGCACGACGGCGGCGATGCCGGCCCGGGCGATCAGATCGATCGAGTCGGGGAACGGGAAGAAGGCATCGGAGGCGAGCACGGCGCCGCGGGCCCGATCGCCCGCCTTTTCAAGCGCGATCCGCACCGAGTCCACCCGGCTCGTCTGGCCGATCCCCGCGCCAACGAGGCTCGTCCCCTGGCAGACGCAGATGGCGTTGCTCGTTAGCCGGCGAACGATCGTGAAGGCGAAGTCGAGGGCCGGCGTGAGGTCGGCCTGAGGAGCCGTCTTCGTGACCGTCCGCCAGAGCGACGGATCGTCGGGCGTGTCGTCGGGGCGTTGGGCGAGCAGGGCGCCGGCGACGCCGCGGAGTTCGAGCCCATCGGTCGCGTCCCACGGATTGCCGGGGGGCACCTCCACCATCCGCACGCTTGCCTTCCATGTCGGCTTCGTGGTGAGCAGCTCGACAGCCGACCGCTCGAACGCCGGCGCGGCGATCACCTCGACGAACAGGCCCGGGGCGAGCAGCACCTCGGCACAGGCGCGGTCAAACGTGCGGTTGACCGCCACGATCGAGCCGAAGGCGCTCGTCGGATCGGCCGCCATCGCGGTGGCCAGCGCCTTGTCGATCGCCGAGTCGCTGGCGGCACCGCACGGATTGGTGTGCTTGATGACCACGGCGCCCGGTTCCTCGATCAGGTTCGCCAGCCGCACGGCGGCATCGAGGTCGAGCAGGTTGTTGTAGGAAAGCTCCTTGCCGCATAGCTGCGTCAGGCCCGCGAGGCCGAGCTTCGTTCCGGCGGGGGCGTAGAGGAGGGCCGCTTGGTGCGGATTCTCGCCGTAGCGGAGCGGAAGCCGCTGCTCGAGGTCGAGCGAGAACCGCGCGGGCAGCGGGGGCGCATGCTGCTCGTGCACGGCCGGGGCCGCCGCCGTCGCCACGAGCCCCGCGTGCCGGGCCATCCACCGGGCGATCACGGAATCGTAGCCGGCCGTGTGCTCGAAGGCGCGGGCCGCGAAGAGCCGGCGTTCGGCCAGCGACGTGCCGCCACGACCGATCGCCGCGAGGAAATCGTCGTATTGATCGGGATGGGTGACGACGGCCGTGAAGGCATGGTTCTTCGCGGCGGCCCGCACGAGGCTCGGGCCGCCGATGTCGATCAGTTCGATTGCCTCAGGGGCCGTGCAATCCGGCTTGGCGATCACGCTTTGGAAGGCGTAGAGATTGACGATCACCGCGTCGAACCGCTCGATGCCGTGCTCCGCGAGCACCGCGAGATCGTCGGGGCGATCGCCGCGGGCGAGGATGCCGGCGAAGATGTTGGGGTGGAGCGTCTTCACGCGGCCATCGAGAACCTCGGGAAATCCAGTGATGGCCGAGACATCCTCGACGTCGAGTCCAGAAGCGGCAAGCGCCGAGGCGGTGCCGCCGGTGCTGGCGACGCGGACGCCCGCCGCCTTCAGCCCCTTGGCGAGTCGGTCGATGCCGGCCTTGTCGAAAACGCTCACGAGCACCCGTCGGACGGGGACGATATCGACAGTCGGGGCGGTGGCGGCATGGCCGCCGTGCGGTGCGGTAGGTGTTTGATTCATGCCTCGATTAGAACAGTCGCACGTCGATCGGAAAGGCCCGCCACTCCAGGCCCGGGTTCGCCCATGAACGCTCATCCTGAATCGCCGGCGGCCAACCCGGCCGCCTCGCTCGCCCGCCGCAACGCGGCGCTCTTCGTGGCGTTTCGGATTCTTTTCAACGTCCGTTTCTACTATCCCGTCTTCATGGTGATGTTCCTCGATTTCGGGGTCACCCTCGAGCAGTTCGGCATCCTCAATGCCGTCTGGGCCGCCGCGATCGTGCTGCTCGAGGTTCCGTCGGGGGCGCTAGCCGATCTCGTCGGCCGTCGGCGATTGCTCGTGGCCTCCGCCGGGCTGATGGTGGTCGAGATGCTGCTATTGTGCCTTGTGCCGGTGCCGTCGCGATGGGTCTTTCCGGCCCTTTTGCTCAACCGGATCGTGAGCGGCGCCGCGGAGGCGCTCGCCTCCGGCGCCGACGAGGCGCTGGCCTACGATTCGCTGCAGGCCGCCGGACGATCGGCCGAGTGGCCGAAGGTGCTCGAAACATTGATGCAGGCCGGAGCGATCGTGACGATCGCCACGATGGTGGCCGGCAGCCTGCTCTATGATCCGCGACCGCTCAACATGCTGGCCGTCTCCGTCGGCCTTCCCCCCACGCTCACGGCGGCCGACACGTTCCGGCTCCCGGTGTGGCTCACGCTGGGATCAGCCCTGGCCGCCGTCGCCGCGACGCTCGCCATGCGGGAGCCGCCGCGCGAGAAGGCGTCTGCGGACATCGGCCTGCTCGCCCCGTTTCGGGAGACAATCGCAACCGGCTCGTGGATCCTCGCCCATCCGCTCGTGCTCGCCGTGATCATGGCAGGCGTGCTGTGCGACCAGCCGATCCGCCAACTGCTCGTCGTCTCCAGCGAGATCTATCGCGAGATCGCCATTCCGGAGCCGGCCTTCGGGCTCGTCGGCGCCCTGTCGGCCTCGGTAAGCCTGATGGCCGCGGGCCCGATCCGTCGATTGGCGATCCAGGCGAGCCCGCGACGCAACTTCGTCGTGCTCGTCGCCATCACGCTCGCCGGCCTCGTCGGCACGGCGTTATTCGTGCCCGTGTTGGGAGTGGCGTTTGCGATCCTCCTCTCGCTCACGATGCGCATGGTCGTCTTCCTTCAGAGCCACTACCTCAATCAACTCGTCGGCTCCGACCGCCGGGCGACGGTGCTGAGTTTTCGAGGGCTGGCGGTCAACGTGGGCTATGGACTCATGAGCCTCGGGTTCGCCGCCGCGGCGGCCGGCATGGAGGCCGCGGGAGTGACGACGA
This sequence comes from Planctomycetia bacterium, assembly GCA_046074725.1. Lineage (GTDB taxonomy): Bacteria > Planctomycetota > Planctomycetia > Pirellulales > UBA1268 > CACORA01. The sequence goes on from JBJTOU010000037.1 coordinate 28,966, forward strand.
CGGAAGCCACCGACCGCATGCCCGCCTTCCGCGCCGCCGTCGCGCTGCTGCCGGTCTCGTTCGTCGTCCTCTGCGGCCTCTTTCTCGGCTGGGTCTCCCGCGCCGTCCGCGACCGCAGCCTCTTGGCACACGATGGCGGCTTCGAGATCGCGTCGCAACACGCCGCTACGCCGCCCCCGGCAGTTCCACCTCCATGACCGTGCCGCGTTCAAGGAACCGCCCCTTCACGGTCACTCGTCCGCGGAGCTGACGCACGAGCGAACGGACGAGAAAGAGCCCCAGCCCGGTGCCCGGCTTCGACCGCTCCAGTTCGCTCCCCAGCCGGACGAAGCGGCGAAAGACCTGGGAACGCTGCGAGATCGGGATGCCGGGGCCGTTGTCGGCGACCCGCACGAGCACCTTCCCGTCGGGCAGGCGCTGCGCCGTCACGTCGACCTGCGGCTCCGGCAGCGAATACTTCACCGCGTTGTCGATCAGGTTGCGGAACACGATCTCGAGATCGGCCTCGCGGCCGCGGACCTTTAGGTCTTCTCCGTCGTCGCAGTCGAGCCGTACGCACGACTCGTCGATGCCGTGCCGTTGCACGGCACTCGCACGGGACCGCTCGAGCACCGGCACCAGAGGCGTGACCTCGTCGGATCCCGCTGGACGCCGCTGCATCGTCTTGGCGGCGTCGAGCAGATGGTCGATCAGCGTGTCGAGCCGCTCGACATCCTGGAGCATGAACCGGTGGAAGTCGGCCTGCTGGTCGGGCGGCACCGTCCGCCGGGTCAGCGTCTGCAGATAGAGCTTGAGCGACGCCAGCGGGCTTTTCAGCTCGTGGGTCACGCTGTCGATGAAATTACTCTGCCGCTGCGAGAGGGCGATCGCCTTGACCGTGAGCGCGAGGTAGACGATCACCCCCACGAGCACCAGCACGAGCAGCGCCACCCCAACCCCCATCGCCGCCCAGTAGAAGACGGCGTTTTCCGACCCGATGGCTGCGGCGATGCTGACGAGCACCCAGCCCACGCCCAGCGCGATGATCGACCCGATGAGGACGATGCCCAGCAGGATCGGCCAGCCGAGCGAGCGACGCGGTTCCACGGGATGCTCCGGGCGAACTGCCTGGGGAGAGATGTTTGCGTATGCTACCGGCTCGTGGGCGAAGGCCCATCCACAAACCCATGCCAGCCCCCCAGCCACCCATCACGATCGGCCCCGTCACCGTCCGGTTCACATGGATGGGCGATCGTTGGTCGCACGAGGTGAGCGTGGGCGAGGGGCATGTGTGGCGATCGGTCGAAGGCCCGCGGACGGACGATGGGGACGATCGCTGGCCGGCCTCTCCCGTGCTCGTCGAACTTTCCCCGACCCAGACGGCCTCCGGCCCGGCGATCCTCGGCGTGGGCCGTGCCGGGCGGTCCCACTTTTCGGCGAGCATCGGGGCCGATCCCACCCGCCCCGGCCATGTCCGTTTCGAAATCGCATGCCGGGTAGCCGAGCCGCCCGTCTGGCTCGGGTCGACCTACCATGCCGCCGGTGGCAGGCTGGTCGTGGAGCCCTCCGACAGGCCCGGGAACCTGCCCGCCACGATCGAGTGGAGCTATGCTTTTGGAGCCGCGGGGCTCGTGGCTTGCGATCGCCCCCGGAATTGGTCAGATTCGTGAGGGTGTTCCGGAGGTTCTTCCCCCGGACCTGCCTCCCCGTCCCGTGGAAACAGCCATGTTCGACGTCATCGAACGCCTGAAGTCGGAGTGGACCGACAAGCACGTCGTCATCGACTCCCCCGCCCCCGAACTGGCCCGTTTCGCGAAGACCACCGGGCAGGTCAAGACCGTCAACATGAACGGCCGCTGCCTGGTCGAGTTCGATCAATACAACAACATCGGCTGGTACGACATCGATCCTTCGGCCTTGAAGATCGTTCCCAAGCCGCTGCCCAAGCCGCCCGAGGCGAAGCCCGCGAAGGCCGCGGCACCCGCCAAGCCCGCTCCTGCCAAACCAACCGCCGCCAAGCCCGCGGCCGGCAAGCCCTCCACCGCCGACATCCTCGCCGCCGCACGCGGCAAGGGAGGAGGAGCCGCCGCGGCCAAGCCGGCAGGCAGCCGGCCCTCCACAGCTGAGATTCTTGCGGCCGCTCGCGGTGCATCGGCGGCACCGGCCGCAAAGGCTCCTGCTCCTGCGCCGGCGGTCGAGGAAGCGGCTTCCGAAGAACCCGCAGCCGCGCCGGCGCCGGTCGTGAAGGCAAAGGCGGCCAAGCCAGCCGCCGGCCCTCTGCCCACCACGACATCCGAGAAAATCGCCTGGTGCCGGGCCAACGACGCCAAGGGCTGATCGTCCGCTTTCATCCGCGATCACCTGTGAACCATCGTCGGGTGCGCCACACACGTTCAGGAGGAACGCCGATGCTTCGAAGGACCGCCGTTTGTTGTGCTTTCCTGCTCGCCCTGGCCGGCTGCAGCCGGCTTTCGAGCCATCCGGTCGTGGCCGCCGCCAAGGACGAGGTTTTGAAAAATGCCCGCGTCGCTTCCGTGCTCGGTGAAAGGATCGAGTTCAGCCCGTCGATCGTCGGCCGTGCCAACGAGACCGACGGGATCGCGGCGATGCAGTTCGAAGCCACCGGGCCGAAGGGCAAGGGCTTGGTGGTGGTCGAAGGCAAGAAACTCGGCAAGGACTGGGGCGTGACGCTCCTGGAAATCCGCCCCGCCGGTGGAGGGGAGCACCTGCATCTCACGGCCGATCTCGAGGAACGAACCGGCGTCGATACGCCGAAATTCGATCCCACGGCCGAGCCCACCACCTCGTCATCGTCTCCGCCCCCCGGCGACATCGAGATCACGATCCCATCCGGCGGGCCGGGCGGCGAAGGCTGATCGGAAAAGCTGGCGATTCTCGCCGGAACGTGCGACGGCAAAGCATGCCGGTCGTGACGGCCATGCAGGCAAAAAACGCCTGTTTTTCGCGGCCGAAAATCTTGTTCAAAAATGTTTGACTCTCGTCATCCGACGTCCATAATGCGGACGGTCACCACGATCATCTCCCGTTGCGGCACCTGCCGCTCCCATCAACGGGTTGTGGGTTGACCGACAGTCTCCGGTGTCCGCGCACCGCCCACGAGGCTGGAGTCGGCAGTTCGAAAGACATTTCGGAAAAACAATCCCGAGGGGTGCCGGATCGGCTGGCCCCCTTTGGGATCAGGACTCCCCATATCAAGAAAGGACTTGGTTCCCTCCGATGGCCCGGATTCGCAACGTTTTTGAGATCATCGAGCTGTACGGTCATGACGAGAATTTTGAGCCGCAGACCACGCCGGAATTCGTTGCCACCAGCGCACCGGCCGGCTCCAGGCAGAAGATCGACATCCTCGCCGAGCGGATCCAGCGGGGCATGCCGCTGTGGCATCCCGAGGATTCGACCGACGCCACCAACGGCGTACTGGTCGGCGCAAACGAGGCCTGAGCCGTCGCGGCGGACAAACCTTTTTCGATCAGTCAGTGCCCTCCGCGACCCCGGCCGCGGAGGGCACTTTCAATTTCCCGCTTGGCCGTCTCCGCCTTGAGCTTCTGCCGCTTATCGTGCGTCTTGCGGCCGCGGCCGATTCCCATGAGCACCTTCACCCGGCCGTTCTTGAAATACATCTTGAGGGGGACGAGCGTGAGCCCCTTCTCGAAGGCCATGTCGGCGAACGTGCGGATCTCGCGCCGGTGCATGAGCAGTTTCCGAGGCCGCTTTGGCTTGTGGTTGAGCTGGTTGGCCTTCTCATACTCGGGGATGTCACAGCCCAGCAGCCACACCTCGGCCCGCTCCACCCTTCCATAGGCCTCGTCGAGCGACATTCGTCCGGCCCGGAGGCTCTTCACTTCGCTGCCTACCAGCGCGATGCCGCATTCAAGGGTGTCGAGAATTTCGTAGTCGTGGCGGGCCTTCCGGTTTTCGGCCACGACCCGCTCGGCGGGCGCATCGGCCGCCTTGGATGCACCGGACCGCTTGCTGGCGGCTGGGGGATTCGGTTTAGTGGGCTTGGGGGCGGCCACAGAAACATGCTCGCGCGTGGGCGGTGAACTCTTCAACAGAGTACACTCTACGGTCTCCGGCGGGCCGTTTCCTGCCAGCCCTCCCCCACCCTTTTTCATCCGGAGCGCTCATGCCCGCATCCCGGCTCGCATGCCTGATCGTCGCCTTTGCACTCATTCTCTGGCCGCTTCGAGTGGAAGCCGCTTCGGCCGAGTCCCAGCCGGGCTTTGTCGCCGGCGACGCACGGCCATCGGGCGATGGACCTGCGATCCGCGTGCCGGGCGGATGGATGGTGGCCTATGACGAAAGGATTCCTGGCACCGACGTCACGTTTCGAATGCTCCCGGTCCCAGGAGGCACGTTTCGCATGGGGAGCCCCGGCACGGAGCCAGGCCGCAGCGATCTCGAGGGACCGCCGTTCGACGTGACCGTGGCCCCCTTCTGGATGGGCCGCTGCGAGGTGACGTGGAGGGAATACAAGTCCTACATGGCCGCCTGCGATCTCTTCAAGATGCTGCAGGCAGGGGGCACGAGGCTGGTCACGGATGCCAACCGCGCCGACGCGATCACCGCGCCGTCGTCGCTCTACGATCCGACGATGACATTTACCAACGGCGAGAATCCGGCGCAGCCGGCAGTGACGATGTCGCAGTTCGCCGCACGGCAATACACCGGTTGGCTGAGCGGCCTCACCGGCCGCTTCTACCGTCTGCCGAGCGAGTCTGAATGGGAGTATGCCTGCCGAGCCGGCACGACCACGCCCTGGTCGTGCGGGGCCGATCCTGCCACGCTCGCCGATGTCGCCTGGTTCGCCGACACCTCCGACGACACGACCCATCCGGTCGGCGAAAAGAAGCCCAACGCCTGGGGCCTTCACGACATGCATGGCAACGCGGCCGAGTGGGTCGTGGATCAACTCGCCACCGGGAGCTACGCGAGGCAGGCCGCACTGCCCCAGCCCGTGAACGCAGCGGAGGCCATCGAATGGCCCACGAAGCTTTCCGGGCGGGTGGTCCGCGGCGGCGCCTACTACGACGATCCGGCGCAGTGCCGCAGTGCGGCCCGCCGTGGATCCGAGGACGAGGCATGGAAGGAGATCGATCCCAACTACCCCAAGAGCCCGTGGTGGTACACCGAGGAGCCGGCCCTCGGTGTCGGGATGCGCCTGGTGCGGCCGCTGGCGGAGCCCGCCGTGACCGATCGCCGCCGCTGGTGGAATGCCGATCTCGAAAGCATTCGCAACGATGTGGAGAGCCGGATGAACGAGGGCCGTGGAGCCCGGGCCGTCGTCGATCAGCAACTGCCCGCCGATGCGCGAGCCGCGGGCGCGGGGAGTTGACGCAGTCCTGGGAGCCTCATCGTGATGAAGATGGTCCGTTCCACTCTGAAAATCGCCTCGTTCCTTGCCCTGCTCTCCTTCCCCGCGGCCCATGCCTCGGACTGGCCCGATTGGCGCGGGCCACTGCAAAACCGCCACTATGACGGCCCACCACTGGTAACCTCGTTCGATCCCGAGAAGGGCACGAACGTGCTCTGGAAAAATGACGAGGCCGGCGGCATCTCCACGCCCGTGATCATGGGCGGCAAGCTCTTCACGCTGGTGCGGCACAAGCCGGGCACGCAGGAGGAGGCGGAAAAGGTGCTCTGCCTCGACACGTCAACGGGCACAAAACTCTGGGAAAACATCTTCAACGTCTATCTCTCCGACGTGCCGGCCGAGCGGGTCGGCTGGTCGGCCGTCATCGCCGATCCTGCGAGCAATACCGTCTTCGCGCATGGCGTCTGCGGCGTCTTTACGGCGATCGATGCGACGACGGGCACGACGAAGTGGCAGCGGTCGCTCCACGAGGAATTCGGTTTTCTCTCCACCTACGGCGGCCGCACGAACATCCCGGTCGTCTTCGAGGATCTGGTCATCGCCAGCGCCGTCGTCACGGGCTGGGGCGACACGGCCCGGCCGGCGCATCGTTTCCTCGGCATGGACAAGGCGACGGGCCAGGTCCGCTGGATGAATGGCACGAAGGAACTGCCCGAAGACACGACCTACAGCACGCCGTCGCTCGCCGATTTCGGCGGTCAGGCAGCGCTCGTCTTCGGCTCGTCCGACGGGAGCGTCTGGAACTTCCAGCCGCGCACCGGCAAGGCGACCTGGAACTTCAAGCTCTCCCGCCGCGGCATCAACACGCCTCCGCTCGTGGATGAAGGCACCGTGATCATCTCGCAGTCGGAGGAGAATCTCGACAATACCTCGATGGGATCGGCCACCGTGTTCAAAGCGGCCGGCTCCGGCGACATCACGACCACGGCCGCCGTCTGGCAGAAGAAGGGGATCATGGACGGCCGGTCGATGCCGGTCGTGCTCGGCGAGCGGGTGTATTTCATCGACGACGGCGCGAAGGTCTACGTGTTCGATCGCACGACGGGCGAGCAGGTCGGCCGGCCGCAAAAACTCCTCGGCACGATTGTCCGCGGCAGTCCGCTCGTGGCCGACGGAAAACTGTACGTCTGCTCGACGAGCGGCTGGCACGTGCTCGAGCCGACGACCGACGGCGTGAAGTTCGTGAACCGGATGCGGCTCGATGAAGAGGACGAGGTGACGGCCTCGCCGATCGCCGCTGATGGCCTGCTCTATCTTACGACAGGCGCACGGCTCTATTGCCTCGGCACACGGGTCGCGCCGGCCGCAAGCAAGCCGGGCGGCTCGCGGGTCGAGGCTGTCTCGGCCGCGACGCGGGGCCCAGCGGGCGAGCCCGCGTGGGTGCAGGTCATCCCCGCCGAGGCGCAGATCGCGGCGGGCGAAACCGTGCAGCTCACGGCGAGGCTTTTCGACGCCGCCGGTCGGTTCGTGAAGGAATCGCCGGCCACGTTCACCGCGACTGCCGGCACGGTCTCGAGCGACGGCGGTTACACCGCGCCAGCCGGCCAGCACGCCGCCGCGATCGTGACGGCGAAGGTGGGCGGCCTCGAAGGCAAGGCACGCATCCGCTCGATGCCGCCGCTGCCGTGGACATTCACTTTCGACGAGATCCCGCTGGCCAAGGATCCGAAGACGGGCGTGATGAAGGGCGAGCCGCCGCTGCCGTGGATCGGGATGCGGTATCGGCATGCCGTCCGCGAGGTGGATGGCTCGAAGTGCCTCGTGAAGGTGACCACGATCCCCAAGGGCACCCGCAGCCAAGGCTGGATCGGGCCGATCGGGCTGCATGACTATTCGATCCGGGCTGAATTCCGCGCTCAGGAGACGGGCGTGGCGAAGCCGGGTGATCCGGCCGTCGCCTCAGCGAAGACCGCCGATTCAGATGCCGATGCGTTTCAAAAGGCCTTCGGCAATCCGGCCGCACTCGAAAAGGCGCGGATGCCCGACATGGGGCTCATCGCCCAGCGCGACACGCTCGACCTCATGGGCGCCGCGCAGCAACTTCAACTGCGCAGTTGGCCGCCGCAGGTCGCGACCTACTTCTCGAAAACGATCCCGTTTTCGTGGGAGGCGGGCCGCTGGTATGTGATGAAGCTGGAGGCCCGCACCAAGGGGCCCGCGGCCGTGCTCCGCGGCAAGGTGTGGCCGCGTGGCGAGCTGGAGCCCGAGGCCTGGACGATCGAGGCCACGCATGCGTCGGGCAATCTTCAAGGCAGCCCCGGCTTCTTCGGCAACTCGAAAGACTCCGAGATCTACATCGACAACGTGTCCGTGGAGGCTGTGAAATGAGCATGACAAAAACGCTTCACACTGAGTGCGGGGTGAGCGGGGTTGCCCCTACCGTTGAGCCGGCGTTGCTGGCCAGTGGAGCCATGGATGGCGGAACGCAGCCAGCATCGAGTGAGCGGAGGCCCGGGCACCGATCCGCCGTAGGCGGATTGGTCGTGCCGCAGCGAACGTCCGGCGAGACGGTAGGGGCAACCCCGCGCGCGGCTCCAGACAAGGTGGCTCTTGCGTTGCTGCTTCTTACGCTGCCTATCTCGGCAAGCGCAAACGACTGGAACCAGTGGGGCGGCTCTCCGGTGCGCAACAATGTCTCGCCGGCGAAGAACATTCCCTCCGAGTGGGCGCCCGGCGACTTCGACGCCACCACCGGCGAGTGGAAGTCCACGACGAGCAAGAATGTCGCATGGGTGGCCTCGCTCGGCAGCCAGTCCTACGGCAATCCGGTCGTGGCCGGTGGCAAGGCGTTCGTCGGCACCAATAACGGCAAGGGGTGGCTCACGCGATATCCCCCGGAGGTCGATCTCGGCTGCCTCCTGGCGTTCGACATCAAGGATGGCGCGTTCCTCTGGCAGGATTCGAGCGAGAAGCTCCCCACAGGCCGTGTGCACGATTGGCCGCTGCAGGGCATCTGCTGCGCGCCGCTCGTGGAGCGAGACAGGCTCTGGTATGTGACCAGTCGCGGCGAGGTGAAGTGCCTCGATACCGAGGGCTTTCGCGACGGCGAGAACGACGGCCCCTTCACGGCGGAGAAGGTGCAGGAGAAGGACGAGGCCGACGTCGTGTGGGTGCTCGACATGATGAAGCAACTCGGCGTCTCGCAGCACAATATGTGCTCGTGCAGCGTGACGAGCGCGGGCGACTTCCTCTTCGTGAATACCAGCAACGGCGTCGATGAGGGGCACATCAACCTCCCCAACTTCGAGGCGCCGAGTTTTCTCTGCATCGATAAGCGCGACGGCACGGTGCTCTGGGCCGACAACACACCCGGGCCCAACGTGCTCCACGGCCAGTGGTCGAGCCCGGCCTATGCCGACATCGGGGGCGTGCCGCAGGTGATCTTCGGCGGCGGCGACGGCTGGCTCTATGCGTTCGACGCCCGCGGCGAGAGCGGCCGCTCGAAGAAACTCTGGGAGTTCGACTGCAATCCCAAGGAATCGAAATACACGCTCGGCGGCCGGGCCGATCGCAACCACATCATCGGCACGCCGGTCGTGCACGAGGGGCTCGTCTACGTGGCCGTCGGCGAGGATCCGGAGCATGGCGAGGGAGTGGGCCATCTCTGGTGCATCGATCCCACGAAGCGGGGCGATGTCTCGAGCGAACTGGCCGTGAGCCTCAAGGACCCGACCACGCCCCTGCCCCGCCGTCGCGAGCAGGCTGTGATCAAGGAGCAGGGCGAGGTGGCCCGGCCCAATCCCAACTCCGCCGCTGTCTGGCACTACCCTGGCTTCGATACCGACAAAAACGGCAAGCTCGACTTCGAGGAGACGATGCACCGCACCTGCGGCACCGTGGCCATTCACGACGGCCTGCTCTTCGTCGCCGATTTCAGCGGCCTCTTTCACTGCCTCGACCTGAAGACCGGAAAGCCGCATTGGACACATGACATGCTCGCCGCCAGTTGGGGCTCGCCGCTCATCGTCGATGGAAAGGTCTACATCGGTGATGAAGACGGCGACATCACGGTCTTCACGCTCGCGAAGGAGCAGGAGATCCTCGCCGAGATCAACATGGGCAATAGCGTCTATTCGACACCGATCGTCGCCGGCGACACGCTCTACATCGCCAACAAGAGCCACCTCTTCGCGATCCGCGAAGCCGCCACTCCTGCCAAACATTGACGAAAAGTAAACGATCTTGGCCCGCACGCTCGCACTCCTCGGCCTGCTCGTCCTGCCCCTCTCGGCCCATGCCGACACCCCCGGGGATCTCGTCCTCCACGCCAAGCGGATCGTCTGTCTCGGCGATTCGATCACGCATGGAGGCGGCTGGGTGGCACCGCTTGCGGCATGGCTCGAGCGAGAGGGGATCGAGGCCGACGTGATCAACATGGGCCTTCCCAGCGAGACCGTCTCGGGACTCACAGAAGCCGGGCATGCGGATGGAAAATTTCCCCGCGCCGATCTGGCCGAACGGCTCGACCGCGTGCTGCGGGTGAGTCGCCCGGACCTCGTGATCGCCTGCTACGGGATGAACTGCGGCATCTACCAGCCGCTCGACGAGGCCCGGTTCGCCACGTTCAAACAGGGGATACGGCGGCTGCACGATGCGGTCGAGAAAGCGGGCATGAAAATCATCCACCTCACGCCCTCCCTCTACGACAAGCGTCCTGACACGCCCGGCCCGGCCGGCACGGCCGACTACGACGCCGTCCTCGACGCCTATTCGAAATGGCTCCTCTCGAAGCGTGCCGACGGCTGGGTCGTGATCGACATCCACGGACCGATGAAGGAGATGCTTGCCACCGCGCGGGCCAAGGATCCGCAGGCTGTCTTCGCGCCCGACGCCGTGCATCCGAGCGACGCCGGCTCCTGGGCTTTTGCCCGCGCGCTCTTGAAGGGGCTTGGCGACCACGGGGCCGCCGCCGCGGAGACGCCCGAAGCGTTCGCCACGTTCCTCCCCGAGGTGACGCGGCGGATGGAAGTCCTCCGCGATGCGTATATCGCGGCCGCAGGCCACCGGCGGCCCGGCATGTCCCCGGGCCTGCCGCTCGGCGAGGCCGAGGCCAGGGCTCGCGGGCTCACCGAATCGATCCGCTCGCGGCGGCTGCACCTCATGGGCGGCCAGAAGGGCTCGGTCGAATGGAAAAACCCGATCGAGTGGCCGAAGCCCCGCGTGGTCGATCCGGGCCCAGCCCCCGTGGCCCCGGCGCCGATCCCCTCCGACGCGATCGTGCTCTTCGACGGCACGAGCCTCGACAAGTGGAGCAACGGCGAAAACTGGAAGGTGGCCGACGGCATCGCCACGGTCGGCAAGGGAGAGATCGAGACGAAGCAGGGCTTCGGTGACTGCCAGTTGCACGTCGAGTTTCGCACCGCCGCCGATACGAGCGGCAATGGTCAGCAGCGGAGCAACTCGGGCGTCTTCCTCATGGGGAAGTACGAGATTCAGATCCTCGACTCGTTCCAGGACGGCACCGACAACCCCGTCACCTACTTCGATGGCCAGTGCGGCGCCCTCTACAAGCAGCAGCCGCCGGCGGTGAACGCCTGCCGCAGACCCGGCGAGTGGCAGACCTATGACATTCTCTTCACTCGACCCCGCTTCCACGCCGACGGCACGCTCGCAAATCCTGCCCGGATCAGCGTGCTCCACAATGGCGTGGCCATCCACTCCGACACGGTGATCAAGGGCAACACGTTCTTCCACGCTCCGCCGAGCTACACGAAGCACGACGACACCCTGCCGATCGTGCTCCAGGATCACGGCAACCCGGTGCAATTTCGCTCGATCTGGGTGCGGCCGTCGGAGCCGCTCGCGCCGACGTTGATCAGGCCGAAGGCCCAGCCGACGCCGGAAGCGATTCCTTGATGGCCCGCAGCTCATCATGCGAGTCGCGGTCGATATCCGCAGGGCGACCCGCCCGACCATACCAGTAGCGGGCGTTGCCGAGATCTCTCTCGATCTTGTGGAGCACCGCGTGGATCCAGGCGGCTGTCCGGTCGGCCTCGTCCTGCTGGACGATTCCGTGAGCACCGTCCCAGTCGCCCGCGAGGGCCAGGTCGATCGCCCGCTCCAGGTCGTCCCTCGTCATCGGTCGAGGACGAGTTGCGCGGGAGACGCCACGTCGGCGAGGGTCGGCTGGCCAGACGGTACGGCGGCATCCTTCTTCCGCCAGCCGACGGCCACCCAGCCATCCTTGCGGGCCACGAGCTGCTCCATCGGGAGCGGCCCGGCGTGCTCGAGCTGGTGTGGGAGCTTCATCGGCTCGACGTCCACGACTTCCTTGAAGACCTTGTTGAACCGCTTCTGCAGGATCCGCCGCAGCGAGGTCTCGGTGACCGAGAGCTTCTCACCGCCCCCGGGGACGAAGCCGGGCGGATAGATCTGCACATCGCCGTCGCGGACGAGGCGAATCTTTCCGTCGGCCGGCTCAATCCGGTAGGCGGCCCAGATATCCATGGCCGGGAACTCGCGGTCGCCTGAGGTGAACTTGCTGCCGCACACCGTCATCTTCACTCGATTCTCGTCGGCATCGAGCTGCACCGGCCGCCGCTTGGCGAACGTGATCGACCATGGCGGCTGATCGGGGTCGTTGCCGAGCGACTCCGGCAGTGTGCCGTTGTTTTTCTTGATCTGCTCCTCGACGAATTCCTGCGTGATCGTGCGGCCGCCGAGCGTGATCTCGGCCGCGTTGTTGACGAGCGTCTCATGCACCCGGGCGGCAAGGACGGCGTCGGGGTCGATGGCCGGCGGCGGCGTGAAGGCCGCGATCTGGTCGGCGAGGGACTTGCGGGCCACGACCGAGAGACGCGTGTCGCTCGTGCTGATGGAGAGCGACTCCGGATACCATCCCCGCTCCATGAGCGGCCTGCGGAATTTCGCCTGGTAGTCGGCAGAGGCCTTGGCGATCGGGCCGGCCGTCTGCTCTTCGAACTGGCTTCGCACCCGCTCCTGGGCCCGACGCTCCGAGATCGCCTCGGCCTGTGGCTTCACCTGGGCGATCTTCTTGCCGGCCATCTTCCGGATCATTTTCTTGGCAAACTTGCTCTTCACGCCGATGCCGGCCGTCTCGGTACTCGTGGAGGCGGAGGCCGATGTTGGCAGCGAGGTCACCCGCTGGTCATCGACCACGATCCGCTTCCTGGCATCGACCTTCGTGATGCCTCGGGTGGAGACCGTCACCGGGCCCTTGCTGCTGCGGGTGTCGGAATGATTGGTGGCGTCGAGCGTGAGGTCGATGATGGCCGAGCTGAGCGATGGGACGAAGTCGAGGAGCACGAAGCCTGTCGTATGGCCGCTCCCACGGACGCGGTTGCCGAGCACGACATCGTTGATCGGCGTGTGCTCATCAACGACGCGGTTGACGCCCGATCCCAGGAGCGACTCATCGACGTCGAGATAGAGGTTGGGCTTGGTCACCGCTCCGCGGACGCGGGCGACCGTCTGCGGTGCCTGACCCGATGCCTCGAGCGTCGACAGCAGCGGCCCCACCGCGTCGAGCGACTCGGTCGTGCCGGTGGCGACACCACCGGCGACGGCGGCAGAAAGTTTATCCAGACGCTGGGCGTAGGTGGCGGCCGCGTCAGTGTTCTTCGCCGCTTCGGCGGCGTCGGCATAGGCCGCCACGGCCCGCCGAACGGCTGCGAACTGCGGCATTTCAAGGCCGTTCTCCTCGGCGTCGAGCCGCCTGAAGAGCCGTCGCAATTCGGCGGGATCGGCGTTGGCTCCCGTCGCAGCCTGTTTGGTGAGCGACGCCCAGTCGAGATACTTCTTCCAGTCGGGGCCACTCTTGCTTCGGGTCAGCAGGCTGTCGAGCCGACCGAGGGCGGTTCGGAGACGGGAGGCGGCAGCATCGAGCGCCGAACCCGAGACGGGTCGGAATGCCTCGCCTTCCCCGAGCGGCTTGGCCGCCAGCCCGGCGAGATCGGGCGCCTGACCACCGACCTCGAGCCCCGCACAGGCGACCACTGCCATCCCGACGCACGCTGCAAAAAACCGACCGTTCATGGAAACCGCCTGTCTGAAAAACGGATGGGAATCTGGTAAAGCGAACGGGAGTGTAGCGATTGTGACGATTTTTCCCATGCCAAACCCGGCGCGGCTCTTCCCCCCCTCGCCGATCACGAATTTCTCGATTTTCCAATGTGCGTCGCAACATCCTGCCAACGCTCGACTTGGGCAGCGTGCTGGTCGGCGCAAGTCCAGCAAAGTCGACCTGATGCATACACCCTTCCTGGCCCATCCTGCTTGCCAATTGCCTGTGGCTGTTCTTCAATCGCGACCCTCCGGAACCGAAACCAAGGAAAGGGTTTTGTCATGAAGATCATGATCGCCACGTTTGCCGTTGCCGTCGTTGCCGCATGGGTCGCACAGGCTCCCGCCGCCACGCCGGATCGCACCGCCGCCGCGAACACCATCGCGGTCCAAAGGCTCGACGACTACGCGGCCGCCGGGGAGGCCGCCAAGCAGGCGGGAGCGATGCTGCTGGTGTCGGTGGAACCGGTCTCGGGCGGAGCATCCGATCAGGCAGGCCAGCGGCTGGAGCGGGCCGACGTGCAGGAGCGATTCGCGCGGAGCGGCACGCCCTGGGTGTTCTGCCGGCTTGGCATGGACGCCGCGGCGAAGCTCGTGGCCGACCCCGCTCTGGTCGAGATGCGGCGCGGGCCGGGCATCTTCGTCGTCGATCATACCGACGGGCCGCTTTCCGGCCGGATCGTGTCGATCCTGCCGCGCACCGGCGGGAAGTATTATCACTTCAGCCCGTCGCACATCGACGAACTGGCGACACTTCCCCCGGGCACGCTGACGCAGCGATCGATGATCTTCGCGGTGAGGATCCACCCGGAGCATCCGCAGAGCACGACGGGCATGTGCGAGCCGATGCTCTGCGAGGAAGCCGCGTCACACTCGGCACATCAGGCCCGCATCCGGGTGCAGGGGCACCATGATTGGGGCACCCGGTCACAGCGGATCGTGGGCGCCATCGGCGGGGCGGGTTCGGCATCGGAAGTCTGCGCCGAGAGCTGGGAAAACCAGGACCTTCTCGACTCGTGCATCGACTGCGTCGCGAGCTGGCGGCAGTCACCGGGCCACTGGCGCGGCGTGAGCAGCCCGCAGTCTGCGTATGGCTACGACATCCGCCGCGGCTCCAACGGCATCTGGTACGCCACCGGGATATTCCTCCGCTGACGCTCCTCACCCAGGCCGTGGCTCGGGCGACGTCGGCACCGAGGCGGGGAGGACGAAGATCTTGCCGTCGCCGATGCGGCCGGTGCGGGCCACGGCCGTGATCCGTTCGACGACCTCCTCGACACGAGGATCGTCCACCCACAGCTGGATCTCGACCTTGGGGAGGAAGGCGAGCGAATACTCGCTGTCGCCGTATTGATCGAGGTAGCTCTTCTGGCGTCCGTAGCCCTTCACTTCCCGGACCGCACATGCCTCCAGCGGCGCGAATTTCAGCGCTTCGAGTACCCGCTCAGCCAGGAACGGCTTCACGATGGCGATGACTTCCTTCAACTGAAGAAATTTTCCCCGTAGAGGTTCATCGCCGGGCAGGTCGTCACGGTGATGTCACCGTTGACCCGCGCCTGACAGGCGAGCCGCATGGTCGATTCGTTGCCGATGTAGGCCAGGGAAACGGCGAGCCGCCCCGACTCGAGCAGCCCCTTGGGGCTCGTGTTCTCCATGCCCTTGGTGATGAGCACGCGGCAACTGCCGCAGCTGCCGAAGCCGTGGCAGTTGGCAACCTTGTGGATTCCGGGATAGAGGCTCACGCCGGCCCGAAGTGCCTCCTTCCGGAGATTAGCCCCCTCCGGAACTTGAATTTCCTTTTTTTCGTTGGTGAACGTGATGGTAGGCATCGGAAATCTCTCGATGGTGGGCGGGCGGCTGCCGATAGTATGACGCAGCGGCAATACTGTAGCCGGCTCCCCACCCTCCTTCCACTGGCGCGATGACCCGATGGCGGAACTGACCAAATACCAGCGGACGATCGTCAAAAACTACTACGACAATCTCGACACCGCCCTGGTGCAGCGGCTCGGGGAGCAGGTGACCGATCTCTACCTGGCCGAGGGCAAAAAACGGGCGAAGCTCTGGGAAAGCGTCGCCACGTCGCTCGCCAAGGTGGGGGTGCCCCAGAAGCGGATCGACCACATCGTGGCCACCGACGATGCCCGACAACTGGCCACCCTCCTGCAGGAACTGTGGGCCAAGGATTGACCCTCGCGGCTCCGCGGTCCATCCTGTGAGGCCCGCCACGCGTCGGAGCCTCATCGATGAATCAAAGCGCCGCCACCGCCCCTGCCGTCCCACAGGACCGCACAGCCACCGTCGAGTCCCTCCGCTGGAAGAAGTTCCCCGTGCTCGACGACGGGTTCGTCGCGCTCGTCGATGTGATGGGCGACGACGGCTCCGTCGTGCAGGCCGCCCGCGTGAGTTATGGCGAGGGCACTCGCAAGGTGAGCGACGACCGGCAACTGATCCGGTACCTCATGCGGCATGCCCACACGACTCCCTTCGAAATGGCGGAGCTGAAATTCGTCGTCCGCGTGCCGATGGATTGCTGGCGTCAGTGGATCCGTCATCGAACGGCGAGCGTCAATGAGTATTCGACCCGCTACTCGCTGGCGATCGACTCGATGCAGACCACGGCCGATGGCGAGTGGCGTTCGCAGGCGACGAACAACCGCCAGGGGTCCGCGGGGCTCGTCGCCGAAGCCGAGGGCCGCCGGCTCACGCAGTCCGAGGCTGACCTGCAGGGCATGGCCCGCCGGGTCTACGAGGAACGGCTGGGCGCCGGCATCGCCCGCGAGCAGGCCCGAAAGGATCTGCCGCTGTCCACCTACACCGAGGCCTATTGGAAGATCGACCTCCACAACCTGCTCCACTTCCTCGCCCTGCGCATGG
>JBJTOU010000038.1:0-63841 GCA_046074725.1 Planctomycetia bacterium
CGCCTTCGTGGCGGAGTCGGCGGCCGCCGGGATCGACCTGTTCCGGGTGTTCGACCCGCTCAACTGGGTGCCGAACATGACGGTGGCGATGGACGCGGTGCTCGAGAGCGGCGCCATCTGCGAGGCGGCGATCTGCTACACCGGCGACGTGCTCGATCGGGCACGAACGAAGTATTCCCTCGGCTATTACGTCGATCTCGCCACGCAGCTCGAGAAGTGCGGCGCCCACATGCTCGCCATCAAGGACATGGCGGGCCTCTGCAAGCCGTTCGCGGCGGGGAAGCTGGTGAAGGCGTTGCACGACGAGATCGGCATCCCGATCCACTTCCACACCCACGACACGTCGGGCGCACAGATGGCGACACTCCTGGAAGCGGCTCGCAACGGCGCGAGCGTGGTCGATGCGGCCTTTGCGCCGTTCGCCGGGCTGACGAGCCAGCCGAATCTCAACGCGCTCGTCGATGCCGCCCGCCACTCACCGCTCGACACCGGCCTCGATCCCGAGCCGCTGCGGCACCTGGCTCATTACTGGTCCGCGGTCCGCGACCACTACACGGCCTTCGAATGTGGCATGAAGGCGCCCGATGCCGACCTCTACCTCCACGAGATGCCGGGCGGACAGTTCACGAACCTGCTGGAACAAGCGAAGGCCCTCGGCCTTGGCGATCGGTGGGAGGACGTCTGCCGCGCCTATGCCGACGTCAACCATCTGCTCGGCGACATCGTGAAGGTCACCCCCACGAGCAAGTCGGTGGGCGACCTCGCGCTCTTGCTCGTGACCAACGGCATGCAGGCCTCCGAACTGCTCTCCGATTCACGCGAACTCGCCTTCCCAGAGTCGGTGATCGATCTGGTGGCCGGGCGGATGGGGCAGCCACCGGGCGGATTCCCGGCGGACGTGGTGAAGCGGGTCGTGTGCAACGGCAAGGTCGTCACAGGTCGCCCCGGTGAGTCGCTGCCGCCGGCCGATTTTCACGCTGCCGAAAGGAAGACGGCTGAGATCGTGGGCCGCACGGCCTCTCCCCGGGAAGTGCTCTCATGGCTCCTCTACCCGCGGGTATTCCAGGACTACGCCCAGCATGTCGCGAAGTTCTCCGACGTGAGCGTGCTCCCCACGCCCGCGTTCCTGGAGGGCGTCAAGCCGGGCGAGGAGTTGGCCGTCGATATCGAGCCTGGCAAGACGCTCGTCATCCGCCTGCTCACGGTCGGCGAGCCCCATGCCGACGGCACACGGACGGTATTCTTCGAGCTCAATGGCCAGCCGCGAAGCGTGTCGATCGCCGACAAGAGCCTCGAGGCGAAGGTGCAGCGGCGGCCGAAGGCGGTTGCCGGCGACGCCCGCGAGGTGGGCGCCCCGATGCCGGGGCTGATCGTGACGGTGGCGGTCCGCTCGGGCGATGCGGTGACGAAGGGGCAGAAGCTGCTTTCCCTCGAGGCGATGAAGATGGAGACGACGGTCTATGCCGAGCGGGATGGCTCGGTGGCCGAGGTGCTCGTGTCGCCCGGCACGCCCGTCGAGGCCCAGGAACTGCTTGTCCGCTACGGCTGACGCGGCTGCGGGCGGCCTGCCTCGCGATCGGTCTAACGGGATGATGTCAACGCAGCGTTCTCGCCCGGCGCGAGTTTCACGTCGGTGGCAGGTGTGCCGTCGTCCTGGAGTTTGCCGGCCACCCAGAGCGTGCCACGGGTGACAAGGTCGAGGAACTCCGGCATTTTCACGGTCTCGGTGTAATGGCCGATCGTCGTGCCAAACACTCGAGTGCCGTGGTAGTCGTTGATCCAGGCCACCGTCTGGCTGCTCTTCCGCTCCCGGCTCATCGCCTCGGCGAGCGGCTTGGCTGTTGCAAAAAGTCGATCGCAGTAATAGAGCTCCTCCTTCGGGAGTTTCCACTCCTTCGGCAGGCCATGCACGATCGGGTGGTCGGTGATGATGTTCGCCGTGTAGTCATGGTGGGCGCCGTGACCTGGCGAGGTGATACCACAGAACGCATACCATTCGTCACTCGGCAGCCGGTAGGAGTGCATCGCGCAGTGCATCAGCACGGCCGGCACGCCCCGTTTGTGCTCGGCGAGGATACGTGCCACGAAGGTGGCATCGTCGACCTTGCCGAAGCACTCGTTGTGGAAAACCACGTCGTAGCCCTTCGACCACTCGGGGCGGGCATAGATAGACACGCGATGGTCACGTTTGTCGCCACCCTCGTGGACGATGGTGAAGGCCATCCTCGCCCGCGATGAGAGCCCCTCGGAGATCGCTTGCTTCTGCCCTTCGTAGTCGTGGCAGCAGCCACCCGTGATGTAGAGCACCTTGAGCGTCCTGCCCGCCTCCGCGGCATTGGCCAAGCAGGGAAGGAGGGCGACGGCAAGGGTGAAGAGCACCCGCATGAACATTCTCCATGTCTCCACCATTCCGAGATCATACCGTTTGCTGCCACACCGGCGCATCACCCCCGGCCGGTCATGCCGATTGTGCGGAACGTGAGGCTTGGCGGCCCGAACAGAAGAGTGGTTTTCGTGATCTCAAAAAAATCGTCGTGACATGGATGGCGGGAGCGGCAACTCATGAGGATGAAGGGCCGATCCGGCGGTGGATGCGGCTCACGAAACTCAAACCGTTTTCTTGAAAGGGTGGTTGTCTATGGATCCCCAGATCATCAGCTGGATCGTGAGCCTGATCGCCGGTGGTGCCGGTGGTAATGTCGTCGGGGCGCTGCTCAAGAACCGGAACCTCGGCCCGCTTCTCAACACCGTCCTCGGTGTCGTCGGCGGTGGGTTCGGTGGCAAGATCCTGCCGATGCTCGTACCGGCCATCGGTGCGCTCGTCGGAGGGAATGAGAGCCTCGCCGGCACCGGCGGCCTCTCCGCGATCATCGGAGCACTGCTGCCGCTGATCGTCAGCTACCTCAAGAAGCCGGCGCAGGCCTGATCGGGTCCGTTTGCGAATCGACAGCACGGCCGGGGGACGGCATGCCCCCCGGCCGTCGCTTTTTCAGGGAGCGGATCACTTCACCAGTTCCTTGAACAACTTCCGTACCTTCTGCACCTTGGGTGCGGCCGCAGCTTGGCAGTAGGGCTGGAGCGGGTTCTTCGAGAAGTAGTTCTGGTGGTAGTCCTCGGCGGGGTAGAACGTCGTCGCTTTCGTCACCTCGGTGACGATCTTCCCCGGAAACACCCTCGCCGCGTCGATTTTTCGGATGATGTCCTCGGCGATCCGCTTCTGTTCCTCGTCGTGGTAGAAGATGCCCGAGCGATACTGCGTGCCGACGTCGGCCCCCTGGCGGTTGAGCGTGGTCGGATCGTGCGTGGCGAAGAACACCTCCAGAAGCTTCTGAAATGGCACCAACGCCGGGTCGTATTCAATCTCGATCGCCTCGGCATGGCCGGTGAGTCCGGTGCAGACGTCCTTGTAGGTCGGATTCGCGACGCTGCCGCCGATGTAGCCGCTGGTGACTGACCGCACCCCCTTCAACTCGGCATACACGGCTTCGGTACACCAGAAGCAGCCGCCTGCGAACGTCGCCTTGGCGGTCACCTGTGGCTTCTCTTCGGCGCGAGCGCCATCCGATCCAACGGCATCGACCATGATCGCTCCCGCAACGAGACATCCGGCCACAACGCGGTTCATGACTTCATCTCCGACTCTGGATTGTAGGCCAGCCGCCGCGGATCGACGACATACCGCAGCGGCTTCTCGGCCCATGCGCCAGCGTACCCGACGCCAATCCGCGGCGTGCGCTCGATTCGACGCCGCGGAATCTCGATGGTCCGCGGCTCCAGCCACATCCCGGCCCGCTTTCCCGCCGGGCGGCCGTTGAAGGACCTGTCGATGCCGAGGCCCTTCGTGACGCGGCCCGGGCCCGCGTATGCCCCGGCACCACGGATCAGCACCGCCGCCGGCACGCCTTCGGCCCCGGTCACGACGTTAAGCATCCAGTGGATCCCGTAGCAGAGGTAGACATACCAGTGCCCTGCCGGGCCGAACATCACGGCATTCCGTTTGGTCATCCCCTTCGAGCCGTGGCAGGCCAGATCATGGGCGCCGAGGTAGGCCTCGGTCTCGAAGACCACATGCCGCGTCACCCGGCCGTCGGCACCGCGCACCGCGAGCACCGCGCCGATCAACTCGCAAGCAACCCGGTCCGCCGGCCTGTCGAAGAAGTCCCGAGAAAACTCACGCGTGCGATTCATGAAGTTTCTCACGTTTTGCGGGTTCACGATTGGAGTGCGCGCGGTCTTCGGGAAGCGGGAGCCCGGGCGATCGGGGGAAGTCGAGGCGAGTGGGCGTATCCTCGCCCTCCGAAGCCGAGGCTTTCACCGTCGCCCGGGCGGTTTTCCCACAGAGACGAGTGGTCTTCACGATCTCCCATCCGGCTTGGGTGATCGACAGCCAATATTCTAAGATGCCGCCCTCGGAAATATCGCACGCGGAGCCACACAACACCCATGGAAGCAGGCATCGTCGGGCTGCCGAACGTCGGCAAGAGCACGCTCTTCAACGCCCTCACCCAATCGAAGGCGGCCCAAAGCGCCAATTACCCCTTCTGCACGATCGAGCCCAACGAGGGGATGGTGAGCGTGCCCGACGGCCGTCTGAGCCGGATCACGAAATACATCCCGCCGCAGAAAGTGATCCCCGCCGCGCTCAAGCTCGTCGACATCGCCGGTATCGTGAAGGGTGCCAGCGAGGGCCAGGGGCTCGGCAACAAGTTCCTCTCCCACATCCGCGAGGTCGACGCGATCCTGCAGGTGGTCCGCTGCTTCGAGGATCCCGACGTGATCCATGTTTCGGGCAAGGTCGATCCCGTCTCCGACATGGAGACGATCGAGATCGAACTGATGCTGGCCGACATCCAGCACCTTGAAAACCTGCTGCCCAAGGTTGAGCGGGCCGCGAAGAGCGCCGACAAGGAGGCGAAGCTCAAGGTGGAGGTGATGAAAAAATGCCTCGCCCACCTCGGCGGGCAGCAGCCGCTCCGGACGCTCGCCCTCGACGAGACCGAGCGAAAGGCCATGAAGGAATTCGGGCTGCTCACAGCAAAGCCCATCCTCTACGTCGCCAACGTGGACGAGACCGATCTCGAGGGCAAGGGGCCGCTCGTGCAACAGGTCAGGGCCGCGGCGGCGAAAGCGGGCGCGGAGGTGGTGCCGGTGTGCGCGAAGCTCGAGGCGGAGATCGCCGAACTCGACGAGGCCGACCGGGCCGAAATGCTCGCCGGCGCGGGCCTCTCCGAGCCGGCACTCGCGGTGCTGGCCCGCGCCGCCTACCGCACGCTCGGCCTGCAGAGCTACTTCACGGCGGGGGAGAAGGAGGTTCGGGCCTGGACGATTCCCGTCGGCGCCCTCGCCCCGCAGGCGGCCGGCGTGATCCACACCGACTTCGAGAAGGGCTTCATCCGGGCCGAGATCTACTCGCTCGAGGATCTGGAGCAGTATCGGAGCGAGAAGGAGATCCGGGCCCACGGCCGGCTCCGCGTCGAGGGCAAGGACTACGTCATGCACGACGGCGACATCTGCCACTTCCTGATAAATCGGTAGTTTCACGCCCGCGGGGCCATCCATGGCCCCCGCGGGCTTGGGCGAGATGCGAGCCAGCTCGCATCTCGCTCCGTGAGCCCGCCCTCCAGGCGGGCAATCCGCTTGATGTCAGGCCGTCGCTGATTCGGACCGCGCGGGAACGGGGTGCTGGGGTGTTTCCTGCTGCAGGTAGTCCGGCAGCCAGTCGTCGTCACCCTCGTCGGTCGAGCCGGCCGCATGACCATCGGCATCCTGCTCGTCGTGCTCCTCGGGCATCTGACCACCGATGAACGAGTAGGCGACCGGGATCATGATCAGGATAAGAACCGTGGTGACCATCTCGCCGAAGGTCATCGCGGCGGCCATCGGGATCAGGAACTGCGCCTGGAAACTCTTGTCAAAGAGCAATGGAAGCAGGCCACCCACGGTCGTGATGCTCGTGAGAAACACCGGCCGGAATCGCACGCAGCCGGCCTCTCGGATCGCGAGGTGCAGCGGTCGCCCCTCGCGGACACGGGCGTTGATGAAGTCGATTAGCACGATCGAATCGTTGACGACGATCCCCGCGAGTGCCACCACGCCGAACATGGTGAACAAGGAGAGGGGCATTCCCATCATGGCATGGCCGAAGACGGCCCCGGCGGCTCCGAACGGGATCGCCGTGAGGATCAGGAGCGGCTGAAGGTACGAGCGGAATTCGACCGTCAGCAGCACGAACATCGCGAACACCGACACGATGAACCCGAGGCCGAGGCTGCGCAGCGACTCGTTGGTCTGCTCCTGTTCACCCTCCCAGCGGACCCGGACGGCGGGATAGTCGGCCTCCATCTCCGGCAGAAGCCGCTGCTGGAGGTCGGCGATGATCTGTCCAGGCGTGATTCCGGCGTTGGCATCGATGTCGGCGGTGATCGTGATCGATCGCTTCTGGCCGAGCCGGTTGATCTCGGAATAGCCCCTCGTCGCCGTCACATCGGCCACCTCGGTCAGCGGCCGATCGATACCGTCCGCGCCGCGAACCCGCACGTCGTCGAGAACGGAGAAGGCCCGCCGCTCGTCGCGAGGATAGGCGACCATGAGCTTCACCTCATGGCGGCCACGCTGCAGCCGCATCACCTCCTCCCCGTAGAAACACCCACGGATCGTCGAGGCGACCTCCGCGAGCGACACTCCGAGGGTCTCCGCCCGAGACCGGATTTTCATCTGGTATTCCCACTTGCCGGGACGCGAGTCGTCGTCGATGTCGATCACGCCGGGGTAGTAGGCCAGCCACGACTTCGACCGCTCTACGGCTGCCTCCAACTGCCTCACCGACTCGCCATCGGACGGCGCCAACAGTTTGAATTCGATCGACTTGCCGGCCGGACCGATATTTTCGGACTGGAAGACGACACTTTCAGCCCCGGTCAGTTCGCCCGCCGCCTTCCGCCACTCGCTGACGAACGTTTCGCTGTCGATCGTCCGATGGACGGCGTCCTCGAGTTCAACGCTGACGGCTCCGAGATGACTGCCTGAGAACTTCTGCTCGGTCCCGGGCTTGCCCTGGGTCTCGAACGAGCCGATCGAACTGTAGACGAACGTGACGATCGGCCGGCCACCGGCCGACAGACGCTCCGCCGTCTCGTTGAGCGCCCGCTCCACCTGGGCGATGCCCCCCTCGGTCACGCTGGCGGGAGTGCCGTCCGGATAGATGAGCTTGGCCTGTAGCCGCTTTGCATCGACTTTGGGAAAGAGTTTGAAGGGTGTCGTGCCGCTCCGAATCAGCCCGAACGCCAAGATCAGAATTGCGGCCGCCCCCGAGAGCACGGCCCATCGGTTGTCGATCGACCACTCCAGCGCCGGGGCGTAGACCCGTTTCACGAACCACTTCAGGCCGTCATCGCACGACCGCTGGAGGAATCTCAGAATCGGCGAGAGGGGCCGCAGCGGCGTGCAGAGGAAGCGAAATACACGGAGCACGACACTCTCGTCATGCGCGAGATGTCCGGGGAGCACGAGAATCGCCTCGGAAAGCGACACGAGAAGCGTGGCGATGAACGCGAAAGGCATCACGGCGATGAACTTGCCCATCACCCCGGAGACGAACAGCAGTGGCATGAACGTGATCACCGTCGTCATCACGCCCGAGACCACCGACGGCACCACCTCGGCTGTTCCATCGATCGCGGCCTGGATCGGTCCCTTGCCCATCCTGCGATGCCGTTCCACGTTGTCGCTGACGACGATGGCGTCGTCCACATCGATGCCCACCGCCATCAGGAAGGCGAACATCGAGAGCATGTTGAGCGTCTGGTCGGCGGCGAACATGAGCGCCCCGGTACCGAGCATCGACACCGGCACCCCCATCGCCACCCAGAAGCCGATCTTGATGTCGAAAAAAAGCGCCAGAATCACGAACACGATCAGCAGGCCCTGGGTGCCGTTCGACAGGAGCATGTCGAGCCGCTCACGCACGTCGACGGACGCGTCGGCCCACGTCACGAGTTCGTAGCCCGGCGGGAGTTTGGCATTGGCCACGAAGTTCTTCACGGCCGCCACCATCGCGAGGAGATCCTCCCCGGAACTGCGGTCGACCGACACCGCCAACCCCTCCCGGCCGTTGATCCGGCTCGTACCGGCGACGTCGGCAAAGCCGTCGCGGACGGTTCCAAGGTCGCCCACGGTGAGCACGAGCCCGTCGGGCAGCGTGACAAGCGGGATCGTCGCGATCTCTTCACCGACGTATTTCTTGTTCTTTCCCCGGAGAAGCACCTCGCCCCCCTCGCTGCGGATCGTGCCGCCGGGAAGCTCGAGGTTCTCGCGGCGGACGATATCGGCGACAGCCTTCAGGGTGAGGCCGTATTTGCGAAGCGTCTCCTCCGAGATTTCGATCGTGATCTCGTAGTCCTTGCCGCCGGCGATGTTCACCGCGGAGACCGTGGGGAGCGCCAGCAGGTCGTCCCGCACCCGCTCCGCCACCTCACGCAGTTCGATCTCCGATCGCTCATCGGATCCGGAACCTGGTGGCGCGAGCACGCCCACCTTGATCGCCGGCGTGCGGAGCGTGACCTGCTCGACCTTCGCATCCTCGGCGAGGTCCGGAAAACTCGGAATACGCTCCACTTCCGAACGGATTTCGCTTACGACCCGCTGCGGGTCATCGACATCGTCGTTCATCTCGAAGACGCAGTAGCCAGTGCCCTCGCGGGCCACGCTCGTGATCTTCTTTATGCCGACGACGCTCCGGCATGCCTCTTCGATTTTCTGGCAGATGCCCTCCTCCACCTCCTCCGGGGTCGCGCCCGGATAGATGACCGACACCAGGGCCATCTCGAGGTCAAACTCAGGAAAAACCTCCCGCCTCATCGATGAGAAGCTGATCCACCCCACCACCATCACGGCGACCACGAGCACGTTCATCGCCGGCGTGTTGCGGACGGTCCACGCGATGATCGACTTCACTTCACAGCCTCCGTGAGTTCCATGCCGTCACGCGGATTCGAAAGTTGGCTGACTACGACGCGGTCGTCCGGAAGGATGCCGCTTTCCTGCTCCTCGAAGATGATCCGCCCGGCGGCGGAGTGAAACGGTTTCGGCCGCAGGATCGTGAGCCTTCCATCCCGCATGACGAAAAGGTCGCCCGTGGGCCGCACCGACTCCTGGGGAACGGAAACGAGCGGCTGCGGGACATCGACATGCAGCCAGACCTCGACGAACATCCCTCGCAGCAGCGACGGCGGTGCGTCGGCGGGCAGCGAGGAGAGCGCCGCGCCGTAGCGGTCGATCGCCCGGAGCTTCGTCGGCTCCGAAACCAGCACGCGGCACGGGAGCGTCCGAGTCTTTTCGTCGAGCCCCCTTCCCTCCTGCCGGGAGAGGACCCCGTCCCATTCGTAGCGGCGGTCACCCAGCGTGAACACGACCCTTGCGGGGATCTCTGGGAACCCGTTCGCCCCGTCGCCGTGGCTTCTTCCGGACAACACTCGGGCCACCTCGTCCATGCGAAGGCTCGTTTTCACCTCTGTGGACGATGTGTCCTCGATGGTCACAAGCGGGGAGCCCTTGGCCACGAACGAATCCTGTTCGACCTTGTCGTCCACCACGATGCCGTCGACGGGCGACATGACCGTGGTACGGGTCAGGTCGAGATTCGCCTTTTCGAGCATCGTAGCGGCAAGCGACTGGGCCTCCAGGAGACGGCTCCGTTTCTTGGTCAGCACCCGCCTTTGGCCTTCGAGGCCCGTCAACGTATTGGTGGCGGTCAGCTCGTCGCGAACAGCCCGGTCGTGCTCCGTTTCGGTCACGATCCTGCCAGCCTTGAGCCCATCGAGACGCGCGACTTCCCGGCGGACGAGTTCGACCTGGCGCCTCGCAAGATCGGTCGAGGTTGCGTTTTGAACGATTTCCTCATCGACTTCCTCGCTGGCAAGCCCAGCCTGCGCGAGTTCCTTTTCGAGCCGGGCGACGTCGAGTTGGTAGTCACGGGGATCGATCTCCAAGAGCACCTCGCCCTTCGACACGAGTTGGCCCCCGTCGCATGCTTCCGCCTTGCGAAGCACGCGGCCAGACACCTCGGCCGCGAGAGTAACCTCCCGAAGAGGCACGACCACACCATCGACCTTGATGTCGATGCCGGCAGACTGCCGCTCGATCGGAGTCGTACGCACCGGCACGGCCTTCGGCGGTTCCTTGTCTTTGCGTGGCAGAGGCTTCGGTCCGCCAAGAACCACGAACCCGCTGACCGCGGCCCCGAGGATTACGAGCGGAAGGATCCAGCCGACGATCGTCTTCAGACTCTTCACGGGGTCAACTCCGATGTGGGATGGGCCCGATGACCGGGCCGGGCGAGTGGTTCAGCCGCCCCGAGCGCCGCGAGAGCGTAGCGGGTGACATGGTCGGCAAGTTTCTTCGGCGTATGGAGCGACTCGATCTCGTCTGCGGGCACGAGCATCCGCACGACATCCCCCGCCGCCCGATAGAGGAAGCACTGGCCGATGATGCTTATCGCCACGCGGCGCAGCTCGCATTCCAGCAAACGACCGTCACAGACGTCGTCGAGGATCGAGACGAGCAACGCGAAGTGCGGCCGCATGTAGTCCTCGACCAGTTCTCGGCATGCGTCGGTCGGCTGGAGCACCTCGCGGAGCATGAGTCGCACCTGCCAGGGCGGCTGGCCGAACCCGAGCATCCGTTCGAGCAGGTTGTCGACGAAGTCGTGCAGCCGCTCGGCCGCCGGCCGCCCGGCCGGCCACTCGGGGAGTGGAACCTGCTTGACGCGCTCATCATGAGCGTGCTTGACACTCTCGATGTAGAGCCGCCGCTTGTCGCCGAAGTAGTAGTTGATCGCGGCCACGTTGACCCCGGCCGCCAGGCAGATATCGCGGACGGTCGCCGATTCGTAGCCCCGCTCGGCAAATTCACGCCCAGCGGCGGCAAGAATCCTCTCCCGCGGCTCTTCACCGCGGGACGACGGAGTGTTGTTCTGGCGGGCTGGGCGAACGGTGGCCATGGCCTGGAAAAAGAGTCCGTTTAAAACACGCGTTTCAATCAATCGTACACAATGGGAACCGCAGCGTCACAGACCAGATAACACATGGCTTTTTTCCGGCATTGAAGGCCATCACCGGAGCAACGCTTCGGCGCAGCGGCGGCCGCTTGCGAGCGCCCCGTTGATCGATGCCGAGCCGCAGTGATCGCCGCACAAAAACATCCCTTCGGCCAGTTGTGGACCGGCCGGCCGCATCCGCCGAGCCGCCGGAGATTCGTCGGGCAGCGCACGCGGAACCTGCACCGTCGCGAGATGCCGCCACGAGCGAGCCGCACCGCCGAACCATCCAGCCGCCTGGCTTCGGATGGCATCGACCAGGTCGCCGCCGACCGCCGGTGCTCCGTGCCTCACCGACACCGTGACAAGGCTCTGCCCGGCCGGAGCATAGCCCTCGACGACGTCTGACGGCACCGTGAGATTGTCGATGGGCCCCTCCTCAGCGCTCACCACGAGCGTCGGGCTCGAGAGCGGTGAGCGATCCGCGGCAAACGCGACAAGCCGCGTTGGCTTGTCGCCTCGCGCAGCCAGCCGGCCACGAAGCCCCTCCGGCACGATTCGCGCGGCGGCCGATCCCTCCGTCGCCACGACGACCCTTCGGGCGACGAATTCACGGCCGTCCTCGAGCGCTACACGCCCCGGCTCGACGTGACTGGCGCGGGCGCTCACGACGATCGATTCGGCCGGCAACGACAAAGCCATCTGATGCGGGATCGCATCCATGCCCCCTTGCGGCAGGCAGGCATTGCCGAGCGAGAACATCGCGAAGTCGAAGAGAAAGACGGCAGCAGACGTCTCGAGCGACCGTTCGAGAAACACGCCACCGAAGAAGGGCACGAAAAAACGACGCACGAACCCATCGGAAAAACCACGGGCGGAAAGCTCCTCACGGGTGGTACGCTCGCCCGCCGCCGCCGGACCGTCTGGATCGAGCAATCCCATCCGGAATCGACGGATGACCTCGCCGCGCAGGCTTGCCGTCCGCAGGCCATCGGCGATCCCGACGCTGCCGCCGAGCACCGATCTGATTGCGGCGAGCGGGCGACGCCATGGGTCGCTCACGCGGCGCAGCCTGCCCGCCTCCGCGATGAGGGCGCCCGGCTCGAACCTGCCGAGCCGCAACGCCGCGAGATCGAGCTGCCGACGCCCCTCGGGATACGCGTCGTTGTAGACCTGGAAACCGCGGTCGATGCGAAACCCATCGACCGTGTCGGTCGCGACGCGGCCTCCCACACGATCGGAGGCCTCCAGCACCACCACCCGTCGACCCGCCCGCACCAACTCCCGCGCGCAAGCAAGCCCGGCCAGCCCCGCACCGACGATGACGACGTCATGTGCCACTGGAACGTCACGCCTTTCACGCCCGACACCCGTTCACAACGGCCGAACGACCGACTGGCTCCGCCAGTAATCGAAGAGCGTCTCGATCGAGTTCACGCCGCCGCCGACGCCGCTCTTGTTCACGCCGCCGTAGGGAACGCCCCGCGGAAAGACGTTGTGCGCGTTGATCCAGCTGTTGCCCGCCACCATCGACTCGGCCACCCTTGCCGCGCGGCCCGGATCGCTCGTCCAGACACTGTTGGCCAGGCCGTAGTCGGTGTCGTTGGCCATGGCGACGGCCTGCTGCTCGTCGTCGAAGGTCGCGATGTAGGCGACCGGTCCGAAGATCTCCTCGCGGGCCGCGACGTTGTCGAGCGAGCCGGCGAGAAGAGCCGGCTTCACATAGAAGCCATGCGTGCCCGACACCTCGGCGGGACCGCCGGGCAGCACCGCCTGAGCCCCTTCCTTCTGACCCTTTTCGAGGTAGGAGAGAACACGGGCCCGCTGCTTCGCATTCACCACGGGCCCCATGTTCGTTGCGCCTTCGAGCTGGTAGCCGACCTTGACAGCCTGAAGCCGCTTCACGCACTCATCGGTGAACTGCTTGGCGATCCCCTTGTGCACGATCCACCGTGTGGCATCGCAGCAGACCTGGCCGGTATGGAACGTGATCGCCCCAACCAGCTTCGCGGCCGTGGCGGCGACATCGACATCCTCGAACACGACGGCCGCCCCCTTGCCGCCGAGTTCCAGTTTCACGGGAACGAGATTCCGGCCACAGGCCTCACCCACCAGCCGCCCCACTTCCGGCGAGCCGGTGAAGCTCATCCGCTTGATGCCAGGATGGCCGGAGAGCGCGGCACCGGCTTCGGCGCCCGTGCCGAGCACGACGTTGACCACCCCGTCTGGAATGCCGACCTCGCGGGCCAGCCGAGCGAGGTAGATCGCCGAGAGCGGCGTATCCTCGGCCGGCTTGATGATCGCCGTGTTGCCGGCGGCCAGCGCCGGCGAAACGCCCCACCCGATCAGGAGAAACGGGAAGTTCCACGGGAAGATGAAGCCGCACGGCCCCCAGGGGTGCCGGATCGTCCAGGCCTCGTGGTTGGCCACGGCCAACACGGTTCGCCGCTGCACATGCTGGGCCATGTCGGTGAAGTAGCGGAGCGTGTCGATGAAGTTCTGCACGTCACCTTCAGCCTGGGCGAGAATCTTCCCGGCATCGAGCGACTCGATCTGGCCGATGATCTTCTTATGTTTCTCCACGGCATCGGCAAGCCGGTGCAGATGCGCACCGCGATCGTTGGGCGTCATGGTCGCCCAGCCCGACTTCTTGAATGCGTCGGAGGCAGCCATCACGGCCCGATCGACATCCTCGACCGAGGCGACATGAAACTCGGCGATCGGCTCGCCACTCCCCGGGTCAAGCGTCTTCATGGTCTTGCCCGAAGAGCCGGCGACATCCTTACCACCGACCACGCTGCACAGCGGCGAACCGGAGAGGAATGCTTCGACTTCGGGGAGAAGACTGCTGGGCGGGGCGATCGTAGCCATGAGAATCGACTCCGGGAAGGGTGGGTGCGGAGCGTATGCCGAGGGACCATCTTCACCGAGAGCACCGGGTCGGTGCAACCGCGGTCAGCCGGCCTGGCCTTCGGCGATCATTCTCGCCGCCCATCGCGCCGCAGCCAGGCCACTCGATGCAGCCCCCTCGACCTTCGGCCCCCCGAAGGCATCACCGCAGCAAACGATCGGCGGCGTCGTGCTGACCGCCACCAGCGGCGCCGGGACGATCGACCTCGGCTGAGCGAACTTCCATCGATGCAGCGACCACTCGATCACGGACGTCTCGACCGGGCCGTCGATCCATTCGGCTGCGGCGGCGAGAAGCATGTCGGCCACTTCGTCGTGCGAGGCATCGAAATGGGTCCTGCTGTAGGCCCCCGTGGCGTGGACCGTGAGCGAGGGGACCGGCGAGATTCCCTTCTGGTAGTTATCGGCGATCCACGCGATCGGCCCATTGGCAGGCCCATCGGCCTCGAACTGGATGGCTCCGGGTGGCGGAACACGACTCGGCACGGAAAGCACGAGCATCAGGGCGAAGCAGGGGTCGTACTCGATGGCGGAAAGCGTTTGCCTCGCGTCTGAATCGATCGGGCATCCCCCCGCCTCCAGGAGATCGAGTGACTGGGGCACCGGAGAGGTCAGGATGGCCGCACGCCCTTGCAGCGTGGTGCCGTCGTCGAGAGCGATGATCACACTCCCGTCCACGATTCCGACCCGCGCCGCCTTCACGCCCGTCCGAAGACTGCATCGCTCGGGATCGAGACCGGAAGCAAGGTGCTTCGGCAGGTCGGTCATGCCCCGATGACCGCGCCACCGTGGATGACCATCGCCCGGCGGCAGCATGCCGCCGCCGTCGGTGGCGGCCCGCGTAAACCCGTCGCACCAGCGATCGACGGCCCCGGCGTCATGTGCCTCATCGACGAGCGTTCCGAAGGAGCGGCCCCGTACGGCGAAGAACTGCGCGCCATGATCGCATACGGCGGCACCCACGCGGCGAGTGGCCATCCGCCCCCCGACGCCACGCGATTTTTCGAGCACCATCATCCGCCTGCCTGCCGCGACGAGCTCCCGTGCGGCCACGAGCCCAGCGATCCCGGCGCCCACGATCAGCACATCCGCGTTGTGTCCCGCATTCCGTTCCACGTCACGACCCTGACGCGGGAAAGAAGAACGCCATCGGGTCGGTGACGCATGGCATCCGGCTGCCTGCCAGCACCTCGCCTGCGGTGCAGCCGGCCATGATGCCGGCCGTCTCGGCCATCGCCCGCACGCGAGGAAAGACGTGCGCCTTCTCCGGCGGGAACTGCGACCGATAGCAGCCGATCGCGGCGAGCTTTGTGTCGAGGTGGGCCGCGATGTCGATCACGATGGGATGATGGCCGTGCGGCACGTCGGGCATGCCGGCGAAGAGAAAGTAGGTGAGGAACTGTGGCACCGTGTGAACAGGCAGGCCTTCGAACGTGTCGTCCCATTTCGTGAGCCGCGAATAAAAGACGGCCGCCTCGGTGATCGCCACGGCCTGGGCATGGTCGGGCGACGCCATCGGCGTCTTGTCACCGAGGCCGAGGACGAGCCGGGGCCGCCACCGTCGAAATACATTCGCCAAGGCCACCCGCACCTCGAAGCCGTCGAAGAGCCGCCGGTTGGGGAACCCGAGGTTCTCGCGGTGGACGACCCCGAGAACCGAGGCGGCGGAGGCCGCTTCGGCCAGCCGCTCGTCGGGACCGCTCGATCGGGGCGTCGGCTCGCCGTCGGTGAGATCGACGATGCCGACACGATGCCCTCGCGCCGCCAGGAGCGCCAGCGTGCCGCCACAGCCGATCTCGACGTCGTCGGGATGGGCGCCGACGGCGATCACATCGAGCGGTTTGGGAAGGTGCGGGGCGGTCATGGCCCTCACGTCGGCTTCGTGGCGGCCATCAGGAAACTGGGATGGATCGCCTCGAATCGGATGCGATCCATCTGCTCGATACCCCGGGCGATGTTCACCATCCAGTAGGCAGCGTCGTCGGATCGGGCCCGCAGCAGCGCATGCACCGCGGCGAGGTTCTCGATGCTGTTGCACGAGGTGACGAGCCGGCCGCACGGTTTGAGCCGCTTCCACGCCTCCTCGACGAGCATCGCGACATGGCGGCCGCTGCCGCCGACGTAGATCGCATCGGGATCGGGAAGACCGGCCCACGCCTCGGGGGCGTTGCCAAGCACGGCGCGGAGGTTCGTGACGCCGAATCGCCTCGCATTCTCCTGGATCAACTGGTGATCGTCGGGATCCATTTCGATCGCATGCACGGTGCCGTCGCGGGCGATCCGTGCGGCTTCGAGGCTCACCGAACCGCTCCCGGCGCCCACATCCCACACGACGCTTCCCGGCCTGAGTCCCAGTTCCGCCAAGGCCAGCGAGCGGATTTCCGCAGGCGTGATGAGGCCGCGTTTCGGACGCGACTGCAGGAAGCACTCGTCGCGATTGCCGAAGAGCCGGCTGCCCGACTCCCCCGGCACGTCGGTGACTCGGGACTTCCGTACGAGAATCATGACGCTCAAGGGACTGAACGAATCGCGGGCGATGTCAGCGAGGCTGCCCTGCGTCACCCGCTCGTCGGGAGAGCCGAGGTTCTCGCAGACGTAGGCATGGAAGGAATCGATGCCGTCGTCGAGCATCGCTCGGGCCACCGCGGCTGGCGACCACTGCTCGCTCGCGAAGAGCCCCACCGTGTCGCTCGAGCGGATCTTGTCGATCACTCGGTCGATCGACTGCCCCGAGAGATTGGCCAGGAACGCCTCCTCCCACGATTCCTTCACCCGAGCGAAGGCCATCTGCATGCTGCTGACATTCGGCACCACCTCGAACCGGTCCTTGCCGAGTTTCGCACAGACATACCGGGCCGTTCCGTAGAAAAGTGGATCGCCCGAGGCGAGCACCACCAGCCGCCTGCCTGCGGCCGCGTCGATCTTTTCGCAAAGCTCCTCGAGCGTGGCCGTGGCATCGAGCCGCGCGGCGATCGCCGGCGGAAGCGCGGCGGCAAAGGATGCCGGCCCGAGGAGCACGTCCGCCGCCTCGAGCACCTTTCGGGCCTGCGCGGTCATGCCGTCAACGCCGTCATCGCCGATGCCGACGATATGCACCTTGTCTGCAGCCACCGACCCTCCCGTCGTGGAATGCCCGCCCGCGACGCGGCGATTGACGCCGGTCAGGCCTGGAACGAACTGCCGCAGCCGCAGTTCTTCTTGGCGTTGGGATTGTTGAAGGTGAAGCCGCGCTTGTCGATGCCCTCGTGGAAATCGAGCGTCGTGCCATCGAGGAAGAGGTCACTCTTCTTATCGACCACTACCGGCACGCCATGCTGCTCCGAACGGGTATCCATCTTCGGATCCCAGGCCGTGTCGAAACCGAGCGAATACTGGAAACCACTGCAACCGCCCCCGGCGACGCCGACGCGAAGCACGGTATCTGCTGCGAGTTTCTGGTCCACGATGATCTTCTTGACTTCGCTGGCTGCTTTTTCGGTAAGGGTGACGGACATGGGAATGAACCTCCTCTGAATCGTGCCTGACGGCTGCTCGAAATCTCGCAGCCGCGTATGTGGAAAGTGTAGCCCGCAGCACCCAACGGGCCAAGGGTGGCTCCCCAGGATACCCTGTCATCCAGTCCGAATCCGAAGCTGAGCCACTCCAGCCGCGATCATCGCCGTGGCCCGTTCGATTTCATCCTCGGTCGTGAACCGGGACAGGCCGAACCGCACACTGGCGCGGGCCTCGTCGTCGGACAAGCCGATCGCCTGAAGAACGTGGCTTGGCCGAGGGCTCTCCGATGAACAGGCGCTGCCGGAACTGACCGCAAGCCCGTCGGCGGCGAGCGTCGCCAGGAGCGTCTGCCCGTCGATGCCAGGGATGTGGATATTGAGATTGTTCGCGAGTCGGACCGCCGGATCATCGAGCGGCGGACCGTTGAGAGCGATGCCGGGCAAGGCCTCCCGCAGTCCCTTCCAGAGCCGATCGCGGAGGTCGCGGAGCCGCGGCTGTTCGGATGACAGGTCATCCGCTGCCAGCCGCGCCGCCTCGGCCATGCCCACAATCCCCGGCACGTCGAGCGTGCCGCTCCGCATGCCCCGCTCCTGACCACCGCCGAACACCAGCGGATCGATACGGATGGCCCTCCCCCGGCGGCGGACGTAGAGCGATCCCGCCCCCTTGGGCCCATGAGCCTTGTGGGCGGAGAAACTCACGAGGTCCGCATCGAGGACATCGACATCCACCGCGATCCTTCCGAGCGCCTGCGCGGCATCGACATGCAGCACCGCGGCATGCGCATGGGCGACCGCCGCGATGGCGGGAATGTCGAGGATCGTGCCGATCTCGTTGTTGGACAGCATGACCGAGACCAGGAAGGTGTCGGGGCGGATCGCGGCCGCGACATCGCCCGGCTTGACGAACCCCGTCCGCGGGGCGACCGGCAGCCGCGTGACACGATGCCCCTCGCGCTCAAGGTGCTCGATCGGATCGAGCACGGCATGGTGCTCGGTGGCGATCGTGACGACATGGCCGCGGGCATTCCCCAGACGGGCGGCCGTGCCGAGAATGGCGAGGTTGTTGCTTTCCGTCGCCCCGCTGGTGAAGACGATCTCCCGGGCCGATGCGCCGATCACCGAGGCGAATCTCTCCCGTGCCGCATCGACGGCGGTCCTGGCCTCGCGGCCCATCTCGTGCGTCGTGCTCCCGGCGTTGCCGTAGTGGTCGGTCAGCCACGGCAGCATCGCCTCGAGCACGCGCGGATCGAGCCGGGTGGTGGAGTGGTTGTCGAGGTAGATCACTCAACCGAGTCTACCGTCGGCGAGCGCGGCGAGCGTGATCTGCGACCAGCTCTCGAAGCGATCCCGCTCGGCCAGCAGCGATTCGAGTGTCTCGAAGCCGCACTCCACCACTTCGCTCTCGCGGGAGGAAACCTCCGGCCGCTCCAATTCCAGGACATGGACGATCCCGAGATGCACGCTGCCGACGGCGTTGGAATCGTCGTTGATCAGCCCGACGCACCTCGCCTTCCAGCCGCCGCTGATGGCGATCTCCTCGGCGATCTCCCGCCGCATACCGGCCTCGTAGGACGTGTCGTCGCCATGCTCGCCGTCGGTGCTCGAGATGTGGCCCCCGATCCCGACCGACCGCTTGGCCCGCAGCCGAGCCTCGCTCTGCCCGCCCCCACGGGTGTAGGCGAAATAGGTCACGCCGCCGTCGGCCCCGCGATGCGAGAGGACACAATACGGAATGAGTTGCTTGAAGGAGGGATCTTCCTCCACGCTCGCCCGGGGCCGCCACGATGTGTGTTGCCGATCGAGCAGGACAGGCAGGTAGGCGGCCGTGTCGCCACAGAAGCCCTGAAAGGCCCCGGCCTTGTCGAAAAGGCTCCGCGGCACGACGAGTACGTCTTACTTGGGAATCGCCGACATCACACCCTCCTATTCGATCAGCATCGCGTCGCCATAGCTCAGGAACCGATACCGCTCGCGGATCGCCTCCGCGTAGGCCTGACAGATCAGCTCCCGCGATGCAAGCGTGCTCACGAGCACCATGAGCGTTGTCCGCGGCATGTGGAAATTCGTCAACAGGCAATCGACCACGCGGAAAGAAAAGCCCGGTTTGATGTAGAGATCGGTCGCATCGCGCCACGCCGAGATCGCCCCGTCGGGCGACCGGGCGGCCGCCGTCTCGAGCGTACGGACGGCCGTCGTGCCGATCGCCACGACGCGGCCCCCGCGTCGCTTCGTCTCACGAACGGCGCTTGCGGTCGCCTCCGGGCACTCGCACCATTCGGTGTGCATCGGGTGGTCGTCAATCCGGTCGGTGCCGATCGGGCGGAACGTGTCGAGGCCGACATGGAGCGTGACCTGGGCCCGCCCGATGCCGCGTGCCGCGAGGGCATCGAGCAATTCCTCCGTGAAATGCAGCCCTGCCGTCGGCGCCGCTGCCGATCCGGCCTGCCTCGCGAACACGGTCTGATAGCGATCGCGGTCGCGTGCCTCTTCGACGCCGCCCCGGATGTAGCCGGGCAGCGGCACCCGGCCGACGCGATAGAGCACCGCCTCGACCGGTCCGGCAGGGTCGGGCCTCACGAGCCACGTGCCGCCCGCGCCACGTTCGACGAGTTCAAGCGACGCCGATTCATTTCCATCGCGGTCGATGAGCACGATCCGCTCGCCGACGGCAGGCCGGCCGCGTGCATGGCCGAGGATTCGCCACAGGCCCTCGGGCTGTTCCCGCAGGAAGAGCCCTTCCCACTTCCCGCCGGTGGCGGCACGGCGTCCGATGAGCCTGGCGGCCACGACGCGGGTGTCGTTGACGACGACGAGGTCGCCCTCTCGCAGCATCGAGGGAAGATCCCGGACGTGACGATGGGCGATGGCACCTTCGGCCCGCCGCAGATGCAGGAGCCTCGCATCGCTCCGCCGCTCGAGCGGTTGCTGGGCGATCAGCTCCTCGGGCAGGTCGTAGTCATAGAGATCGGCCTCGGTCATGCGGGCATCGTACCCGCTGGCCGCCCTACTCGCGGGGCATCAGGTCGGGCCATGCCGTGACGAGCTTCGATTTCGGGGGCAGTTCCAGTGGTGTGCCCGGCACGAGCGAGACCCGTGGGTTGATCGACTTGTTCCACGCGAAGAGCGCCCTGTAGAGGCGGCCATCACCATAGATCCGTTCCGCCAGCGACCACCAGGAATCGCCGGTGGCGGCGACGTGCCTGGTGACGTCGTGGAGGGGCGCGAGGTGCGCCGTCGGCATCACCGGCGACGATGCGATCGCGCGACCAGGAGGCACGACGCGGGACCGGAACGCCACGGGCGCGGCGGCGAGATCAGCCGGCCCCGCCGGCTCCTCGTGTCGAATCGGGACAGCCTCTTCGACGGCCATGCCGTCGAGTGGCATCGGCTCGGCAATCTGGCGGGAGGCAAAGGGGTCTTGTTGCGGCGCCGACGGCCCATCCGCGACCACCGACGTGCTCGGCGGAGGATCGAGCGACGGCGGCTCGACGATCTCGGACGGAGTTGCGATCGCCGCGCGATCGTGGATGTCGGGGCCCGCGCCGGCAGGCGGGCGTGGCGAGAGCAATTTGACCGACAGCACGCCCACGAACGCCCCGGCGAGCAGGCCGAGGATGGCCAGCAGGATGTGCGCTTCGCGTCCCATGCGTCGTCGGTGAACGCCTCGAGCGGGGGGATGGATGGGGCGGGATTGTGATGAAATCGAGGGGCCGCCGCCAGATCGGTCCGGGCCGCGTCAACCGCCGATTGTGCGTGCGGCCCGCAGTTTCGCAGACCTGCTTCGCGGATTTCGGAGCAGCTCCTCCGCGGAGGCCTCGACCGGTGATTTCGTCAGGCATTCCCAGACCTGGCCATTGCGAAACGCCTCCTTGACCAGCCGATCCTCGAGTGAGTGAAACGAGATCACGACGCATCGACCACCCGGCACCAGTCGCGTGGGAATCCGTTCCAAGGCGATCTTCAGCGATTTCAGTTCTTGGTTCACCGCGATCCGCAGAGCTTGGAAGGTGCGGGTGGCCGGGTGGATCCGCGGCGGCGGCGTCTGCCGTGGAATCGCCGAGGCGACGAGCCGGGCAAAGTCGCGGGCCGATTTGATCGGCTGCTTCTCGCGAACCGCAGCGATCTTCCGGGCGATCCGCCGGCTGTATCGCTCCTCGCCAAACTCGTAGATGATGTCGGCGAGGCTTTCCGCCCTCATCCGGTTCACGAGCCTCCATGCCGGCTCCCCTTCGGTCGGGTCGAACCGCAGATCGAGCGGCCCCTCGGAATCGAACGAGAATCCGCGGGCAACGTCGGCCAGTTGGTCGCTGGAGAGGCCGACGTCGAGCAACACGGCATCGACCGATTCGATGGCCAGTGCATCGAGCACCTCCGGCATGTCGCAGTAGTTGGCCTGCGCGAACCGCACGGGCATGCCGGCCAGTTCCATCGCGCCGCGTGCGATCGCCTCGGGATCACGGTCGATCGCGATGACGAGGCCGCCGGGCCCGACGGCCTCGGCCAGGAACCTCGTGTGGCCGCCGCCGCCGAGCGTGCCATCCACGACCCGCATCCCCGGCGCGACGGCGAGGAACGACATCACCTCGGCCGGAAGGACGCTCGTATGGACGCTCGCCGTGCGCTGCATGTCCACACCGTACCACGAAGGAGGACAGCAGTCAGGCACCCTGGAGGCTCCAGCGGTGCTGGCACCGCTGGAGCGCACGCGGCGCTCACTTCGCCCCGAACTTGTAGGACGGGTTCTTGGGATCGAAGTCGGCGTCGGTGAAGCCCTGGTTGGTCTTCACGTTCATGTAGGTGTATTCCTCCATGAGCACCGGCTGCCCGCCATTCTCGTGGGGCCAGTCATAGGCCTCGTAGCGGATCGGGATCAGCAGTTCGTCGTCGATGAAGACGCGCGCCAGGTGGAAGCGGAAGTTCCGTCGTGGCGTTGGATGCATCACCTGCACGCATGTGCAAATCCGCCCGTTCACTTTGGCGTTCGGAAAGAAATTGACCTCGCACTCGCCGAACTGCTTGTCATGCTCGGCGACCTCGACGAGCCGCTTGGCGAGGTTTTCGACGCCAAACTCCGTGATCGGATAGCGATTGCCCGTCATCGCCAGCGCGCTTTGCGGCTTGAGCGACACCGTGCCCACCATCGCCCGCACGCCGCTGCCGGCATGGGCGAGCATGTTGCTGTCGTTCTTGCCATCGACGTAGATCACCTCCTGGCCCTTCACATCCGCTGGGCCGAGGAAGAAGAGGTAGACGCTGAATGGCTGCTGACGCACCTTCGCGAACATGTACTGATGCTCGCCGAGTTTGCCGTCGATCCGCTCCCGCTTCACCATGGTGCAGGAGTAGTCTTTGATGTTCGTCTGGATCGAGGCGAGCCCCTTGGCAGCCAACTGGAGGGCCGGTTCCAGCGGATGCGCTCCGGCCGCGGCTGCGCCGGCGGCATCGGCATCGGCGTTCATCATGGATGCGTCGCCGGCCGGGATCAGACCGGGACCCTGCGGCGGTGCGACAGCCCCGGGCTGCTCGGCCGTGGCGGAGAGGCAGAACACCAGCACGATCATTGCCGGAAGCACCGTTCTCCGGAAGTAATCCGGACATTTCTTGCCGATCATCTCACCCTCCATGACTCCACACAGCGGAATGGTCGAGCCGAGGCGGACATCCATGCCGCCACCGCGAACTCGACGAAACCCGCACCCGTTGAAAGCCGTCCTCGACACTTCAAGATCGCTCACTCCGCCCACGGCCATGAGGAACATTCCGTCCGCCGTCATGTTCCTCAGAGCCGCGCCACTTTTGCATACGGCTGGGCGGCTTTCGGGCGGTCGGGAGTCTAGCGGCGGTCCGACCGGGCGGCCATGCCAGCTTTCGCGGCTAATCCGGCCAAAATCCATCCCGCTTGCCACCCCACGCCGGTGCAACCATGCTCGGGGTCGTGCCCGAGTTTCGCCATTCAGATCCTTCCGATGGCCCGTACCGATCAGATCGAAACCCACGCGGGCCTCCGGGTCATCCGCATCGAGTCGATGCCGTTCGGCGAGAACACCTACATCGTTCACCGGCCGCCAGACCGCCGTTGCCTCGTCATCGATCCCGGCTTCGAGCCCGGTGCCATCATCGAGGCTGTGGAGGCGGACAACCTGGAGCCCGAGGCGATCCTGCTCACGCATGGCCACTCCGACCACATCGCCGGCAACGCCGCCGTGCGGAAGGTCTGGCCCGGCCTTCCAATCCTCGTCGGCGCCAACGACGCCTCCAAACTGCAGGATCCGGCCGGCAATCTGTCGGGACCTTTCGGGTTTCTCGTGCAAAGCCCGCCGGCCGACCGGCTGCTTGCAGACGGCGAGCGGCTGGAGCTCGCCGGCTTCGACATCCGGGTCGATGAGATCCCGGGGCATTCGATCGGTCATGTCGTGTTTTGCATGCTCGACGTGAGCCCGCCGGTCGTTTTTGCAGGCGACGTTCTCTTTCGCGAGGGCATCGGCCGCACCGACTTTCCCGACGGCAGCTTCGAATCGCTCGCCTCCGGCATCATGAGCAGGCTCTACTCGTTTCCCGACGAGACGATCGTCTTCCCGGGCCACGGCGACCTCACGACCGTCGGCCACGAGCGACGATGCAATCCCTTCGTGAACGACCCCCGCGTCCACGGCGGAGGCGATGCATGACCTGCCAGGCCCCGCCGGCACCGGCCATCCGCGGGGAACGCCCCCGGCGCGGCGGCGGATTGACCGGCCCCGCCACCGCTGCGGAAGATGATCCGATGCTCTCGCCCGCGGACATCCCTGAACGCCCTTCGCCCCCGCCTTCGGAGCCGTCGGCACGGTCGCCGCTGTGCCGCATGTCGGGGCTGGCGCTGGCCGGGATGGCCCGTCTGCTGGCCGGCGCCAGCGTTCGTTGGATCGCCAGCCAGCCGGACATCTGCCAGCGGATCTATTTCGCCAACCACACCAGCCACCTCGACGCCATCGTGATCTGGTCGTCGTTGCCGCCGGCAGTCCGCGAGATCACGCGGCCGGTCGCCGCCAAGGACTACTGGTCGCGGGGCATCGTCCGCCGATGGCTCGCCCACGACGTCTTCGACGCCCTGCTGATCGACCGCACCGACATCAAGGTCCACCAGAGTCCGGTCGATCTGATGCTCCGGGAGATCGGCACGACGAAGTCGCTGATCGTCTTCCCCGAGGGCGGGCGAAGCATCACGGGCGAGGTGGGCGAATTCAAGAGCGGCCTCTACTACCTCGCCAAGAAGCGGCCCGACATCGAACTCATCCCGGTTTCCATCGACAACCTCAACCGCGTCCTGCCCCGCGGCGAGTTTCTTCCGGTGCCGCTGCTTTCGTGCATCAGTTTCGGGGCGCCGCTGTGGCTCGAGCGGGGCGAAAACAAGCTCGATTTTCTCGCCCGTGCCCGCCGGGCCGTGCTCGCGCTCAAGGAATAGGGGCGATCGCCGGATGAACGACCTGCGAACGATCGTGTTGGTCACCTGCGTCTTGGCGCTGCTCACGGCGGCGACCGGCGTGGGGCAGTTTCTCAAGCGGCATCCCGACCGCGGCCTCGACCCCGCGGCGATCCGGACCTTCAACCTCCGTCTGCGGGGATGGTGGATCCTCTGCACCGTCCTCGCCGCCGCGTTTTGGCTCGGAACCACGGCAACCGTGCTTCTCTTCGGTCTCGTCTCGTTCTGGGCTCTCCGCGAGTTCATCACGCTCACGCCGACCCGCAAGGGGGACCACCGTGCGCTCTTCTGGGTGTTCTTTCTCTTCATGCCGCTCCATTACGTGCTCGTCGGCTTAAACCGCTACGACATCTTCAGCGTCTTTCTCCCCGTCTATGCCACGCTCTTCGTGCTCGCACGCGTGGCGATCGCCGGCGACTCCCGGCGGTTTCTGGAACGCACTGCCAAGATTCAGGCCGGGCTCGTTGTGTGCGTCTACTGCCTCTCGTTCGCCCCGGCCCTGTTGCAGATCCCGATCGCCGAGTCGGGGGCCGTGGGCCGCAGTGCGAATTTCCGTCTCCTCTTCTTCCTCATCCTCCTGGTGCAGTTCGCCGACTGCATGCAGTACGTCTGGAGCCGGATGCTGGGCCGCAGCCTCGTCGCGTCGGCCGTGAGCTCGAACCGCACATGGGAGGGATTGCTTGGCAGCGCGGCCAGCACCGCGCTCCTGGCGGCGGCGCTCTGGTGGGCCGCGCCCCCCTACCAGCCCTGGCAGGCTGCCTTGGCCGGGCTCGTCATCGCCGTGATGGGATTCGCGGGCGGCATGACGATGTCGGCGATCAAGCGCGACCGCGGCGTGAAGGATTACGGCACGCTCGTGGCGGGCCACGGCGGCGTGCTCGACCGGATCGATTCGATGTGCTTCGCGGCGCCGGTCTTCTATCACATGACGCTGCTCGTGACCGGCATCAGGATGTGATGCGGCTGGTCACCGCCGGGCGTAGACCGACTTCCGTCCGGAAACGTTCCTCGCGGCCGGCCCTTGGGCCACGTTCACCGGCACGACCTCGGCATCCGGGCTCTGGCCACGCTGCCGCGTGGGCCCGCCGGCGAGGGCGATGGCCGATGGCGCTGGCACCGACGCGACCGAGGCGGGCGGCGCCGGGCAGCCCCGCTTCACCCATTCGAGCCAGACATGCTGCAGTCGGGCGAGATCGGTGACGCCATAGTGGCGGCCGAGGGCGCCGGGCCAGTTCTCGGTGGCCATCCCGTCGCCCACAAAAGCGACATACTTGTGGCGGCCCCCACGCTCGATCAGAAAGCGGGCCAGCGAGTAGCCCTGCGAGTAGAGCGGCAGCACGTCGGCCGGATACTCTCGCATCGCGAACATGTCGGGGAAGGCGATGCCCCGCCCCGTGGTCAGGAACTCGACCAGCAGCCGATGCTGGCGGGCCCGCTCCACGGGGTGTTCGACGGTGGTGCATGCCCCCTCGTCGGCCCAGCGCGGCAGTGGCCGACGGAAGTGCGTGGCGAAGATCGTGTGGGTGATCTCGTGCGGCAGCACGGAATCGAGGATCCGCTCCTCGCTCCCCTGGATCGTCATCGTCCAGTTGAAGACTTCCCCCTTGTCGAACACGAAACTCGTGGCGCCGCCGGCGCCGAGCTGCGGAGCCACCTGGGCCGTGATCGGGCAGGGGCGGCTCCACCGGGGCAGTGGGGCGCCGATCCATTCGATCGCCAGATCGTGGCGATACTGTTCAGCCGCCTCGCCGATCCGGCGGGCGAGTGTGTCGGATGGTGCCTCGACGACGAAGTTGGCCGTCCGGTGGCCGCCCGCAACGGCCGACGAGCAGGCGGCGAGACCGGCCAGAAAGACCGCCATCACAGGGCCGCACTGCCACCGTCGATCGATAGTCCGTCCGTGCACCATGCCCGGTCACCTCCGTGTGCCTGCGTCGTTCGCGTTTTCAATCCTGCCGGGTGACGGAATCGCTTCCGCCACCCGAGCCCTCGCGCACGACACTTCGCCCCGGAACACCGTGCATGCAGGTGCCAGCCACCTGAGAGCGTTCGGACACTAGCGGCCCCTCCCTGTCGGAGCCAGACCGCTTTCACTGCGGCAAAACGTCGATGCGCCGCGTCGAGGGCATGTCGCGCATGACGATGTCGGCAGGCGGGGAGAACTGGGTGATCGTACTCTCGTCGGCGTCATGGCGGGCACGCCGTTCCATCACCCGCACCACGCTCCATGCCGCGCCGGCGACCAGCATCGCCACGCCCGGCCATGCCGGCTCGAGGAGATACAGCCAGGCGACTCCCGCCACCACGGCCGCCGCCGGAATCGCCCGGAATCGACCCTGCCTCCACCAGTCGGGCCAGCGTCTCGATCCGCTCCATGCAAGGCCGACCAAGAAGACGACCACGAGCGTCGCGACGGCCCGGCGAGTCGCGGTCGGATCGACCCTTCGACCGACGCGCACCGTGAGGCTGGGCTTCGCGGAGCCGTCGGACGACATCTCGACGAGAGCGAGGAACGTCGCTCCCCCCAGATCTGCCTCTCTCCCCGGAATCCACGCTCGTTCGACGGTCAGCGGCATTCCCTTCCGTCGCATCACCATGAACTCCTCCAAGCGTTGCCGGTCTTCGGCATCCGCCGTTTCAAGGGCTCGGGCAAAGCCGTCGGCGAGCCCTTCGAAGGCGGCCCGTCGCACGGCGGCCATGTCGTCCGCGCCCAGAACCCTCGCAGGGTCGGCGACCCGCAGCGCACCGCCATCGGGGGATACGATCGTCCAGAGCACACGGCGACACGGCATACCGACCAGCCATGGAGCATCGACCTCGACGGGACGATCATCCCCCACGCCCGGTCCAACATCCCCGGCGAACACGGCAAGCACGGACCGTGGCCACGCCGTTGCCACGAGGGGGATTTCCCATGTGCCGTCGTCACGGGGCAGCATCGCGGACTGACGGCCATCGACGAGCACCTCGAAGAGCCGCATGCCGGTGGGGAGGGCGATCCGCAGCGGCGACGACGTGGCGATCAGGTCGAATCGGACGCTGCCCCAGCATCGTCCCCGCTGGTCCAGCGTCAGCGACACG
Organism: Planctomycetia bacterium; assembly: GCA_046074725.1. Classification (GTDB taxonomy): domain Bacteria; phylum Planctomycetota; class Planctomycetia; order Pirellulales; family UBA1268; genus CACORA01. The sequence goes on from JBJTOU010000038.1 coordinate 27,980, forward strand.
TCGGCCAGTTCGACCCGCTCGCCCGCCGCGTCATCCACGACCCCTGGAGTTGCCGCTGTCTCCTTCTCCGGGGAAGGAGCGTCGGCGACGGCCGGGGCATTTTCCGGAATCTCTCCACGCTCATACCGAAGCGCCACGTCTCCGGCGGCCAGTTCGAGCGTGCCGCCGGAGAGCCGTTCACCCACGACCGGTCGGGCCAGACCCTCGCGTTCTGAATCACTCAACGAGCCCACTACCGCGATCCCGCGGCCATCACGGCTCATCCAATCGACCACCATCGGTACGATGCCGGGAACAGCCACCTGCATCACGGCCACCGTGCCGCGGGCCGAACCCTGAGACGGAACGCGGGCCGAGGCCTCCAGCCGAAAGCGGCCCGTGCGGGGCTGTTGGGTCACCACCCGCACCTGGCCGGTCTCGATCCGCGACCAGCACGTATCGACCCGACGGGCGGCCCCCGTTTCGATCCCGAGCCTACGATCCTCGAACAGTTCGATCCGGTCGATGATGCTCGACTCCGGCACGTCGATCGTGAACGCGGCCAGCGGGGTCGTGCTTCCGTCGATCCTCGCCTGCAGATCCATGCCGATCTGATCGGCGGTGAAATCGACCACGAGTCGCTGCGTGGCGCGAAGATCGACCGGCCGCCTTCGCACGGTGATGACCCCGCCACCAGCGGTTCGCCGCAGGGGCTCGAGGCTGTTGCCGTCCCGCGCGTCGATGGGGGGCACCGTCTCGGTCCGCCATGCCACTGAGTGGAGCGACGACTCGGCCTCGCGCGGCGCCGCCGTTGCGTTGTCAGGGAGCCGTACATCGACGACCAGATCCGCAGCGGGCACCAGCTGCGTGAGCCGGGAGTCGGCGATCACCCCCTCGATCCAAATGCCCGGAACGGGAAACACTCCGACGGGGGCCGGAAGCGGCCGACGACACTGCAGCCGGATGGAAAACGATCCCGCCTCAGGAGCGTGACGCTCGACGAAATACCGACCATGCCCCAAAGCCAGCACATCGACATCAGCATCATCGGCCGGCTCGCAGTGCCAGATCGTTTCGCCACCATCGCCCCCCCGCGCGGGATCGACACGAACCGTGAGCGAACGCACGATCTCGTTGGGGAGATCGATGTCGAACCGAGCAGTCGCGCGACAGGCGTCGAGATCCCAGAAGAGGTCGTTTCGGCTCGAGGCAGCGCGCAACCCGGCCGCCAGCCGCAGCCGCGAATCGATCGGCCGCACCACCCGCACCACCGCCGCCCGCGACGTGTCGAAGTGCCCCGGCGACGGGGACTGTTCCGATGCGGAAGCCGCCGGCAGGAAGGGACCGCCCACGAGCGCCATGTCGCAGGCCGCCATGGCTCCCATCGGATCGGCGACCGTCAGCGACGCCCGCGGGGCGACCGGCACCGCCAACGTCGCCACGTCTACCTGCCCACGACGGACGACGGCGGGCGCCACCCGGCATTCCACGCGATGACGCCCCGTGGAGCCGATCGGAATCCGCGCCACCGGATCGGCTCCGCGCAACGTCACCTGCTGACCATCCACGTGGGCGTCGAGCATGCGGGCCCCTGTTTCGCGTTGGTCGAGCACGAGGATCGTGCCGGCATCGGCATCCACGTCGACCGTCATCGTCCATGGGTCGGTCGCCATCGACGATGGCGAGGGACTGGTCGTCACCCGACACGACAGCACCCGCGCATCGGCCGGGCGCGCCGCGGCCCGGGCGAGACGACGGAAGAGCGGCTCGGGCACGAGCGCCGTCTCCCGGCCGTCGCCGGGATCGTCGGAGGGCGTGATGAAAACCCGTAGCAGATCGGGAGTGGAGTCGCCCGCCGCCTTGGCGGTGTACGACAGCAGGAGCATGGCCGCGATGCACGCAGCCGTCGTAATGCGATGGAACGAGCCGAGAAGCCCGCTGGTGATGACCATCCCGCCGAGTGTTCCCCACCATGCCCCACGGAAGATGGCATCGAAGGGGTGGACCATCCACAGGGCCCCCACCGCGCCGACGATGCAGAGGCATGGAACGAGCCAACTCACGGCCGAGCCGGCCAGGCATGTGACGGCCAGCGCGACGGCCGCGGCCAGGATCGCCGTCGATCGGACGAGCCGGCCATCGACGAGCATCAGGGTGCCGGCATCGCGTCTGCCACCGACGGGCACGAGCCGATAGCCACGGGTGCCGTCGCTGAGGGCCGCGGTTCCTGTGGATCTCCTTCCGTGGTCGGAAGACGTTCCCGACATCGAGGAGGCTGCCGCGGGCCTCCCCCTCGTGCCCCTCCTGGATGCGTGAAAAAGCCGGTGGGGCCAGTCCTGAAGCCACTGCGATTGGTCCGACACGACGCGATGGGCCGGCGATCCCCAGGCGATCTCGACATCCGGCGCGAGCAGAACCCGCACGTCCCGCTCGAGCACAGGCACGTCGAGCGTGCCACCCTGTGTGCCGACCTCCCACCATCCGCTGCCGGCGGGCCGCCGGACAACCGCACGGACGACGAGTTCGATCGATCTGCGACCGGGGGGCAGCTCAATGGCGACGTCGCCCCCGCCGGTGCCGCGGGCGGCCCATGGCACGAGGGTGCCATCGACGAGGGCCCCCTGCAGCGTGAATCCCTTCGGCACGGTGAAGGCCACTGCGGCGCGGCCATGGTTCTCGATGTCGAACCGTGTTTCGTATTCCGTCGCGCCGGAAGCCTGAGACCATATGCTCGTCTCCTCGCGCCACGCCCAGGCGCGGGCATCCTCTCCGGCAGCCCCGCCCCCCGGGACGACCTCCGCGGGCGGTTCCATGTCGGTGGCATCCTTCCGCCGCGCATCGAACGAGAACTCGGCCACGGTCGCGAACGCCTGATCGGTCGCCTCGTCTCGCGGGGGCAGTTCGACCAGCCGATGGTTGATCACGCGGGGTCGGAAACGGCCCGACTCGCGAATCGTCACGGTGCCATGCTGCCGCGTCGCCCCTTCGACCCAGGCCAACGGCACCGGCATCGGCCCGGTGAAGGCCACCGTGCAGGCGGCGCGGATCGTCACCGGCTGCTTCGCGGCCGGCGAAAGCTCGACGATCCACGTGTCGGCGATCGGCTCGCCGGTCGGGGGACCGCGACGCTCCGGCGGCTCGATCCGACGCGGCACGAGCGTGCCCTGGGCCGGCGGTAGCAGCGTCCACTCGAGCCGGTCGTCCATGACGTTTGAAAAGTGGACGACGATTGAGTCGATCTCGGTGCGATCCGGCGAGCAGTCGAACGTGAACGACTCGACGAGCCGGCCATCGCGCGACGTGAGCCGGACCTGCGCGGAGGCGTCGAGCGGAGGGCGGCGTCGCGCCAGCCGAAGCAGTTGATCGGCGCCCCGTGATCCGGCCGGAACCCGCACGCGGATCGCGCTGTCATCGACGAGGGAGGCGAGCCTCGGATCATCGACCACGACCGGCTGCAGATCGGTCGAGGTGTCGATCGTCATTTCGGCGCCGGTCTTCACCGCCAGCACCGCGTCCCTGGCTTCGCCGTCGAACCGAACCATATCGATCTCGGCCGCCGTGAAGGGTGTCCCAGACGCCACGCCACCACGATGGCCGGTGACTCGAAGCAGGATCGGCCTGGCTGGCGTGATCGCCGACGCGAAGGCGATTCGCAGCCTTTTCTCCCCGTCGCCGGGGACGACCCGCCACTCGGGCGTTTCCGTCACCGCATCGATCACACCCGCGACCAACGGCGGGCGGACGGGAGCGTCGAGCACCTCGACCGCGTCGATGAACCAGCCAGGCGTCAGGCTCCCCTGCAGTTCGAACGCCTCCCCCTGCTGCACGCGGATGTCACAGGTCGCCCGCGCGAGCACCGCATCAGGGGAAACCTCGGCGACGGTAACTCGATGCACGCTCATGTCGGCCGTCCTCGGACGGACGGCGATCCGCACGATCGGTTGCGGCCCCTGTTGTTCGAGGAAGATCCGTGCGGGCTCCACGCTCGCCGCCGTGGACTTTTCACGTGGCGGCACCGGCCAGTCGGACGCAGCGTCCGAGGTCACGAGGGCGGCCTGCTCGACACGAATGTCTGCGACGACCTGCGCCGGATCGACGTTCACGACGACCCCTCCTCCGGCCCACGATCGATCCGCCACCCGAAACATCGGGAGCGTTCCACCCGATTCGTCCGCGAAGGGCGCCACGGCCTCGACGACCAATGCCTGCTCGAGGCCGATGCATCCCACCGGAACCCGCACTCGGACCGCACCGCCGTCGTCGGTGACCGTCCACGCGGGTTCCGCCGGGGCGGCGGTGGCCGGTTCGTGCAGTCGCACGGCGGTCACCACCATGTCGGGATCCTTCAGCAGCGTACACTCCGCCCCCTCGTCGGCTCCGGCCGACGGGCTCCAGGGCATATCCGGCTGGACGACCATCTTCACGGCAGCCTGCCGGCCCACGATCGCGATGCTCGTCCACGACGTGAGCCGGGGGGCGACGCGGCCTGCGGCGGCAGGCACGAGATCGATACGGATCGACGGACGCGGACCGACATCGATTCGCCACGTCTGGCTGCGAGCGAACGCCTGCTCGTTGCGAGCGAACGCCTCCTCGTTGCGAGCGAACGCCTCCTCGTTGCGATCACGCTGCTTGACGACGGCACCCGCGACGACGGGCCGCATGCCGGGTGGCAGCCTCAGGTCGATCACCGATGCCAGTGACGGCACGAGCGGCATGTCGATCGTCTGATGCTTGTCGGCGGGCTGATCCACGCTGCACCGCCACTGGCAGACATACCTCCCCGGCCCCGGCGCGGCGATCGCGAGGCTTCCATCGGCGTGGCCATGGACCAACGCATCACCGGTGCCGGCGGCCGTCTCCATGCGGGCTCTCCGCACCGCCAGACCGCCAAGCGGCAGCGTCGCCGTCGCCGCATTGATCGTCAACGTCGCGGTGCCCTCGAGCGTCGAGGAGCCGGCCACGAAAGCAGCCTCGTAGCGGACCACATCGAGCAGCGGGGCCGTTTTGGGGAACGGCGTGTCGGCATCCGCATCGCTTCGGCCCTGAAGCACCCCGATGGCCTCCTCGAACTCCCGCACCGACATCGGCACGTATCGGTCGGCGCCGACATCGACCTGGCCGATGGCATCGCGTGGCACGTGTACCCTGATGAACCGCATCGGGTCGTCGTCGCCGGCCCTCGCCACGATCGACATGGCGGCGGCGAAGCATGTCACGAGCCGATGGCATCTCCTCCTCATGATGCCGGCCTTCCAGCGGTGGTCACGCTCTCGCCCGTTCGCATCGCCGAGGGTGAAACGATGATCGACGGGGGCGGCGCGGTGCGGTTCGGGACGCTGCGTTCATGGATGCTCCAGGCCGGAAGCGTCCGCCTCGGCGCGACGACGCCCCTCATCACCGCGGCGAGCACTGACAGGCCGACGCCCGGAAGCGCCGCCTGCAGGGCCAGGGGCGCCATGTCCGGCACGACCGCGGCCAACGCCGTCAGCAGCGTCGCCAGCGCGACCACCAGCGGCGCGGCGAGGGAAGGCGGCATGAAGACGGCCACCAGCCCGAGGGCCAGAACCGGCCCCGACACCACGAACACGACGAGCCACGTCGGCGCGACCCATACCGCCGCCGTGGCGGGAGATCCGACGCTCGAATAGACAGATCGTCGCCCGACGAAGCCGGGCGCCATGGCGTCGTCCATTCCATCGTCCGACATGCCGGCGCAATGACGCACCCATGCAGCCAGTGCGTCACGGGAGACGACTGGCTGCCGTTCCATCCCGAACGCGGACCAGCCCCACCGCTGCTGCGCGGTCCAGCCGGACGCCGGCACGATGACATGCTCGTCGGAGGGGAGTTGAATTTCCCAGTAGAACCGGCGCTGCTGGGTGCCCTGCGGAAACGTCGGCGGCTCGAGCACGAGTCGCCGGAGCCCCGACGACCCGTCGGAATCGGCGAACCGCGGGCGGCTGATGCGAAACTCGACGAGCGATGCGGCGCGGGCGTCTCCCGGCGGCAGGTTGACGACGACGTTGCCATCCGGTCGCACCGGCTCATCGACCCGCCGACCGTCGAGCCACACTTCGACAGCCGTCCCAGGACCGGCGTCGGCTCCTGTCTGCCCATCGATCGGGAGCGTGATGGCCAGACGATCGGCCGCGGTGCTGATGGCGTAGGTCCAGATATCATGCCGACGATCGCCCGACAGCCTTGTTTGCAGCCATGTCGCCTCCACGATCGTTTCACCCACGACTTCCTGCCGGCGGGCCGCCAGCACGAGCGGAACGAGATTCTGGTGACCGGTCGCGATCCAGGACCGCGCGGCACCCGCTGCGGGCGCGGCGGCGTCCCTCTTCCACGTCTCACCGCGGAGATCAACGGAAACGGCATCGACGACGTTGACCTGCAGCGACTGGCGACCCACCTTCGCCTCGACGGGCATGACGAGCGGCAGATCCTCGGCGACGGTCGTCTCGGCCGGCACCGATGGGGTCGGCCACCGGTAGGCGACCGACACTTCCCCGGCACCGAGCAACGGCACCGGGAGCATCGCCCGCACCCGTGCCCACCGGATCGGCAGGAGTTCCACTGAGTCGGAGGAGCCTGGCTCGGCGCCATCGCCTCCGATTCCGGGGCGTCGTACCGCAGGAACGATCTCTTCGACATCGAGCCCGTCTTCGACGATCGGCTCGATGGCCGGATTGAGCAACTGCCTCCCCTGTCTGATTTCAAGAGTATCGCCACTGGCGATCGTTTCTGGCACGAGCAGCTCCACGGACTCCAGCGGCACGTGCGCCACGACGAATCGAATCGTTTCGGCAACGGATGTCCGCGACTGGTCGATGTCGATCTGGGCACGGATGGAGGCGTCGATCCGCCGCTCGAGGAATCGCCGCTGGGCCGCGAATGCCCCGTCCGCGGAATCGAGCCGGTAGGTGAGTGCGAACCGATCGACGTCGGACCGTAGCGGGATGGATGCCACCTGTCGCACGAGGCCCCGGAGTCCGTCGGCGTCGGGTACCAGTTCGATGTCGCTGTCACTGGAGACGAGCACGGCGGCAGGGCCGACGAGGCTCGCTTCCGGCGCGGGGAACGTCCAGTTCACCCGGTCGGAACCACGGTCGATCGACCGACTGCACCGGATATCGATCACCGCGTCCGCGGCGAGCGGGTGCTGAAAGGGAATCACGATGCGGCCGCTGTCGGACGTGACGGCCGTGGCATCGACCAGCCCGATCGGGCCCACGTCATCGACCTCCCAGCCATCGAGGCCGATGACGAGTCGCGACACGGGAGACCCGCGGACACCGACTCTGAGCCGGGCGTCGAGTGAGATCCGAGTCGCCCCGACGTCGTAGCGATACTCCGGCTCGATGACGACCCGGCTCCCGCGGGCCCGAACCCGCAACGGCAACGCCGCAGGCTGGGCGTCGTAGGCGAATGCCGCCACGAACCCGGGCCGACGGGCGGCCAACGGCGGATCAATTCGTCGATTCGCGCCGAGATCGGCCCATTCCACCTGCCACTCGCCATCGATGACGATGCTCATCCTGCCACGCTGCCGCCACTGCGGGATGTCGGACACGGCGAAGCCGAGGGGATCGAACGTCGTCCGACCCGATGCGTCGACCGCCTGCTCGCATTCGATGTCCACGACTGCCCGGCCATTCGGGTCGCGATCGATCAGCACGATCGCGAGCGGCGCCTCGGCCGTGCCCGCACGCCGCACGAGCATGGATGGATCACGGATACGGCCGAGCGTCGCACGGGCCGGGAGGGCGATCGTGACGGTATCCACGGAGGCTGGCAGGTTGTCGAACCGCAGCGTGGCGTCGATATGGGCTGTCGTGCCGTCGATCCTCACGATGCTTTCCACCATCGTTTCCGGAACCGCGTCGGCCGGGACGGCCTCAGCTCCGCGGTCGCCGATCCGCACCTCCACGGAGCCGGCCACTCCCACGACCGTGACGACGCTCCCGCTCCCCGATGCGTTCTCGTCGCGCATCGGTTCGACGAGCGGCGGCGTCGAGGACGGACGCACGGTCACGATCGGATCGGTTCGGAAGGAACGCACGTCGATTCGCGACGCGGTCGCAGCGGGCACGACGAGCGTGAGCGTGTCGGATACCGACGATGACTCCACCGGAATGCCCGCCTGCAGCGTCACCACGTGCCGCACGTCGCCCCCCTCGACGGCCGCGTTGAACCAGAGCCGCACGGTGCCGCGATCGCGGCCGACGGAATCGGACGCAAAGATCATCTCACCCGGGCCGTCGTGAACCGGTGCCGAGGCGATCAGCAATCCCTGCAGATCGAGCGGCACGCTCACCCATCCCGACCTGACCTGACGCACCGTGATCCGCACGTCGGCCTCACAAAACCGTTCCGATGCCACCGCGGCCCCCTTCGTCGCGGGAATCGTGGCGGTGATCGCGACCGCTTCAAGCACGGCCGCGGGGGGCTCGGGCTGGGCCGGAACACCCTCCCGCAGTTTGAGCAGTTCGATGAAGTCGCGATAGCGAAACCCCGGAACGGGGACCAGCCGTCCGGCGTCGTCATGGAGGTAATAGAGTTCCGGCCCCGCTTCGGTCACGCCGGGCGTTCGTGGGTCGGGAGCCGTCTGGGCACCGGCCAATCCCGCAACGAGAGTCCACACGGCAGCCGCCCGCAAAAGACGGTTAAGAAGGCCGTGAATCAACACTGTCATTCAATGGCGGCACATGGCCGACCTTGCCGGTTACAAAAGAGAGGAGGCCTCGAGGCCAGACTGCCAGAAGCCTAGCACGCCCCCCGAAGCCCGGCGATTTCTCACACCGTCACAACCGTTTTAACCGGCGTGCACGGCTCCAGGCCCGAGCAGCCCCCGCAGAACGGACAGCAGGCCTGTGTGGCCGGCCACGATGAAGGCCGGATGATCGAGCCGGGTGGCAGACGCTTCGGATTCCCCTTCGAAGGGCCCGATCGCTGCACCCGCTTCACGGGCGATGAGCAGCCCTGCGGCCACATCCCAACACGCGATCCGTCGCACCCAGAATGCGTCGAGCCGGCCACAGGCCACGTAGGCCAGATTGATCGCCGTCGAACCGGTGCGTCGAACCGAATGAACACGTGGGACGACGGCCAGAAAATCGGCGACTGATTGCGCGTCGGACGTGACATGCGGCGGAAAACTCACCGCCACCAGTGCGGCGGCAGGATCGGCCTCGGGGCGGGCACTGATCGGCGATCCGTTGCACCGCGCTCCGCCTCCCCGACGGGCGGTGAAGCACTCATCGAGCATCGGATCGTAGATCGCGCCGACGAGCAGCTCATCGCCCTGTGCCAGCGCCACCGACACGCAGTACGCAGGAAACCCGTGCACGTAGTTGCTGGTGCCATCGAGTGGATCGACGATCCATCGGGGACGGGTGCCATCCACGGTCGGCAGGTGGCCGTCGATCGTTTCTTCGCCGACGAAGCCATGGTCGGGGAAGGCTCCAAGCACGATCCGCCTGATCTCCTCCTGCGAGGCGAGATCAGCCTCGGTGACCAGGTCTCGCGGCCCCTTCACCGACGCCGTGAATCGTCCCCGCCAGTCGGTGAGCACGCGTCCACCCGCCCGTGCCGCCGCCTCGCAGACGGCGAGCGGATCGATGGCGGCGGCCCCGAGTGGCGGGTTCACCAGGTCTGCATCGGACGATGGCATACGGGACTCCACGGGCTCGAGCGACGGTCTTCCCTTCCACGATAGACTGGGTGTGTCACGTTTGGCGACTGGAACCGTCTCATGCATGCACCGACTGCTCCCTCCTCCCGCGTCATGTCTCTCGACGCGGGTCCGATCGCCGACCTTTCCTACGGCCTGTCGGCCCACGTCGATCCCGACGAACCGCAGACGGGGATCGTCTGCGGTAACGATCGGCTTCTTGGGCTTGATCTTCGATCGCCCTGTCAGGCGAGCGACCTGTGGGTCCGCGGCGGCGACATCGTGGCGTCGTATGAGCCGAACGATCCCCGTCTTTTGAGGGCGACCGCACTGTGGCGCCGGCGCCGCTGCGATGGTGTTGCCGCTTGGGAAGTGATCGCCTCGGCGACAACCGGTCGCGAACACAGCGATGTCAGCCTCTCGGTGACCAGCGACGTTGAGGCGGCCACGATCCTGTGGGGAATCGGGGACGGCGCGCGACTGCAGTGGCACCCTGCGGCCCCGGCGACCAGCCCGGCCTGTCTCCTTCTGCGGCGGGAGGGGGCCGGAAGCGTGCTCGTGGCCGGCCATGCCGGCGACGCCCGCCGGATGTTTGTCCGGCCATACGACGGGAGGGCCCGGGTCGAATGCTGGCTCTTTTCGACTGCTGCCGAAAAAGGCGTTCTTTTCCGAGGCCGCGTGATGGCGGCGGTCGGCCCTGCGGCGGGTGATACGCTCTGGGCTGAACGAGCGTGGAGCGATTTTGACGCGTCGCCGCCCGTGCTGACCACATGACGAGAGCGCCCTCAAAATTGACGTGGCGGAAAACGGCCAAGCGTCGCTACAGTGCCCCCATCTTTCCTGGATTCGCCGCCATGGATCGGCGCTGAACCGCCTCGACAGGGCCTCGCCCCATTCGTGGGCGACTGCGTCGCAGCACAGGAGCACACCCGTGTCTGATTTTGTTTTCGTGTTCGACCCGGCGCTCGACAGGCCCATTCCCGTTCCCGACGCGGCGCCGGCGTCGGTGGCGGCTGCGATTGCGGCAGCTCCCATAGAGTCGCTGCGAACCGCCGTTGCGACCGTTCGCGAAACACGGGCGGCGGCACTCGTGCTGTTCGGCCGCGTGCTCGACCCGCACCGGGCCAGCCCCTCGCAGGCAGCGGTGCTGCGGTCCCTCATCGCTGAATGTGCGGCCGACGGCTGCCATACCGTGTGGGTCACCGACGACACCGCCGGCTGCGAGGACATCTCCCGGATGCTCGGCGAGCCCCGTGGCCTGCTGTTCGCCACTCCCTTCGCGCCGGTCCATCTCGACATCCGTGGCATGCCGGTCGAGATTCTCTGTGGCCGGGGTGACCCGATGGCGACGGCCTCCGCCATCGCCTCGCAGCCGCAGTCTGCCGGCGGCGATTCCATCACGCGGCGGTTGATCGTTGATTGGGACACATCGCTGTGGTCGTCCGAACGGTGGGACGACACGGCCGGCAGTTCGCCGCGAGCCCTCGCCGGCTGGCTCCAGCCGGGATGCCACTGCGTGTGGGGGTCACGTCGGTCGCTCTCCCTCCCGGCAGGCATCCGCCACGTCGCACCCTTGCAGCCACGATCCGCCCACGAGCCGATGGCCGGCGGATGCAGCGTGCTTTCCCTCACCGACTTCGACGATGCGGCCATGGACGAAGCCGCAGCCGGCGCGGGCCGCTGGCGCACGGTGCCGACGCAGCGGGTGGCCTGGAAAACGCTCACCGTCGAATCGGCCGCCGGTGGCGACGAGGAATTGGCGACCGTCATCTGGTCGGCGCTCGAGTCGTTGCCCGCGGACCCGCGGAGAACGATGCAGATCGTTCGATGCGGCGTCGAGTGCGGCACGAGCGTGGCCCGCCGTGTGCGAGTGGCGGAGATCGCCGCCGAGACGCTGGTCCGAGTCCGCGACCTCCTCGATCAGAAGGCATCTCACACCTGGTGCGAGGCGGTGGTCGCCGCCACCGGCGAGTCGCTCGCCCCGCTGGGCCATGCGCGATCGGGGGGGAGACCGGGCACGACCACGTCGTTCTCGTCGGCACTCGCCGACATCGTCGTCGGCATCGAGCTCGGTCGGCCCGGAGACGGACTCCCCGACGCACTGGCGATGCCGGCAGACATGGCCCGCGAAGCGGGCTGGCTGGCGCTCGAATTGATCGAGTCGGCCTGACTGCCCGCGGCCTCACGAAAGGATTGAGAGGATCCAATGTTCATCGAACGGATCGATGTCGAACGCTTCGGGGCTCTGCGTGATGTCACGATCGACGGGCTCGGCCCCGGCGTGCAGGTGCTCCATGGCACGAATGAAACCGGCAAGACCTCGCTGCTCGAATTCGTCCGTGCCGTGTTCTTCGGATTCGAGGGGCTGTTTCGCCGCGGCGTGCTCGATCCACAGCGGCCGTGTGCCGGCCGGCTCGTCGTCGTGAGCGGGCCCGAAGCCCGACGAATCTCGATCGAGCGACGGCACGAAGGGCCGCAGATCGCGTCGCTCACGAAGGCCAGTTACGAGGACGGTATCATCGGCCTCGGCGGCGACACGGGCGATCTCGTCGACATCGTCGATCTCGCGACTCGCCCCGAGCAGGGCGGCCGACCCTACCTGCAGGATCTCGTCGGCGAAATCGACGAAACATCCTTCACGAACGTGATGGCCTTCGGCTTGGACGAACTGCACGAGCTTCGCACGCTCGACCCCGAGGGCTGCGGAAGCCGTCTCTACGAACTAGCCGCCGGACTCGACCGCTCGAAGGTCAGTCGCGTGCTCACGCATCTGCGAAACGCGCTCTCCAGGCTCGATTCCGACGATCCGGCGACGTCGCCGATCGAGTCGCTCCGGCGTCGCCGACGAGACGTGCTCGAGCGGCTCGCCGGCCTCAGATCGCCCGCGATCGCCGCCGGTGGACTGGCGGCGGAAAAGACCCGAATCGACGCCGAGATTGCCTCACTGGAGGCGGCGGTCGAACGATCGGAGGCGGCGGAAGAGGTGATCCGTCGCGTGCTTCCGCTCGAACCGCTGCACGCTGAGATGCACGCCGCCGCAGCTCGCGTGGCGGCGCTCGAAGGCACGGCGCTCGTGCATCCCGATCTCGATGGCTGGAAGCGGGCCGTGAAGCGACGCGATCGGCTCGCTCGCGAGGCGACCCGCCGCAAGAAAATCCGCGCCCGCCGGGCCCGCCTGCTGGCGGCCGTGGCGGCCGAGTCGGCCGTCTGGAAGAAACGGTCGGCCGTGGCGGCACTGGTGGAGGAGGAGACTCGAATCGAGCGTCTGGCCGCCGACGTGGCTCGCGCCGAGTCGCATGCGAAGCTCGCGGCCCGCCGATTCGGCGAACAGATCGGCATGGCAGGCCTGTCCCGCATGATCGCTGTGGATGCGGCGGGTGAAGCCTCCACCGACCTCGTGCTCCCGGAGGGATTCGCGCTGTCGTTCGCACCGTTGCGGGCCCGGGCCCGGGCCTGGAGCCGGGCATCCCGCGAGGTGAGAGCGGCCAAGCGACGAGCGATCGAGGCCTCGTCGGAACTGAAAAACACCCGCGGCGCCGTCACGGGCGCGGGCACGCGCCTTGGCGGCATGACGATCGCAGAAGCCATCGAGGAGGCGAGCGGCAGGGCGACGACGATCCGCAACCGGATCGGCACCGGGGCCCGCATCGCGGAGCTCGACGCATCGCTGGCCGCGATGGAGCGCGACGTGGCGCAGAGTGTCGAGGGACAGTTGCTCCCGCTGGGATGGCTGATCGCCCTCGGGGCGGTATTCGTCGTGGGAGCGGGAATGCTCCTCTCGGGACTGCTCCTGCCTGCGAGTGTCACCGGTTCGCTCGCGTATGCGGTCGCGGCGCTGGGGCTTGCGGGAACCGGGCTCGCCTCGGTCACGACATGGTCGCTCGACCGCGCCGCATCGACGCGGCTGGAAGCCGCGAGGCAGCAGTACGACATGGTGCGTTCCCAGCGGGAAGAGGCCGTGGCCCAGCTCGCGCAGCTCGACGCACGGATTCCGGCCGACGCGACCCATTCATTGGAGCGTCGGCTCGCAGCCGCCGAAGCGGAGGTGGAACGGCTCGAGGCGCTCGCCGGCCGGGAAGGCTCGGTCCACCTCCTCTCCGATCGGCTCACCGTCGCCAAACAGGAGTTGAAGCGGGCCATCGCGTCACGGAAGTCCGCGAAGCTCCGCTGGCAGCGGTCGCTGGAGCACCGGGGGCTTCCGGCCACGCTCTCGCCACGCGACGTCCGGATGATCGAGATGCACCGCCAGTCGCTTTTGTCGCTCGACGACGACCGCCGACGCCTTTCGGAGGAGGCGAGGCAGAAGCGCGAGGAATTGGCGGCATGGGCGCACCGCATCGACCAGACGATGGTCGAGTGCGACCTCGTACCCGAGGGCACGCCGATCGATCATCTCCGCCAACTGCGGGAACGGCTCGAGACCGATGGCCGTGCCATCCGCCAACGGTCCGAGGCGGCCCGCCGGCTGGAACGGGCGCGGTCACGCCACCGCGGGGCGATCAAGGCCGTGAAGCATGCCGACCGCGGGATCGCGGCGTTCTACGGCCGCTGGGATGTCGCCACGGAGCAGGAATTCCTGGCCAAGGTCGATCGGCGGCCGCTCTTCCGGAAAGCCCGCAGCGAGGCCGAGGCCGCCCAAGCGGCCTGGGTCGAGGCCCGTCGCACGGTGACCGAGCCTGCCGACCTCGAACACTGGCTCGCGGAGACGTCGCTCACGCTCGAGAAACGGCTGGCCGACGCCCGCGACGCGACGGATCGGCTCCGTGAATCGCTCATCGCGGTGGAGGATCGCCGCGGGCTGGTGGCGAAGCGTTTGGATGCCGCGGCTCGCGACCGATCGACCGAACCCCTCCAGGCCGAGCTGGCCTCGATCGAGCATGAGCTCGCCCTGCAGCTCGACCGACGTCGGCTCCTCGAGCGGGCCGGGCTGCTGCTGGAAGAAACGCGGGCCGCCGTCGCCCGCGACCACCAACCGCCCGCCCTTCGCGACGCCTCCCACTGGCTTGCCCGTCTCACAGATGGCCGCTACACGAGGATCACGACGACCATCGACGAAGCCCGCCTCGAGGTGCATGAGCGGGATGGCACCGTCTGGCTGCCGGAGCGGCTCAGCCGCGGCACCCGTGAGCAGGTGTTTCTCGCGTTGCGGCTGGCGCTCGTTCGCGATCTGCAACGGCATGGGGTGATGCTGCCCCTGGTGATGGACGACGCGCTGGTCAATTTCGACGACGATCGCGCCCGCGCGGCAGCCCGTGTGCTGATGGAATTCGTGGCCGATCAGCCGCGCGAGCGGCAGATGCTGGCCCTCACCTGTCATGCCCATGTCGCGGCGATCTTCGCCTCGGCCGGCGCCACCGTGCGATCCATGAGCGGTTCCCGGATCACCGATATCGCCGCCCCCGCCATGGCGGCCGCTCCCGAACGTCCGGTCGTGCACCCGGCGATCCGAACCGATCCGCCAGCGTCACGGACGGATCCGCCGAGGCACGTCGCAATCGCAGCGGAAACGTCTGGGGATCCGTGGCCCGCCGAACGATTCTTCTTCGGCGGCCCTACGTCGTCGTCGGACGCACCGGCCAAAACCCTACGACGGGCACCACGGCGGCGGAAAAAGTAGCGAGCTACACCGCTGCTTGATGAATGTCGCGGATGTAGCGGGCCCGCATCGTGGCCAGCAGCATTCCGAGATAGCCGTTGGCTCCGAGGGAGAGGAACAGGGCGATCAGGCTGCCGATCAACAACGGCCACGGACGGTCCGATTTCATCGTCCCTGTCTCGACCGCGGCAAGCGGTGCCGTCGTGGCGGCCGGCACGATCCGCGGCCGTTTCGAGGCGTCGAGCACCGCCCGCTCGACGGCCGGCGGCCACGCGTCGGCGACGTAGATCTTCACCCGGCGCACGTTCCGTGAATCGGCCGGAACGTCACTGGTGAAGGTATACGGCGACGCATTGCGGACGAGGTCGGGTTCAACGCGAACCAGATAGTCGCCCGACCCGTCGTCGGTCGGCACATAGGCGGCCTCGATGCCCGCCATCAACAGCGAGGCGATCGCGATGAACGTTTCGACCATGGGCTGAACTCCTGAAGGGCGGCCGATCCGGTGAGAGCGGCCGGACCGGCGTCAGGATTTCACACTCCCGACCCCCGGTCGTGCAACTCCCGCCCCGGAACCGGTCGCCGTCCCCGCGGCCTGCTCTCCCCCGCTCCGCCTGTCGGAGGCCGAAATCGTGTCCAGTTCGATCTGCAGCATGGTGAGGGCGGCCTGGAGGAATGCGACGGCGATGGGCCCGATGAAGATTCCGATCGGGCCGAGTGCCGCCACCCCCCCGAGCACGCTGAGGAGGGCGAGGAGCGGGTGGAGCTTGGACTGCCCATGGAGGACGATCGGTTTGATGATGTTGTCGATCGTCGAGACAACACACGCGCCCCACATGGCCAGACCGATGGCGGCCCAGGTGTTCTTCACGAAGAAGAGCAGATAGAGGCTGGCCGTTCCCCACACCGCCGCGGCACCGACGAACGGCACCAGGGCGCCGAAGAAGGTCAGCAACGTCAGCAGGAAAACACCCTTCAATCCGGCGACCGCGAAGCCGATGCCGGCAAGCATCGCCTGCGCGATGGCGGCCAGGAGCGTGGAGCTGACCACCGCCCGGCTCACCTCCTCGAACTCCTCGAGCAGCTGCCACTGATAGCGTCGGTCGAGCGGCACCAGGCGCATCACGGCGTTGAACATCCGAGGACCATCGGCCAGGAAATAGAAGAAAGACACGATCAACACGACCAGGCCGATCACCACCTTGATGAACGCCTTCGACGCGCCGGCGGCGAGCGGACCGATCCAGTCCTCAGCGAGGCTCTTCAGTTCGGCATTCACCGCGTCGGCCGTCAACGAGAGGCCGGTCGATTCGTTGAGCCGCGTCACCATGCTCTCGAGCACGGCTGGATCCAGCCGGAGCCCGTTGGGCGCCTTGAGCATCGTCACCGCCTCGGTGCCCGCCCGCACCACCAGCAGCAAGAGCGGCACGAGCACGATGGAGAGCACGACGAGCGTCGTCAGGCCTGCCGCCACCCAGTCGGGGCACTGGAGCTTCCGCAACATCCACCGATGCAACGGCCCGAAAATCACGACGAGCATCGCGGCCAAGAGCAGCGGAAGCAGGAAGATCGCCATCACACGCAGCGACAGGAGCCCGAACACGGCCACCAGTCCGAGCAGAATGCCGAGCGACATCAAACGGGCCATGTGGTCGTGTTCCTCACGGTCGCGAAAAATCGGTCCGATGGACCGACGACCCGATTGTAACTGGCAAATCCTCGGTTTTGGTATCCTGTCGTCGCCGCCCGGCCACCGCGACGAGTGACCACATCCGTCCACCGAATGTCCTCTCCCGCCATCTCGATCGTCGTCCCGGTCCGCAACGAGTCGGGGAACATCGGGCCGCTCGTCGGTGAAATCCGTGATGTGCTCGATGCCCGTGGCATCGATTGGGAGCTTTTCATCGTCGATGACGGATCGACCGACGCATCCTGGCGCGAGATCGAATCGACGGCGACCGATCGGCGCGTGACGGGCATCCGGCTCGATGGCCCGCGGGGCAAATCGGCCGCACTGGCCGCCGGGTTTCGCCGCTGTCGCAGCGACACGGTGGCGATGCTCGATGGCGACGGCCAAGACGATCCTGCCGAAATCCCCGCGATGCTCGAGCTTCTCGGGCCGCAGGGGCCGAGGGGCGATTCCGTGGGTCTCGTCAACGGCTGGAAGACGCCACGGCTCGATCCCTGGCACAAGACGCTCCCGTCGCGGGTCTTCAACCTTCTCGTCGGCTGGCTCACCGGCCTCACACTCCACGACCACAACTGCGGACTGAAGGTGATGCGGCGGGAGGTGGCCGTCCGGCTGCGGCTCGCGGATGACCTGCATCGCTTCATCACCGTCATGGCCGCCGCCGAGGGATTTCGCGTGGTGGAAAAGCCCGTGCATCATCGCCCCCGCACCCGCGGCGTCTCGAAGTATGGAGTCGGCAGGTTCTTCGGAGGCTTGCTCGACCTGCTGCGGGTCGCCACCATCCTCCGCACCGGCGGTGATTTCCATCGGGCGGCAGGGCGAAGCGATTCGCGCGGTCGCACACGTCGGGGCGTCTACGCGATCCTCGTCATGCTCGCCCTCGGCGCGGTGCTTGGCCGGATCGGCGCGGTGGCGAGCGTGGATCGACTTGCGCTGGAACAGCGGGTCGTCACCGACGCGATCGCCGCAGCGACCAAGGCGGGCGGCCCGGTCGATGAGCAGGCCATCCGAGCCCGCATCGAGGAGCAGAAGAGGATCGTGCGGCCGTTCCTCTCGGCGAATGACCGAAGCCGCTGGCTCGCCGTCCGTGCCATCGTGGAGAAGGGAACGTTCGCGATCGATGAGCTCGTCGCCGAGCCGGGCTGGGATACGATCGACGCCGTCGCACATCCCGACGCCTCCGGCCGGCTCCGGCTCTATTCCAGCAAGCCACCCCTGCTGGCCCTGCTCGCCGCCGGACCCTACTGGCTGCTGCACCGGATCACCGGCTGGACGCTCGCCGATCACCCGTTCGAACTTGGCCGCCTCCTCGTGGTCGTCGTCGGCCTCGTTCCGTTGGCGGCCATGATCCTCTTCACGAGCCGTATGGTGGAGACGGTCGGCACGACCGACTGGGGGCGGATCTGGTCGGTCGCGCTGGCGGCGTGTGGCACGCTCCTGACGACGTTCGCGGTCGTGTTCACCAATCATCTTCCGGCGGCCGCCTGCACGGCGGCCAGCGGCTGGCTCGTCCTTCGCATCCACCGTGACGGGCTGCGATCGTGGACCGCCTTTGCAGCAGCCGGCCTGGCGGCCGCGTTGGCGGCGGCCTTCGACCTGCCGGCAGCCACATGGTTGGCATCGGCGCTGATCCTCCTTGCGATGAGCGATCTGCGGCGCACGCTCGTGGGAGCCGTTCCGGCGGCCGCCCTCGTCGCGGCCGCGGCCCTCGGGACGAATGATCTGGTCCATGGCCACATCGCCCCGCCCTATGCACACCGGACCGTCGGAGGCGAACGCGTGCCGATCGAGCCCCACGGCGCATCGTGGAATCCGAGCAACTGGTACGACTACGAACTTCCGCTGTCCAACGGAAAGACGCTCGTCAGCTACTGGCGGTCGCCGAAGGGCGTCGATCGCGGGGAAGCATCGGTGCCCACCTACGCGTTGCACGTGCTCATCGGCCACCACGGCATCCTGTCACTGACGCCCGCTTGGCTCCTCGTGATCCCGGGGCTGGCGTCGCTCGCGGGGCGTCGGCACCGCGGTGATCCGGCGATCGCCCGATTCGCGATGGCGATCGCAATCGTGTCGGTCATCACGATCGGGTTCTACATCCTGCGACCACAGCCCGACCGGAATTACGGTGGCGTTTCGTCGGGGTTCCGATGGGCGTTCTGGATGGCCCCGCTGTGGGTCGCGGCGGTCGTGCCGGCCGCCGACCGACTCGGCCGCGGCGGCCCCGGCCGTGGCCTTGCCCTCGTGCTGCTCGGGCTTTCCGTCCTCTCGGTGGCCTACCCGACGTGGAGCCCCTGGACGATGCCATGGCTGCAGCGTTGGCTTATCCACGCGGGCTGGCTCACGCCGACGTAGCGGAGCCGTCGCCGATCCAACGTCCGATGTCGGGCCACGTCGAAGGGGGCGGCGACTCGAGTTCGAGCCCTTGTTTCGTATCGGGATCGGCGAACCTGATTCGCCAGGCATGCAGGGCGATCGGTGCCGCGCGGGCATCGCCTTCGGGGTCCGTGCGGTCGGCCGGCCCTCCGTAGAGCGTGTCGCCGAGAATCGGGAGGGCTCGGGCCGATGCCTGCACCCGCAGCTGATGCATCCGGCCCGTCTCCGGCTCCATCTGGAGGAGTACCGCGTGATGCTCGCCAATTCCCTCGGCGAGGAGTCGTACCCGCGTGGTCGCCTCTGCGGCACCTTGCGTGCCCGTTTCAACGATCCGCGCCCGTGGCTGATCGGGGATTTTTTCGAGCGTGTCGTTCCAGACGAGCCCATCGGCCCCGGCCTGACGGAGCGACTCGATCACGTCCGTCGCGGTGGATGATGGCACCGCGAGGGCGAGATAGGTCTTGCCGATCTGCCGTCGGGAGAACTGACGGGAAAGCTGTCGAGCGGCACGGGGCGTCGCGGCGAACAGCATGATGCCCGACACGGCCCGGTCGAGCCGGTGGGGAACGCCGAGATAGTGGCCCGCCGGGAAACGCCCCCGAAGCCACGACTCCACCGAGGCGATTCCCCTCGGCGCCTGGGTGGGCAGGCCGCTCGGCTTGCAAACACCCAGCACTCCCGATGCCTTGTGGCACAGTTCCGGTACGCTCTGCATCCTCCAATCATGCCATGGATTGGCGGTGCCGGCTCCCGAGCCGGCCGGTTGGGCGTGGATCATCGCCAAACCCCCATCACAAGGCTCTTCCAAAAAGCCCCCTTCTCAGAGGGATCCCCCTCCCTGTATGGTGAATTTTAGTCAAGAAATTGTCTCCACATCATTCCCTTTCAGACGCAGCCATGCCCACGTCCATCGTCGTCATCGACGACCATGAAATCGTCCGCCACGGCCTTGCCAGCTTGTTCAAGGATTCTTCGATTCGCATCGTCGCCGACGCCGCCGACATCGAGAGTGGAATGAAGGCGGTGCGAAAGACGAAGCCGGACATCGTTCTCCTTGACGTCCGGCTCGGCGACGCCGATGGCATCGAGGCGATCAAGCGGATTCGCTCCACGTCGGCCACGAGCCGCGTGGTCGTGATCTCGGCGTTCGACAACCCGACCTACATTGCGAGGGCCATCTCGGCGGGCGCCCACGACTACGTCCTCAAGACGGCCGGCCGCGCGGAAATCATCGAGGCGATCACCAACGCCGCCGCCGGCAAGGAGCCGGCCCGTGCGAGCGAGCTACGGCGGGTGGCCGGCGCCATGGCGAACCAGTCGGCTCTGGTCGATTCCGACGTGCGGCTCACGCCGCGGGAGTCTCAGGTGCTTCGATTGATCACGATGGGGCTGTCGAATCAGGAGATCGCCGACTCGCTGGAGATCAGCGTCGAGACGGTCAAGGAGCATGTGCAAAACCTGCTCCGGAAGATGTCGCTCAACGATCGAACGCAGGCGGCGGTCTGGGCGATCCGCCACGGAGTGGCCTGATTCACCACGACACGGACAGTCGCGGGAGGGGTATCCACGGCAGGGGCTTTCTGCTCTCCTTTCACGATCCCGTCAGGACGACCCGTTCGTGAAAGGACTCGCCATGCCGGCAGCGACCGCCTCTTCGCCGAGTTTCGATCCGCCTCGTTCCACCGCCACCGAAACGGGCTGGGTGAGCGAGGTTCGTCGGGTCATCCGACAGGCGAAGACCGACTACTTCGCCGTCCACCCCCTGCGATACTGGATCGACTTTCTGGTATCGCTCGTCATCGCCTACCTGTCGGCGACGATCTACCTCATGGCGCCCCTGGGCTCCTGGCAGCAGCTCGCCGCCTTTCCGCTGTCCGTTTTCTGGCTCTACCGACTCGGGTCGCTGATCCATGAGGTATGCCATCTCGGCCATCACGAGATGCGGGTTTTCAAGGTGACCTGGAACCTGCTCGTCGGGGTGATGACGCTGACACCCTCACCCTTCTTCACGCGGCACCATCGCGACCACCACAGCGCCCGCATGTACGGCACCCCCGAAGACCCCGAATACGTGGCCAACGTCCTCGAGTCGGGCAATTGGCGAAGCGGCCTGCTCTATGCCGCGCATGTCGCCATCTTTCCGGGGCTCGTGTTCGCCCGCTTCCTTCTGGCCCCGCTCACGTTTCTGTCGCCCAGGATCCGCCAGACGGTTCTCGAGCGTGCCAGCTCCATGACCCTGAACACGCGCTACGTGCGGAACGTCACCCCCTTCGACCGGCTCGCGATCACGGCCGTCGAGATCCCCTGTTTTCTCAGGGCCGCGTTCATTCCCGTGAGCGTCGCGGTGGGCATCGCCCCGCCGAGCCGGATCGCGCTGCTCTACATCCTCGCGCTCACGACAGTCGTGATGAACCAGATGCGGCAACTGGCCGATCATCACTTCGATGGCGACGGGGCGCCGGTATCACTCGAACGTCACGTGCTCGACTCCTGCAACTTCACCGGTCGCGATCCGCTCACCTGGCTCTTCTTTCCGTTTTCGATCCGCTACCACGCTCTGCATCATCTGTTTCCATCGATGCCCTACCACAACCTCAAGCCCGCCCACGAGCATCTGGTGCGGTGCCTGCCGTTCGATTCGCCCTACCTCGGTCTCGACCGGCCGGGCTGGTGGAGCGTCGCCCGCCGAACGGTGTTCGGCGACACCTGATCGGCACGGTCTCGCTCAGAGCGCGACCGACGGCTCGGTTTCCAGGTCGTCTTCTGTCTCGTCGGCCGATGCGAGCGACTTCGGCGGCCAAAAGGCGACGGCCAGAGCGACGGCCGCCACCAGGGCCATGAAGGTCGGGAAGAGGAAAAGCCGGCGGTAGTCGATGCCGTCCGCCCCCTTCAGGCTCTCCTGGAGAGGAATGAAGAGCCACTTGGCGGCGAGGTCGCCAAGTCCGAGAACCAGCAGGTTGAAGAGGCTCTGGGCGCTCGCCCGCACATCCTTCGGGAAGGCGGCGTCGATGAAGATGTAGAGGGTCGCGAAGAAGAAGGCGTAGCAGATGCCGTGCAGTACCTGCACCGCGATGATGACCGCCTGGTTCTGCGGCATGAAGGCGAAGACGGCGAACCGGGCGGCGTGGCCGAGGATGCCGAGAGTCATCGTCGTCTTCCAACCGAGCCTGGCGAGAACGGCACCGAGAATCGCCATCGTGGCGATCTCAGCCACCTGCCCGATGCTCATCACCGGCATGATCCACTTGGGCTCGAGGCCGACCGTTCGGCTTCCGAGGAAATCACCCGCCATGACGAAGTAGCCGTTGTGGATCACGGCATCGACGAACGTCACGAAAAAAAGCACCGCCAAATAGGGCTTTGCGAGGAACCGGGCCGCCTTCATCCATGCAAATCCCCCTTCGCCGGACTTCGCCGGCTTCGGCGGCGTATGGGGGAGCACGAGGCTGTAGGCAGCCAGCGACAATGACAGTCCTCCGGCGATCAGGAAGATCGTGCGGCTGGCGGCGACGGCGTCGGCGCCGGTCTTGCCCTCCAGAATGAAGTAGAGCGGCCATGCCACGAGGATCCAGCCGATCGTCCCGCCCATCCGCACGATGCCGAACTCCTTCTGCGCGTCCTTCATGTGGGCGAAGGCGAGCGAATTGGAGACCGATATCGTGGGCACATACGCGAGCGAGTGTACGAGCATGAGGCCGAAAAAGGAGGGGAAACTCTTCGCCCAATACATGCCGAGCATCGCCAGCCCCCCGATGAGATGGCTTGCCGCCATGAATCTTTCCGCCGCAAAGGTGCGATCGGCAAACTGGCTCGAGAAAAGCACACCTACGATCGACGCGATGGCGAACGCGCTGCCGACCCATGCGATCTGCGAACTCGTGAAGCCGAGGCCACCGTCCGCCACGGTCGCCCCCATGTAGCCCCAGATGAGTGGAAGCCATGCTCCCCAGATCGCGAACTCGAGCACCATCATCAGCCAGAGACGAAACGTCGGGGCGGGTGCGGCGGAATCGGATCGGCTCATGGTCGGCCTCCTGAAGGGATGGTATCGGTCTTGAGTTTTTCCAGATCGAGATCGATCGGTGGATCACACGAGCCGCACCGGCTGCCCGCCCTGCGCGGCGCTCCGGTCGGCGGCGAAGATCACGTCGAACGTCTTCTTCGCCTCTGGAAAGCTCGTCAGCGGCATGTCTCGCCCCGCGTCGAGCGCATCGAAGAATGCCTGGAACTGCGCCTGGTAGGGATGATCGCTCACGTCACCAGAGTCGAGCATCTTCATCGAAACCCGGCTCCAATGGCCCTTGTCGGCCTTGAGCTTCATCGAGTGGAAGCGGTCGTCGAGCAGACTTCCTTCGCTCCCCACGAGGTGGGTGTGGAAGTAGTAGGGCTGGAGGCAATCCACGATCGCCGCCGTCTTGCCCACGGCCCCGCCCTTGAAGTGGAGAATGGTCACGCTCGACGTGTCGTATTCATACGGGGCGAAGATCGGACTCTCCGACTTCGTGCTCAAGCTCGACACCGTCTCGACCTCGTTGCCCATCATCATCAGCAGGGCGTCGAGGGCATGACAACCGGCCGTCAGAAGGGCGCTGCCTCCGTCCTTCTTGCCGATGTTCCAACGATACTGGCCATACCATGGCCCGATGCCGTGGTAGTAGTCCACCTCGCCGTAGTGGAGCCTCCCGAGAAGGCCCTCGTCGATGAGGGCCTTGGACACCTGAAACTGGCTCGAAAAGCGGCACTCGAAGCAGACACATCCCTTCACGCCGTTGGCTTCGGTTGCAGCCACGATCTCGCGAACCTCCTCGGGCGTGTTGGCCATCGGCTTCTCGAGAATCACGTGCTTTTTCGCCTTCGCCGCGGCGACGGCCTGGTCGCGGTGCTGGCTGGGGTAGCTCGTGATGTCCACGACGTCGATGTCGGGATCGGCCAGCATCGCATCGATCTCGCGATACACCTTGATCATGCCGCCGTGCTTCGCGGAAAGTTCTCCGGCATCGAGCGGTCGCGAGGAGAAGACGGCCGCGACGCGGCCCTGCCTGGTCGCGTTGATCGCCGCGATGTGGGCGGTGGCCGCCCAGCCGTAGCCGATGACGCCGACGTTGTAGTTGCTCATGGAATCCTTCCAGGTGACGGGTCAGAACGACTGCCGGACAAAGCCCTCGATGGCCTCGTACTCAGGAAGACCGAGTTTGTCGTACACGCGGGCCGTGTCGCGATTGCGGTCCTCGGCCCGCTGCCAGAACTCGCGAGGATCGGTCGCCCCCGGAAAGAGCGCCCGGTCCTTCTGGCTCTCGTGTTTGAAGATGGCCATTCGCTTCCGCTCGACCTCGTCCGGCGAGAGCGGCACCGCCATCTCGATCTCGTGCGGCTCCCATTCCTGCCAGGCCCCGCGGTAGAGCCAGAGTTGGCACTCCCGCGCCCAGGATCGATCCTTCACCCCGGCAAGGGCCGCAAGAATCGCCCCGAGGCATACGCGGTGCGTGCCATGGGGATCAGAGAGGTCGCCCGCGGCGTAGACCTGGTGTGGCTTCACTCGCTCGAGCAGGTCGATCGTGATCGCCACGTCGTCCGGACCGATCGGCTTCTTGCGGACCCGGCCCGTTTCATAGAACGGCAGGTCGAGAAAGTGGATGTTCTCGGGCTTCACGCCGGAGTAGCGGGCTCCCGCCCGAGCCTCGGTACGACGGATGAGCCCCTTGATCGTCTGCAACTCCGGGATATCGACGGCGCCGGCCGACTTCGTCCTGAGGAACTGCCGGATCTTCTCGGCCACCTCGTTCGTCTTCGGTCCCGTGCCGAAGGCCCTGCAGAACTCCTCGACGAAGTCGACATGCCGGTCGGCCGATTCGTCCCAGACCGCGATGTTGCCGCTCGTCTGGTAGGCGACATGCACGTCGTGCCCCTGTTCGCAGAGCCGGATGAAGGTCCCCCCCATACTGATTACATCGTCGTCGGGGTGCGGGCTGAAAACGACGACCCGCTTCGGGAACGCCGCGGAGCCGCCGTGCATGCCACGGGTTTCACCGAGCTTCCCGCCGGGCCAGCCCGTGATCGTGTTTTGCATCGCCCGGAAGACCTCGATGTTGATGTCGTAGACGCGCCCGCGGCATGAGAGCAGATCCTGCAGTCCGTGCTCGTTGTAATCCTCGTCGGTGAGTTTGAGGATCGGCTTGCCCACCTTGAGCGAGAGCCAAATCACGGCCTTCTTCGTGAGATGGGGCGTCCATTCCAGCCCCATCGAATCAAGTGGCCCGACCACCCAGGGCGCCTCGAAGCGGGAGAGCCGTGACGCTGCGGCCCGATCGAGAACGAACCGAGCATCCGAGTGCTGCTGGATCGCGCTGGCCGAGACATGGCTGCACGGCGGTTCCTCGACCGCCTTGCGGACGATCGGTGCCTTGTGTTCGCCGAAGGCCAAGAGCACGACGCGGCGGGCGTCGAGGATCGTGCCGACGCCCATCGTGATCGCCTGCCTCGGCACGTTCCACTCGCCAAAGAAATCGCTCGCGGCGTCGCCGCGGGTGACGCTGTCGAGGGTGATCAAACGGGTGCGGCTCTCGATGGCGCTGCCCGGTTCGTTGAAGCCAATGTGACCGGTGCGGCCGATGCCGAGGATCTGCAGGTCGATGCCGCCGGCCTCACGGATCATCTCCTCGTAGGCGGAGCATGCGGCGGGAATCGTGTCTCGGGAGAGCATGCCGTCAGGAATGTGGATCGCATCGGCCGGGATATCGAGATGATCGAAGAGGTGCTCCCGCATGAAGCGGTGGTAACTCTGGAGCGCCTGGGGCTCCATCGGCCAATACTCGTCGAGGTTGAACGTGACCACCGTCTTGAAGGAAAACCCCTCCTCGCGGTGCAGGCGAATGAGTTCGTCATAGACGCCGACAGGCGTGCTTCCCGTGGCGAGGCCGAGGACGGTCTTCCTGCCGGCCGCCGCCCGTTCACGGACGAGGTCCGCGATCTCGCGGGCCACCGCCCTGCTGGCATCACCGGGCTGATCGTAGACCGTCACGGGCAACCGCTCGACGGTGTGCACGTGGGGAAGTGGGCCCTTGTAGATCGGCCCGCGGATGCTGGGAGTGACGCTCATCGGTCGCTTCTCCTGGTGTCCTTGATCGACGAGATCCTACACGACGTTCCAGCCGTCGGGGATAGGCTGTCGCGACGGGGCCGAAAGCCCCGTGTTGCGCTCGATTTGTCGAACTCGATGCCCATCGTTCACCATGGTCAATCCGAACGACGTGGGCTGAGCGTCCATTCCAGAAGCATCCCTCACGATTCCATGACATCCACCATCGGTCTTGCCCTGTCGGGCGGCGGCTTCCGCGCCACGCTCTATCACCTCGGCGTGATCAGGGCGCTCCGCGACGCATCGGCCCTCGATGCCATCACCGACATCTGCTCCGTCTCCGGCGGGAGCGTCGTGGGGGCACACCTCGTGCTCAACTGGGATCGCTACACCGGCACAGACGAGCAGTTCGCCGAGGCCGCCGCCGAGGTCATCCGATTCGTGCAGTCCGACGTCCGCAACAGGATCGTTCGTCGACTGCCGCTGCTGTTTCCGATCCGGCTCGCGGCGAAGCTCTCGGGCTGGCATGCGTCTGGCCTGACCCCCAACGCATTCCTCGAGGCCTCGTACCGTCGGTTCCTCTACGGGGATCGCCGCCTCTTCGAACTCCCCGAGAAGCCGTCGCTCCACATTCTCGCCACGAACGTCAGCGACGGTGTGATGGCGGTGTTCAACCGTGAAGGTCTCCATCTCCAGAAGCGCAACACCACCGACGCCGATCCGTTCCATCATGTCGCCGGACAGACGGCGAGCGTGGCCAAGGTGGTGGGAGCATCGTCGGCCTTTCCGGGATTCTTCCCGCCGGTCGAACTGACCGCCGACGACCTTGGCGTCCGGGAAGGCCAGTTCCCCACCGATGCATTCACCGATGGGGGTGTCTACGACAACCTCGGCACGCGGGCTTTTGTGTGGCTCAAAAAGTGCTGCGGCCGGGAACACGACCATGTGATCGTGAGCGATGCCGGAAAGCCGTTCCAAATCCTCGGCACCGCGCCGCTCGGGTTCATCGCGCAGTCGATCCGCGCCTCCGACATCCTCTGGGACCGCGTCTGGCAGCTGGAACGGGAAAATTTCGGCGACCGAAACGGCTTCTTCTTCGCGCCGATCACGCGGATCGTCGATCCGCATGCCGATCCCCACGCCCTTCATCCGGTCGTGCAGTCCGAGATCTCCGCGATCCGCACCGATCTCGACCGTTTCTCCGATCTCGAAGTCAACGCCCTTGTGGGCCACGGCTACGAGGTCGCTCGCGACGTGCAGCAACGGCTGGGGATGACCGTGGCCGACGGCCTGCCCTGGGAGCCGCTGCCCGACGCCCACTCGCTCCGCGCCGCCACGGCCGAAGCCGTCGAAGGCGCGCATGGCGTTGGAACGGCCCGTACCAACGCCACCAGCGTGGCAGCCCGCTTCGCGCAGGACCTGCGTCGGTCGAGCCGCCGAAAGGTCTGGTCGTCACTGCTCGATTGGCGGGACTGGCCGTCATATGTCTATGTCGCCGCGGCGCTCCTTCTCTTCGTCGCCCTGCCAACGCACGTCTACCGTCTCCATCGCCGCGCCGAGATTCTGGCGGGCGTCATCGAATCGATCGCCAAGGGCGATCCCGACATCCGGCTCGTGCTCGATCTCGTCGAGCGCGATCCGGCGGCATCATGGAAGCCGGTTCCCATCGCCCCCATGGCCGCCGCGACGGAGGTCGATCACGCGGGCATCGACATGCTGGCTCTGTCCCGGATTCTCGACCTGCGGCCGGCCTGGCGTGACCGCAGCGACGGATCGCCGAGCCGAATCCACGTTCGCGACCGGATCACGATCCGGGTGCGCGACGCGTCGGCGCGGTCCAGTCCATTCGTGCTGCGAACGGCCCTGCCGATCGAGGACGTCACCTTTCGCCATCCGCCCGGCCAGCCGCCGCTGACCATTCATCCGGTGCCGGCAGCCAGCAACGCGACGTCGCCCTTGCCGCGGTACGAGTTCCGCTACGATCTGTCCGGCGTTCCGGTCGACACGCCGTTCACGATCGAGATCGGCGCGATCATTCACTATCGGGAACTTTCGGACCAGCACCTGAAGATGTCGCTGGAATACCCGATCGACCTGTTCACGGTCTGGATGCTCTTTCCCGAGGACCATCCCTACCGGACGTACCAGTTGCTTCGCTACCCGGGCGGCGCCGCCACAGCCGAACCGATGGCCAGCCGCTACACGATCGATCATCCCTACGGCCAGTTGATCGGCTGGTCGCTGATCAACCCGGAACTGCGGACCGTCTACGAGTGCCGCTGGACGTCGGACTGACGCTCTCGGGCGTCGATGCAGCCCCGATGCGAAAGGAATGCCCCGTCTTGGACTCGAACCAAGAACCCTCTGATTAAGAGTCAGATGCTCTGACCAATTGAGCTAACGGGGCCGAACCCTCAATTTTCTACCCGCGGCCGGAGCGGTCGGCAAGGGGCGTGCGTTGAGGGTTTCCGGCGCACTCGCTACATTTCCGCACTCGCACGACTCGCTCGGAACATTTTTCGACCCACGCGGAGAATTCGACTCATGGCCAGGTTCGCCGGGATGAAGGGGCTGGTGCTCGGTGTCGCCAACGATCACTCGATCGCCTGGGCCATCGCCAAAGAGATCCTCGACGAAGGGGGACAGGTCGGCTTCTCGCACCTTCCCGACAAACCCGACGACGAGCGGCAGCGGAATCGTCGCCGCGTGGCCCAACTCACCGACTCGGAGCCCAATGCGAAATTCCTCGTCCCGATGGACGTCTCGAGCGACGATCAGATCGCTGCCGTGATCACCCGCGCCCGCGACGAGTTCGGCACGATCGACTTTCTCGTCCACTCGATCGCCTACGCCCCGATGGAGGATCTCAAGGGAGAGACGACCAACTGCAGCCGCGAGGGCTTCCGGATCGCGATGGAGACGAGCGCCTACAGCCTCCTGGCCGTCGGCCGCCTCGCCCGTCACATCCTCGCCAAGGATGCCTCGATCCTCACGCTCACCTATTACGGCGGCGAAAAGGTCGTGCCTGGATACAACATCATGGGCGTCTGCAAGGCCACGCTCGACACATGCGTGAAGTACATGGCATTCGACCTCGGCCCCGCCGGCGTGCGGGTCAATGCGATCAGCGCCGGGCCGCTGCGGACGCTCGCCGGCCGCGGAGCGGGCGTGGAGGAGATGCTCGGCATGTACGAGCACATGTCGCCCATGGGCCGCAACATCACCCACGAGGAGGTCGGCAAGGCGGGCGCATTTCTGCTCTCGCGCGAATCGCTCGGCATCACCGGCGAGATCATGCATGTCGATGCCGGCTACAACATCATGGGATCGCCCGGCCGACTGCTCGACCTGATGCCCCGCCCCGCCGGGTAGATGGCCGTGGTCGCTCGTACCCAGATCGCCGTGGCCGTCGTGGTCGATGGCGACAGCGTTCTCGTCGGTCGTCGAAGTGATTCGGCGAGAGATGCCCCGGGGCTGCATGAGTTCCCGGGTGGGAAGGTGGAACCCGGCGAGATGCCCGAATCGGCGGCGGTGCGGGAATGCCTCGAGGAGGTCGGTCTCGCCATCCGGATTCGCAGGCGGCTCGACGCCGTCCGTGCCGAATCGACCGCCGGTCCGATCGACGTGCTCTTTTTCGTCGCCGAGCCGATCGATCGCGATGGCACGCCCAAGTCGCCCTTCGAATGGCGGCGCGTGGGCTCCTTGGAGCCGCACGCCTTCCCGCCGGCCAACGCGAGCGTTGTCGGCTGGCTCCTGCGGCATCACGGCGGATCGTAGCCGCCGGGATGCCAGGGATGGCACCGCCCGATCCGCCTGATCCCCATCCAGCCGCCACGGAGGGCCCCATATTTTTCCACCGCCTCCCGGAAATACCTGCTGCATGTCGGTCGAAACCGGCACTGGCGACCGATGACGGGAGAAAGCGTGCACTGATAGAGGATCACCGCACCGACAAGGGCCGCAACGGCCCCGCGATCAGCCATGCGGCCAAGCCATCGGATGCCGCCGATGATGGTGACACGGCGCATCACCGCTCCCTGCCCCTCACGCGAGACGTGGTCCGGCCGGCGAGCTGCACGATCATCCGCTCGGTCCGCCGCGCCCCTTCCTCGCCCTCCTCCGGACGGCCGGACCGCACCACGATGATGTAGTCATTGCCCCGGCTCAGGTCCCCCTGCACGCGGCGAAACGCCTCGCGCAGCCGCCGCTTCCAGCGGTTGCGGATCACGGCATTGCCGATCCGACGCGAGACGGAAACCCCGAGCCGGGCGGGGCCCTCGGGCTTGTCCTGCGGCGCCGAGTAGAGCACCAGCGGCCCCTGGGCTGCGGTGCAGCGTGCCGAATAGACGCGGGCGAACTCCGTCGGTCGAAGAAGCCGTCTCGCTCGTGGAAAGTGCTCGTCGGTCGTCATCACCACCGCAGCCGTGCCCTCACGCCCTCGGCCGAGGCCGCCTCGGCGCTCTTCGCGGCCTGCAGGAGCGCCTGGCGAGCGGTTTCGTCGGCCCCCTCTGGCACCATGATCTGCACCTCGGCGATGAGATCTCCCTTCGACCCGTTGCCATGCCGCACCCCCATGCCGGCGGCCCGCAGTTTCTTGCCGCTCGACGTGCCGGGTGGAATCCGAAGCGCGATCGTGCCCCATGGGGTCGGCAGATCGACCTTCGCCCCCTCGATCGCCTCGGAGAGCGACACCGGCAGCGTCACTTCGAGCGTGTCGCCACTGCGCCGGAAGACAGGATGCGAATCCACGTTCACCGCAAGCAGCAGGTCGCCGGCAGGGCCTCCTCCGGTCCCCGGAAGCCCCTGTCCCCGCAGCCGCATCCGCGAACCGCTGGGCAGCCCCTGCGGGATCGTCACGCTGATCGTTTCCGCGGTGCCGCCCCGATCGACGCGGACATCGGTCTTGCCGCCATCGATGGCCAGCCGAAAGGGAATCGAGATCGAGGCACTCACATTCTCACCCGGCGCCTGCGCCGGTCGCCTCCGGCCGCGGGGCTGCCGGCCGCGACCGAAGAGGTCGCCGAAGCCGCCGCCAAAAAGGCTTTCGAGATCGATCTCGCCGCCCCCCTGAAACGGTCCGCCTCCGGCCCAGCCGGCTCCCGGGCCGCCCGCACCGACGCCCTCGAACGAGCTGCCGTAGCGGTCGTACATCTCCCGCTTGCTCGGGTCGTTGAGGACGTCGAACGCGGCCTGAACCTGTTTGAACTTCTCCTTCGCCGCCTCATCGTCCGGATGGAGATCGGGATGGTATTTCCTCGCGAGCTCCCGGTAGGCCTTGCGAATCTCCTCGGCCGAGGCCGTTCGGCTCACGCCCAGCGTCTGATAGTAGTCCTCTGCCATCGGGGCCGTCGTTCCTCGGAGTGTGAAAACACCGTCAGTCTATTGATCGTCGTGGCGTCGCGAAACGTCCCCGACCGCGGTCGCTACCTGGTGCGACGCGATTTGGCGGCACGGCCGCGGGCTGCCGTCATGGCCGTCCGTCGTCGCCCGGGCTGCTTCGACATCTCGTCCGACGTGCCGCCGCTCGGCAGGCCGACCGCGGCCTCGGGCTGACGGGCGGATCGCTCCAGGAACTCGACCTGGCACCGGTGCAGCGGGGCGCCCGCCGCGGGCTGCGGCAGGTGAAACACGCCGTCGGCATCGAGCCGGCGGGCCCGCACGTTGTCGGCGAGGTAGGTCGGCACGATCTCGTCGAGAATCCGCGACCGCAGGTCCGTGGCAAGGATCGGATACATCACTTCGACGCGGCGGAAAAAGTTGCGGGGCATCCAGTCGGCGCTCGAGAGAAAGACCTTGGCATCCTCCCCCGCTCCAAAGACATAGATCCGGCTGTGCTCGAGGAAGCGATCGACGATGCTCGTCACGCGGATCGTCTCGCTCAAGCCCGGCACTCCGGGCCGCAGACAGCAGATGCCGCGTGCGACGATGTCGATCGGCACGCCGGCCCGACTGGCCCGGTAGAGCGCCTCGATCACACGGTGATCGACCAGCGAATTGAGCTTCACGAAGATCCGGGCGGGACGGCCGGCCCGGGCCCGCTCGGCCTGCTCGTCGATCAGTTCGATCGTCCTGCGATGCAGGTCGTTGGGGGCGACGATCAGCCTCCGCCATGCGTGGCCCTGCGAATAGCCGGTGAGGAGATTGAACAAGGCGGAGGCGTCCTCGCTGAACGCCTCGTCGGCGGTGAAGAGGCCGAGATCGGTGTAGATGGTGGCCGTCGTCGGGTTGTAGTTGCCGGTGCCGAGGTGCACGTACCGCCGCAGCGACTGCCCCTCGTTCCGCACCACGAGCGAAAGCTTGCAGTGCGTCTTCAGGTCGAGGAAGCCGAAGACCACGTGCACCCCCGCACGCTCGAGCTGCCGGGCCCAGCTCACGTTGTTGGCCTCGTCGAACCGGGCCTTGAGTTCGACGAGGGCCGTCACATGCTTCCCCGATTCCGCGGCCGCCATGAGGGCCCGCGAGATCGGCGAATCTCCGCTCGTCCGGTAGAGCGTCTGCTTGATCGCCAACACCCGCGGATCGTTAGCCGCGGTGGTCACGAACTCGACCACGGGATCGAACGACTCGTAGGGATGATGCAGGAGGATGTCCTGCCGGGCGATGGCCGTGAAGATGTCTCCTCCGCGGCGATCGAGGGGAGCCGGCACGCTCGGTGCGAAGGGCTTGTCCTTGAGCCGCTCGAAGCCGGGCATCTTGTAGAGTTCCCACAACGCCGTGAGGTCGAGCGGGCCGTCGATCCGGTAGACCTCGCCGTAGCCGTCGTCGCGGCCGTCGTGCAAACCCTCGGCGTCGATGATCATCCCGGCGAGGTTTTCGTCGGCCTTGGAGGCGATCTCGATTCGCACGGCCTGGCCGCGCTGCCGCGCCTTGATTCGCTCCTCGATGAGCCGGAGCATGTCGTCCGATTCCTGCTCGAGCAGCTCGATGTCGCTGTCGCGGGTGATGCGAAAGGCGGTCCACGACTTCACGGTGAACCCGCCGAAGAGTTCGGGGAGCCGGGCGGCGACGATGTCCTCCAACAGAAGGAACGACGTCTTGCCCGGCTGCGATCCTGGCACCGTGACGATCCGCGGCAGCACCTGGGGCACCTGCACGACGGCGAAGAGCTGGTTTGGCCCCAGGCCTTCGGCATGCTCCAGCATCACGCCAAGATAGAGGCCGCGGTTGTGGTATCGCGGAGAGGGGTGGGCCGGATCGCAGGCCATCGGCGTGAGGATCGGAAGAGCCCGCTCCCTGAAAAACCGCTCGACATGCGCGAGTTGATCGGCCGCGAGGGCGTCGTACCGCAGCAGCTCGAAGCCCTCCTTCGCCATGGCGGGGCCGATGCTTTCCTTCAGGCAACGGTACTGCCTCGCGACCAAATCCTGGGTTCGCCTGGCGATCGCCCGCAACTGCTCGATGGCGTTCATGCCGTCGGCGGCGTAATCCTGCGGGGCGCTCTCTCCGAAGGCCTGCTCCCGGACCCCCGACACGCGGACCATGAAGAATTCGTCGAGGTTGGAGCTGAAGATGGCGAGGAACTTCATCCGCTCGAGAAGCGGGTTCTGCTCGTTCTCGGCCTCCTCGAGCACCCGCTGGTTGAACTCCAGCCAGCTCAACTCCCGATTGATGAAGGCTTCCGGCCCGATCGTCTTCTCGCCCGTGTCTGCCATCGATTCCTCGTTGTCTGAACCCTCCAAGTGTACCCTTGCCTGGATGACGCCCCAGACCCCCGGCCCGCTTCTGGCCGCATGCCATGATTTCAGCCACCGGCTGCCCGCATCGCTCACCCCGGGCGGGAACGGCTGGGCCGCGGGCATGGCCTGCATGCTCGAAGCGTCCGCTCCCAAACCAGGAAACGTCCATCCCGGCGCCGATTTCCCGGACCTCTCCCACGCGGAACTGATGGCCGCGGCCGAGGCGATCGCGCCGGTCTTCGATGCGTCCCGCCGCATGCCGCTCGGCGACCTGATTCTCGATGCCGTTCGCCGATCACGGGCGGTGACACGATCCAACGCGAACCTCGGCATCATCCTCGCGCTCGCCCCGCTGGCGGCCGTATCAGAGGGAACGTGGCGTGAGTGCCGACGGCGTGACTCGTTCGCGCTTGTATGCGACGAAGCGGCGACGGCGATCGCGGGGCTCGGGGCGGTCGGCGCGGCCCTGGTCTGGACGGCGATCGGCCTGGCCTCGCCCGGTGGCATGGATCGCGCGGATCGTCATGACCTTGCCGGTCCTCCGCCCGCCGACATGCTCGACGCGATGCGAATCGCTGCGGAACGCGACCAGATCGCAAGGCTGTGGGCCTGTGGCTATGCCGAGCTGTGCGAGGGGCTCCTCGCCGATCTCGCCGCGGCCCTCGACCGGGGGCTCCCGTGGCGGGAGGCGATCGTCGATGGCTTCCTGCGGCAGTTGGCGCGAACGCCCGACTCGCTCATCAAACGACGGCACGGATCGGCCGTTGCGGCCGAGGTCTCCCGCCGTGCCGCGGCCGTGCTCGCCATGCCCCCCGAGCGTCGCCTTGCCGCAGAGGCCGAATTCGACCGGTCGCTCCGAGTTCCCCGCCGGATCAATCCGGGCACCACGGCCGACCTCGTAGCCGCCGCCGTGTACATTCTTCTCAGGAGTTCATGCCATGATAGAACGACAACGCCATGAAGTGCGGATGCGCAAGGCGGTGCATGTCTTCTGCGCCGGCCACTTCATCACGCTCACCGATACGCTCTGCGAGCCCGTGCACGGCCACAACTGGCTCGCCGGCGCCGAGGTGGAGGGCAGGCCCGATGCCCACGGCATGGTCATCGATTTCATCCTGCTCCGCGACCAACTTGCGGCGATCACCGGCCGTCTCGACCATCGCATGCTGCTCCCGACCAGCAATCCCCTGCTGCGGGTGACGACCGACGAGGTGGCGCCGGGACGGTCGGAGGTGACCGTGCTGTTCGGCGAGCGGCGGTGGGTGTTTCCGGCGGATGAGTGCGTCCTCCTGCCGCTGGCCAACACCACAGCGGAGTGGATCGCGACGTGGATCGGTGGGGAGCTGCTCCGCGCGATGGCCGACCGCGGCCAGCCCATCCTCGGCACGCTTCGGATCGAGGTGGACGAATGCCTCGGTCAGTCGGCGGTCTGGGAGAGGTCCGTCACGCCTCGGTGACGACGATCTTTCCTGCGGCCTCGAGCGACAGCGAGAGCGATCGCTCCGGCAGGCGCAGCCGCATCAGACCGGCTCCATCGGGATTGCGTTCCACCTGGCCGACCGTGCCCAGGGTCAGCCCCGACTCGGTCAGATAGCGGAGGAACTCCGACGATTGGTCGAGCACACGCGTCAGCCTGAATCCCGCCCCTTCAGCGATGGATGCAAGCGATCGACCGCCCCCCTCCTCGACCACCTGCATGATCATCGCCTCGCCACGCGGGATCGGATCGCCATGCGGATCGACGTCGGGATGGCCGAGAAAGCTGTCGATCCGATCGACGAGCAGGTCGCTGAC
>JBJTOU010000039.1:0-18355 GCA_046074725.1 Planctomycetia bacterium
GACTCGACCGGCACGCCGAGTACGGGCAGATGCGTCTGCGCGGCGATCATCCCGGGGAGATGGGCGGCGCCTCCGGCGCCCGCGATGATCAGCTTGAGGCCGCGGTCGGCGGCCGACGCTGCATAGCTGGCGAGCTTCTCGGGCGTGCGGTGGGCCGACACGATCTCGCATTCGTGCGGCACGCCGAAGTGGTCGAGCGTCTGGGCCGCCCGCTCGAGCGTGGCCCAATCGGAACGGCTGCCCATGAGGATGCCGACCACGGGCCTGGGCGACGAATTCGGGGTGGTTGCCATGAGAGCAAGACGCCTGTGCCTGGCGGCCGACTGGGAATGACCGACTGCCCATGCCATGATGCTCTGCCCCACGAAACCTTGCAACCATCGCGCATGGCCAGCAGGCTCCCCGATATCCTGCCGATCGAATGGCCCGAAACGTCCCCTGCGCCGTCGGCTCGCGCCGACGAGGGGATCGATCGCGCCGCGACGCTCATCCGCGACGGCGGGCTGGTCGCGATTCCGACGGAGACAGTCTATGGCCTGGCGGCCGACGCTCTCGACGAGGAGGCCGTGGCGAAGATCTTCCGGGCCAAGGGTCGGCCCGCCACCAACCCGCTCATCGTGCACGTGAGCGACGCGGCGATGGCCCGATCGCTGGCCTCCGAGTGGCCCGCGTCGGCCGACGCGATCACGTCACATTTCTGGCCGGGGCCGGTGACGGTGGTCGTGCCGCGGCATCCGAGCGTGCCCGATATCGTCACGGCCGGCGGACCGACCATCGCCCTCCGATGCCCGGCCCATCGGCTCACGCGGCGGCTCATCGAACGGACAGGCCGCCCGCTTGCCGCCCCGAGCGCCAACCGTTCGGAATCGCTCTCGCCGACACGGGCGACGCACGTGCTCGAGAGTCTCGGCAACCGCATCGATCTCATCCTCGACGGCGGCCCCTGCACCCATGGCATCGAATCGACGGTTGTGGACTGCACAACGACCCCGCCCCGCATCCTGCGGCCCGGCCCTGTCGGTCGCGAATCGCTCGAAGCCGTCATCGGCGGCACCGTGGCGATCGGCCCCATGACCTCGACACCTCCGGCCGAACCGACCCGCGCGCCCGGTGCGCACGCCCGCCACTACGCCCCGAAGACGCCCCTCGAACTGGCCGTCGATGCACCGGCCCGCGTGACTGAACTTCTCCAAGCAGGAACCCGGATCGGATGGCTCACCCGGCGGCCCGACGATCCTTCGGTGCATGCCCTCGCTGGCTCCCATCAACTCATCGTCGTGCCGATGCCCGATGATCCGGCCGCCTTCGCCGCCGCGCTCTATGCCACGCTCCACGCCCTCGACCACCGCGATCTCGCCCGCATCATCTGCGACATGCCACCAGCCACCGAACCCTGGCACGCAATCCACGACCGACTGACCCGCGCAGCCCACGTTCCTCCGCCTCCATCACTGAGCGAGTGATTGCCCGTGGCGCTTGCACGCAAACCTCGCCATCCTGGCATCGGCCTGATTGGAGCTTCCGCGAACACGGGTCGCTGCGGTACCGAAAAAGCGGGCCTCCAGCCTTCGGTCGAAAGATCGCTGCCCGACCGGAGGGAGGGCTTTCACGAGCGAACAGATGTTCTCCAAGAAACCCGATGCCATGGATGGCGAGGGTTTCGTGAAGCAGCGCGTTTGCAACGGTCAGGCAGCCGGCGCGAGGATGTCGCGGAGGGCCGTGGCGATGTCGGGATACTGAAACACGAAGCCCGTATCGAGCGCTACCTTCGGGAGCACCCGCTGCGAGGCGAAGAGCACCTTTGCGAATTCACCGAAGAGCAGACGAAGCCCGAGATAGGGGGCGGGCATGAAGGCCGGCCGATGCAACTGGCGACCGAGGGCCTTGGTGAACTCGCTGTTGCGGACGGGATTCGGCGCGACGGCATTCATCGCGCCACGGATCGAGAGAGTGTCGGAGGCATGCACGTAGAGACGAGCGAGATCGGAGACGTGAACCCATGGCATCCACTGGCGGCCGTTGCCAAGGGGGCCGCCTGCTCCGAGACGGAAGGGTGTGAGCATCTTCGCCAGGGCGCCGCCACCGGCACCGAGCACGATCCCGGTGCGGGCGGTCACCGTGCGGACGCCATGCTGCTCCGCAGCCATCGCCTCGCGTTCCCAGGCGATGCACACCTCGGCAAGAAAGTCCGATGCCGGCGATGCCGCCTCGGTGAGTTCCTCGTCGCCACGATCGCCATAGAGGCCGACGGCGG
Source organism: Planctomycetia bacterium (assembly GCA_046074725.1). Lineage (GTDB taxonomy): Bacteria > Planctomycetota > Planctomycetia > Pirellulales > UBA1268 > CACORA01. The sequence continues at coordinate 2,255 of JBJTOU010000039.1, forward strand.
ACGCCGAGACGAGCACCGATGGCGTGCGAGCGGCCTGGGCGATTCCCTGGACGAGATTCCGCGTTCCGATCACGCGGCTGTCACGAATCCTCGCCTTCTGGGCGGCGGTCCAGCGGCCCTCCGCAACCGACTCGCCGGCCAGATGGTAGACGACATCGACGCCCTCGAGGGCCTCCGCGGGCAGCGGCTCACGCATGGGGTCCCATCGCACGATCCGGCCCGCAAGATGCCCGACCGATTGCCGGGCACGCTCTGGTTGGCGTGAGACGACCACGGGGGCGTCGAGCAGGCGGAGCAGACGCGGTCCGACGAATCCGGTGGCACCGGTGACCAGGGCCTTCATGAGTGGACTTTCTCTTTTGAGCGTTTGGGGAAAGAATGGCGGCGAACCGTTCGAACTATAGACACGCTCCCTTGATCTCCAAGCCCGCCGCATCCCTGCCCGCCGGACTCCGCCCCAAACGCCCGAGCCAGCTCCGACGAGACCTCTGGATCACCACCGCCGACGGCACCGCCTACAGCGTCATGGTGGGCTGCGGGGAGATCTATTTTCCCGCCTTCGCCCTCGCCCTCGGCCTCGGCCCGGTCGCAGCAGGGCTCCTCGCGAGCCTGCCGGTGCTCGTGGGCGCGGTGGTGCAGCTCGTGACGCCCTTCGCCGTCTCCCGCATCGGCAGCAACCGGCTTTGGGTGATCGCGTGCACGACGGTGCAATCGCTCGCCTTCGTGCCGCTGGTGATCGGGGGCCTGATCGGCGAAGCCACGTTCTGGCAACTCCTGGCCGCCATCAGCGTTTACTGGGCCTCGGGGATGGCGGGTGTACCCGCCTGGAACAGCTGGATGGGCACGCTCGTGCCGGTCCATGTTCGCGCGGTCTACTTCGGCCAGCGCAACCGACTCGGACAGCTCGCGACGCTGGTCGGCTTCGTGTCGGCGGGGCTCGTGCTCCAGGTGGCCGACCGGAACGGCATGTCGCTGCTGGCCTTCGCGGGCCTGTTCGCGGTGGCAGGCGTCAGCCGCGGGATCTCCACGCTCTGCCTCGTCGCCTGCGGGGAGCCGTCCGCGCCGGAATCGGCGGCGGACCGCCATGAGGCGACACCGCGACGCGGCCGCCCCCTCCACCATCTCCGTCGCACGGTGGCTGCGCTCATTGCCTCGCCCGCTGGAGCGCTGATGGCCTATCTCTGGTCGGTCGCCTTCGCGATCCATTTCACAGCCCCGTATTTCACCCCCTATATGCTCGAAGACCGGGACTTCTCCTACTTCGTCTACATGCTCCTGATCGGCACCGGACTTCTGGCGAAGGCGGCCGTCATGCCGGCCTTCGGGCGGCTCTGCTCGCGGATCGGATCGGTGCAGTTGCTGCGGATCGGCGGACTGACAACGATCCCCTTGTCGGCGCTCTGGATCGGCTCGTCGCAGGTCGGCTACCTGATCGTCGTGCAGATCCTCGCGGGAATCTGCTGGGCCAGCTACGAACTGGCCGCCTCGCTCCTCTTCTTCGATGCCGTTCACCATCGCGAGCGCACGGGGATCGTCACGATCCACAACCTCGGACTGGCGATCGCGACGCTCGGCGGCGCCGCGACCGGGGGCATCGTCTTTCAATGGGTCGGTGAGGACCAGGTGGCCTACTTCGCGATTTTCGGAATCTCCGGCATCCTCCGCCTGGCGACGCTCCCGCTGCTGAAACGAGTGCGGCATGCGACCCCTCGGCCACGCGGGGAGTCGTGACCACTGACCGTGGTCACCCAGAAGGCATCGAGGCCTCGTGAGCGAGGCTGTTGAGGAACGTGCGGGCGCGGCCATACTCGCCGGCGGGATACTTGCTGACGTGCTCCTTGAGCGCATCGACGAACTTGCCGACGGTGGTCTGGATCTCCTGATACTCCTCGAACCGCATGCTGCCTCCGGACGACGCCCGCTGGGCGAAGAGACGGTCGAGTTCATCGCGGTAGGGGGCGAAGATGTCGTCTCTGAGAACCACCGGATAATCGATATGGCCGGTGACGGGATCGAGTTGCGTCGAGACAAGCCGCGGCGGGGCCGCCATCTTCGCCATCCGGATCGCCTGATCGTGCGTTACCGGCGGCCCTTCCTCAGCGGCCCTGGCTTCGCGGTTTGTCTTCCGCATCTCGAAGTAGGTGTCGGTCCAACGCATGCGATTTTGGATCTCGAGCGTCTTCGTATCCTCCCAGTTCTTGGCCGCCTCGGAGTTTTGAAGGTTCATGTAGCCCTGGGCCACATCATTTCCGACATCCCGTATTCGGCGGCCTGGGTCGCGGTCGAGGCATAGCCGCCGCGGCTGTAGCCAAAGCCGCCCCACTGGGCCGCCGTCGGCGCCGCGATGGCCACGAGGCCGGCAACCATGGCCTGGAGAACGAGGCTTTGGCGGGACGACATTCCGGACCGTGCTTCAACACGATGGGGCTGCATGACGCTGATCGCTCCAAGGGCCTGACCGCAGGACACGAGGAACCGAGCGGCCTCCACCTCGGCGGAAGGAAGCCCGACTGCATCGATTCCGGAGGAGGAAGTATACTTTCGACCTCCCGGAATGGCGACATCAGCACGACCGCCACGGGATTTCCGTTCGCGAGGACCACCCATGAGCCGCACGCTTCTCGTTGGATTTGTTTTGATCACGGCGGCGTGGCTCGCCTCGGGCTGCCAGAAAGCGGCACCACGTGCGACGACGCCCCCGACGCGGCCCGCCCCGGCCGCCTCCGCGACGTCGGCACAACCGGCGGCCGACGGGCATCCGTCACTCGACGATCTCAGGAAGACGCTCACCACCGCGGAGGACAGTGCCGTCCGCGTGTCCGCGATCGATGCGCTGGGAACCTATGGCGAGGGAGCCGAGGCCGCGTTGGATGAACTCGTGAAGGCGACCACCGACTCCGAGCCGAGGGTTCGCTGGCGGGCGGCCCGGACGATCGGCCTGATCGGCGTGGATGCGATCTCGGCGATGCCGAGGCTCGTGGCGATGCTCGGTGATCCAGACCCGATCGCCGCGGCGCAGGCCGCCGCGGCGATCCGCCTCATCCGCGGTCACGACCGCCGTGCCGACAGGCCCGAGCAGGATGCCTCGCTCTACGAATCGGCCATCGAACCGCTCTTCGCGGCCACGGTCCATGCCGATCCCCGGGTGCGCCGGGCCGCGGTTCATGCGATCCAATCGCTCGATCTTCCAGACAGCGACCTGGCCGCGAGGCTCGGCAAAATCCTCGCCGACAGCCAGCCCTCCGTGATCCTGCCCGCCCTCCACACGCTGGCCGACATGGACGGCGCCGCCGTTCCCGTGTTCATCGAGGCCCTTGCGAATCCGAAGGCCCGCTACTGGGCGGCCGTGGGCCTCACGGAAGTCGGGCCGGAAGCCGCTCCAGCCGTCGGTGCGCTCACCACGCTCGCCGCCACCGGCGAACCGGAAGAGCGGATGCAGGCCATGCTCGCCCTCGCCGCCATCGGCCCGGCGGCGGTCGCGGCAGCGCCGGCGGTGCTCGAGGCGCTGCAGACCAACGACGAGGGCGTGCTTCGCTTTTCCGCGGCGTTCGCCGCCGGCAAAATCGGGCTACAGGAGGCCGACGGGCCGCTCGCGACAATGGCCACGGGCGACGATCCGCTGCTGGCCACCGTCGCCGCATGGGCACGATCGAAGATCAATCGTGATGATGCGTCGCTTCGGACTGCGGCCGTCGAGTCGCTTCGCGCGGCGCTGTCGAGCGATCGCCCGCGAGTGCGCGTGGCGGCGGTGTCGGGGCTCTCCGACATGGCCGATCTTCTCGATGCACCGACACGACGGGCCTTGGCCGTGGAATTCCTGGAAACGCTTCGTGATCCGGATCCGACCGTGGGCAACCGCGGCGGTGCGGCCCTGATCCGACTCGGGGGTGACGCCATCGACACGCTCCGCGGAGCGATGGCCGATGCCCCCGCTCGACAGGCCATCCTCGAAATCCTGGCGGCGATCGGACCGAAGGCGGCGGCCGCCGAGGACGAAATCGTCGCGGCCCTTTCGGCCGATGATCCGGCGGTGCGCGGAGAGGCGGCCGTCACGCTGGCAGCCATCGGACCGGATGCCGCTCAGGCCGTTCCAGCCCTCGAACGGATCCTCGCCGACGGCGCGGAGGAAAAGGGGGTCCGTTATTCGGCCGCCTACGCGCTGGGCCGGATCGGCCCCGACGCCGTGTCGGCGATCGATGAACTCCGCGCCCTGATGGCATCCGAGGACGAACTGATGGCCACGGTGGCGGTGTGGGCGATCCTGAAGATCGAACCGGGCTCATCGGAACACTTCGAGACGGCCATTCCGCTGCTACGGAAGGCGTTGCGATCCGACAACGATCTGGCCAGGCTCGAGGCCGCGGTGGCTCTCGGCGAAATCGGTGCGTCCGCCGAGGCCGCCATCCCCATCCTCGAAGTCGTTTCGGACAACGATCCCGTCCGGGCGGTGCGGTCGGCAGCGACCGAGGCCTTGAGCAGGATCCGCGGCGGCTGACGTCCGGTCCGGCAAGGTCTACCGGCTCGGCAAAAGAGTCTTGAGCGAGCCCACGCTCCCGGACGACGTGATTTCCCTGAGGGTCTGCGTCGGGCTTCGGCGCACATGGGGAAATCAGGGTTGATACCGGGGGGATACCAGATGGGACGGATGGGCCTGGTGCGGCGAATCTGGCTGACGCGGCTTTCGAAGCCGGCGGCTGACCGTGTCGTGTATCGACACCTGCTCAAGCACGCGCCGTCCCGCATCATGCAGATCGGGCTCGGACCGCTCGATCGGACGTCGCGGATGCTCTCCGTGGCCCGCGCCGCGGCAGAAGGCCGCCCGATCCACTATGTGGGACTCGACCGATTCGAAGAGCGGCTCCCCATGGAGCCGGCCGGCCCGTCCCTGAAGCAGGCCCATCAACGGCTCACCGGCCTCGGCCGCGTCCAGCTCGTTCCCGGCAATGCAGATTCATCCCTGGCGAGGCTCTGCAACCATCTCGGAGTGTTCGACCTCGTGCTCATCGCGGCCGACACCGATCCCCGTCATCTCGAGCGATGCTGGTTCTTCATCCAGCGGATCACGAAACCCGCCTCGACCGTGCTCCTGGAATCGGTCGCCGATCCGCAGAGCGGACCATCGTGGCGGGCCGTCCCGAAGGCGACCCTCGACGATCTCGCCTCGCGCACGGTGCTTCGCCGCGTCGGTTAGCGGACCGGCTCCACGGTCTGCTACAGTCAGGGGACTTCGTGAGTCCGCCCCTCCGCCATTGATTCAGCCCTCCCATGCCAGCCCGCACCCTCCTCGACAAGATCTGGGACGACCATGTCGTCTGCTCGCCGGAAGGCGAGGCCCCGCTCCTGTACATCGATCGCCACCTCGTGCATGAGGTGACCAGCCCACAGGCCTTCGAGGGGCTGCGGCTGGCCGGTCGCCGCGTCCGGCGGCCTGAGGCGACATTCGCAACCCCCGACCACAACGTGCCCACCACCGACCGTCGTCTGCCGATCGCCGACCCGGTGTCGAAGCAGCAGATCGACACACTGCGGGCCAACTGCCGCGAGTTCGGCATCAGGCTCTTCGACCTGGGCGACGCCGACCAGGGCATCGTGCATGTCATCGGCCCCGAACTCGGCATCACGCAACCCGGCATGACGATCGTCTGTGGAGACAGCCACACCGCCACCCACGGCGCGATGGGCTCGCTTGCCTTCGGCATCGGCACCAGCGAAGTGGAGCACGTGCTGGCCACGCAGACGCTCCGTCAAACCAAGCCGAAGTCGCTCGAGGTACGGGTCGATGGAATGCTCCATCCCGGCGTGACAGCCAAGGATCTCGTCCTCTTCGTGATCGGCAGGCTCTCCACCGAGGGGGGAACGGGCTTCGTGATCGAGTACACAGGTCCTGTGATCCGCGGCCTCGGGATGGAGCAGCGGATGACCGTCTGCAACATGTCGATCGAGGCGGGCGCTCGGGCCGGCATGATCGCCCCCGACACGATCACGTTCGACTACCTGCGGGGCAGGGATTTCGCCCCGCGGGATTTCGAGGCCGCGGTGGCCCGGTGGGAGCGGCTGCCATCCGATCCCGGAGCGGCCTATGACCGGGTGGAGGTGTTCGACGGCAACGCTGTCGTGCCGCAGGTGACATGGGGCACCAATCCCGCTCAGGTCGTGGGCGTCGATGCCGCCGTCCCCGATCCCGACGGCTTCACCGATCCCAACGAGCGGTCCAGCGGCGCGAGGGCGCTGGACTACATGGGCCTCACCGGCGGGACGAAGATCGTCGACATCCCCCTCGATCGCGTCTTCATCGGCTCGTGCACGAACAGCCGCATCGAGGATCTCAGGGCCGCGGCCGCGGTCGTCCGCGGCTACCGGGTCGCCTCCACCGTGCACGCGATGGTGGTGCCGGGCAGCGGCCGTGTGAAACGGCAGGCCGAGGAAGAAGGGCTCGACCGGGTCTTCCGCGATGCCGGTTTCGAGTGGCGGGAGGCAGGCTGCAGCATGTGCCTCGGCATGAATCCCGACATCCTCACGCCAGGACAACGCTGCGCTTCGACGAGCAACCGCAACTTCGAGGGCCGGCAGGGTAAGGGGGGGCGAACGCACCTGGTCTCCCCCGCCATGGCGGCCGCGGCCGCCGTTCTCGGGCACTTCGTCGATATCCGCAGCTGGACCTACCGGTAATCCCCTCGAGCCCCGCAGGAAGCAGACGCATGGAGCCGTTCATCTCCCACTCGGGCATCGTCGCCCCGCTCGACCGGGCCAACGTCGATACCGACCAGATCATCCCCAAGCAGTTCCTGAAGCGGATCGAACGGACGGGCTTCGGCCAGTTCCTCTTCTTCGACTGGCGGTTCCGGCCCGATGGCTCGCCCGATCCCGACTTCGAACTCAATCGACCCGAGCTTGCCGGTGCCAGCATCCTCCTCGCCCGCCGCAACTTCGGCTGCGGCTCCAGCCGTGAGCATGCGCCCTGGGCGCTGGCCGACTACGGCTTCAAGGTGGTGATCGCCCCGACGTTCGCCGACATCTTCTACTCCAACTGCTTCCAAAACGGGATGCTGCCGATCCGTCTCTCCGAGGAGGACGTCGCCGAGCTGTTCCGCAGGGCCGCAGCCGAGTTGGCCGCCGGGCGCCCCTTCCGACTGAACGTCGATCTCGCCAGCGAAACTCTCCGCGACGATGCCGGCTTCCAACGCACATTCACGGTCGATCCCTTCCGTCGCCGCTGCCTGCTCGAGGGCCTCGACAACATCGGGCTCAGCCTGCAGCACCTCGACCGGATCGAGGCGTGGGAGAAGGCGCACGAGGCCTTGGCACGGTAGCCCGCCATGACGACCCGCCGGCAGAAGATCGAGGCGATGCTTCGCGACGCCCCCGATGATGTCTTCCTCCGCTACAGCCTGGCCATGGAGCTGGAGAACGACGGCGACTGGGAGACCGGCATCGACATCCTGCAGGATCTCGCCCGGAGTACGCCATCCTATGTGCCCGCCTACCACATGGCCGGCCGGCACCTCGCCAAGCACGGCCGCATCGCCGAGGCTCGGGCAGCCCTCCGCGAGGGCATCGAGGAGGCCCGCCGCCAAGGGGAATCGCATGCCGCTGGCGAAATGGCGGAGTTCCTCGCCTCGCTCGGCGCCCTCGGCGAGTGACGGTCAGCCCGTGCAGGGCGGAGGCTCCGACGACTCGGCGCCCTTCGTGATCACGAAGCCGAGATCCTCGATCATCCTGTAGTCGGCCTCGGGGAGCTGGCCCTTCGTGGTGAGGTAGTCGCCGACGAACATCGAATTGGCGGCGTAGAGACCCATCGCCTGCAGGCTGCCGAGGTGGATCTCGCGACCGCCGGCGATGCGGATCTCCGCCGAGGGATTCACCAGCCGCATCATCGCCAATCCGCGGAGGCAATCACGCGGAGTGATCCGGTTCACCGACTCCAGCGGCGTGCCCTCGATCGAGTTGAGAAAGTTGAGCGGAATCGACTCGACCTCCAGACGCCGAAGCTCGAGGGCCATGTCGATGAGGTCGTCGTGCGTCTCCCCCATGCCCATGATGCCCCCGCTGCAGAGTTCGAGGCCGGCCGATCGACAGGCGGCCAACGTCGCCACGCGGTCGGCGTAGGTGTGGGTCGAGCAGACGTCACCGTAGAAACGCTCGCTGGTGTGGAGATTGTGGTTGACCTTTTCGACGCCTGCATCGGCGAGCATCCGGGCCTGCTCCGGCGTGAGCAGGCCGAGGCAGGCGCAGATGTTGAGCCCGTATTGGCTCTTGATCTGCGGCACGATCGAGCAAACGAAATCGAGCTCGCGCTGCGACGGGCCACGGGCCGAGATCACGATGCAGAACGTCTTCGACTGCCGCTCGGCAGCGAGCCTAGCCGCCTCGAGCAGTTTCGGTCCCGAGAGCAGGTTGTATTTGGGGATCTCGGCCTCCGACACCTTCGACTGGGAGCAGTAGCCGCAGTCCTCCGGGCAGAGGCCGCTCTTGGCGTTCATCAGGAAAAAGAGCTGCACCGAGTTGCCGAAAAAGTGGCGGCGGACGGTGTAGGCGGCGGCCAGCACGTCGAGCAGTTCGGCATCGGGCGATTCGAGGATCGCGCGGGCGTCGGCCCGGTCGAACGGTTCACCGGCGAGCGATCGGGCGGCGATGCCGTGCCACCGGGAATGGACGGAGAGGGACGATGAACGTGCTTCCTGGGCGATGGACATGGATCGGCTTTCGTGGGATGCGGTGGGCCTGCGACGACGCGGGCCGCCATGGAGGCCGGGGCTTTGGCCCCAGAATGTATGCGATCGCGGCCCGCCGTGCCAAAGCCGACGCGAGGGCCGCGGCGGACCGAAGACAACGCCCCTCGGCTCACAAATCGAGCGGAAACGAACTGAGGAGTTCAAGTCCGTCGGGGGTGACGAGGTAGTCGTTTTCGATCCGCATCCCGCAGGCCAGCTCGGGGGCGTAGAGCGCCGGCTCCACCGCGATGACGTCTCCCTCCTCGAGCACGTCGTCCCAGTTGGGATTGAGATGGGGCCCCTCGTGGACGAACAGGCCGATGCCGTGGCCGAGATGGCTCGACCAGGATCCCACCGGAGCCGCCGCCAGCCACTCCCGGACCTGCTCGTAGAGGTCACGGCATCGCATTCCCGGTCGCGCGACCCGCTCCACCAGCCGCAGCGCCCCGCAGACGTGATGCCAGGCGGCGTGCTGCCGCTCCGTGGGCGTTCTATCGACGGCGATCGTCCGCGCGGTGTCGGCGAAGTATCCGCGATAGGCCGGCCCAAGGTCGAGGATGTAGAGCTCGCCGGCCTCGCACCGGCGGTCGCGCGGGGGGCCGCCCCGAATCCCGCATGCGTAGTCGTTGCCCGTGCCGGTGAGCATCTCGCCACAGGCCGCGACGGCCGAGGCCTGCAACGCCGAGAAGATGTCGAGTTCCGAGACGCCCGGCCGGATCATCTCCCTCGCCGTGCGATACATCGCACCGGTTGCGTCGATGGCCCGCCGCAGCAGGGCCAGCTCGTCGGGATCCTTGCGGCGGCGCATCGCGAGCAGGTCGGGCTCGATATCGATCGCTTCGGCATCGGCACACAGCCGGGTCACGTGCGGCGGGCAGGACGAAAACTCGATGCCGACCCGTTGCACCCTCGGCTGCTCGGCGAGCCAGCCTCCGAGCACCGCGGCGCTCGCCGCGCGCTGGTCGGTGCGGAGCGTCGATTTCCACTTGGCTTCGTAGGTTCGTTGGTCGTCGGCTGCTGACGTTTCCACAGCCTTGTCGGGACAGACGAGGAGCACCCGGCCCGAGGCGAGAATCGCCGCGGCGGGAGAGAACCGGAAATCCCAACGATGCCCGGTGAGATATTGAACATGCTCGGGCGACGTCACCACCACGGCATCGAGCCGCGCGGCGGCCATCCTGTCGAGGAGGCGGGTCTGCCGACGACGGCACATCGCGGGATCGAGCAGCAGTGTGCCGTTCATGGGGGGATCAGTCGAGTTTCTTGACAAGACCGGGGTCGAAGGGAGGAAACTGCGGGTCGAGCGTTTCCAGCGTCTGCCGCAGGATCCGAGCCACGACGAGATTGCGATACCACTTCCGGTCGGCCGGCACGACATGCCAGGGCGCATGCTCGGTGTTGCACTTCGTCAGGGCATCGTCGTAGGCGTGCTGAAAGTCGTCCCACCGCCGACGGTCCTCGAGGTCGGAGGGGCCGAGTTTCCATTGTTTCTTCGGGTCACGAAGCCGGTCCTCGAGCCGCTTCCGCTGCTCGTCCTTGCTGATGTGGAGGAAGCACTTCACGAAGGTCAGGCCGCCGTCCACCAGCAGCCTCTCGAACGCATTGATCTGGTCGTAGCGACCTCGCCAGACATGCTCCTGCACGAGCGACCGCACTCGAACCACCACGACATCCTCGTAGTGCGACCGATTGAAGACGCCGATCCGGCCATGGGCCGGGATCGCCGCGTGGACCCGCCAGAGGAAGTCGTGCGCCAATTCCAGCTGGCTGGGAGCCTTGAAGCTGACCACGTCGAGGCACTGCGGGCTGATCCCGCTGGCAAGCATCCGGATCGTTCCGTCCTTGCCGGAGGCGTCGATTCCCTGAAGCACCACGACCACCGCCCGGCTGGCCTCGGCATGGAGCCGCGAGGCCAGTTCATCGAGGCGTTCGCAATGGTGCCTGGTCTCGGCCTCGGCATCCTGCCGCTCGAGCCCTTCATGGTCGCCAGGGTCGATGTCGGCCAGGCGAATCGGGTGGCCGACAGGGCGGGTGAACTGCTTTTCCATCGGGAAGGCACCGGGAGGGTGCCGGATGGTACCACACCGTCAGCCGACGGGGGCGTAGAACGCAGCCCTGGAGCTGACCGATCGATCCCGGCGGCGCCGCGGGCGGGGCGGGGCGATCATCCGAGAATCGAGCACATCGGCGACGAGGTCACCGTCGGCCGAGTCTGCCACGGCCGACTCGGTCTCGTTCTCGAAGCCGAGCAGTTCGTGGATGGGAGTAAGCGGGATGCAACGAACAGGGCAGTCGGAGCCACGGACCCGTGCCATGAACACCGTTGCGGAAAGCCGATTCGAGACGTCGCGGCGCTGGGTGAAGATCGCGTTCATGGTGCTCAGGCTCCTCCGGGGACGAATCGTGCGGATGCGGACATGCCGCCTCGCTCACCGGACCCTGTGGTGCAGATCACGTGCCAAAGATGGCTCGGCTCGAGGAGGGCGTTGCATCCCTCCCAGATTCACACACCACTCCCGCTTTGCCGGCATGGACGGCAGAATCGGTCGGTTCCTTGAGCAAGGGGGAGTGCGGGGGTTGAAAAAATTTCACGCCCAGACTGCGCACGGGCTCAGGCGGCGCCATCGACCGATGGACCTTCGGCGGCCGATGGGGCTTCATGGACGCCCCGGATGCGATCGCGGAGTTTGGCCGCCAGTTCGTAATCCTCCGACCGAACGGCCTCCGCCAACTGCTCGGAGAGCGTGGGGCCAACGTCATACCGACGACGGACGTTGTCCCGCATCTGCTCGAGCCGCTTCACGAGTTCGTCGTCGGCATACTGATCAGCCGCCTCGTACCGCTCGAAAAGTTCGCGAAATCTCACCAGCCCGGCATTGATCTCGACGATCGCCGCCTCCGGCCCATGCTCCTCCAGTTCGGCCAGGGACAATGCCTGCACGCGGTGGAACAGCACGAACGGCCTGTACTGCTCGTGCGACACGGTCCATTCGTCGTCCGGCGAGTGCTCGCGGACAAAGTCCATGAAGGAGAGACTGTGGTCGGCGTCCTTCGCGGCCCGCCTGTATTCCCGCAGTGAAAGCCAGCACAGGCGACGGTGGTAAAACTGCACGAACTCCCGATCGGCCTCCGCGCACTGCTCGCGACTGAGCCGGAATGATTCCCCCTCTCGGATCGCCTCACCGACGAGATAGTCGTAATAGGTCTCCGCGCCGTGGGGACGCATGCCATCGGGACGATGCTCGGTCTCCATCTGGAGCAGGCCCATATCGACCCGCATCTGGATGACGTCTCTTCCATCCCGGGCCTTCACAAGGCGGGCATTCACCTCGCCAGGCTGGAAGCCCCAGCCCTTGAGCACGGTGTCGATGTCGCGAGGTCTGGGCATCTGTGGCGATCCTTCCACGAGGGCGATCCGCAGGCGTTCCCTGCACACCGGGATTATAGCAACCCACGGCGGCTGCTTTCCTCGGCCGACCGGCCGCGGCCTCGCTTGGTTTCGGACCGGCGCCGCTTGGCGTCGAGCCGCCGTGCGACGGCCGCCCGCGGCTTCCGCGTGGCCCGCCGTACCGTCGGCGGCACGGCCGCCCGCTCGATCATGGCGGACAGTTTTGCCAGACAGTCCTCGACGTTGCGCGGCTGGTCACGGTGCCGCTGACTGGCGATCACGATCTCCCCCGCCGACGTGAGACGGGCACGCTGCTGCTCCACCAGGCGGCCCCGAACATCGTCGGGCAGATGAGGCGACCCAACGGCCGCGAACCGCAGGACCGCCTTGCTGCTCGTGCGGTTGACATGCTGCCCCCCAGGCCCCGAACTGCGGGCGAACTGCCAATCCATCGCTCCGGCCGGAATCACAATCCGTCCGCCGGCGATACGGAGAGCACGTCTTGGTGTCATGGATTCAGACTACGCCCGGATGCTTCGCGATGGCAACGGTTGGCTTTCCGAGCAGCAGGCATCGATCCTGAAAAACGCTGGGCTGGACAGTCCGCGCGGGGCCGTTCCATACTTTCGCCCCACCTGCGGAAGCCGTCCGATTCGACGCGGTCGATGACGTCTGACGCGGTCGATCGAGGAGCGAACCACGAGCATGTTTCGTGCGGCAGCGAGCCAGATGACGACGTCCCGCTGGGACCTTTCCGATGAACTCCCGATCCTCTCGGCGCACGGATTCGACGCCCTGTCCGTCTGGCGGCACAAGGTCTCGGACATCGGGCTCGATTCCGCCCGCAGCATGCTCGATCGGGCAGGAATCCGGGCGTCGAGCGTGCAATGGGCCGGAGGTTTCACAGGCGGTGACGGCCGAACCTTCGACGAGAGCGTGGCCGACGCCGAGGAGGCCATAGCACTGGCGGTCTCGCTCGGGGCCCCGGTGCTCGTGCTTCACTCCGGCTGCCGGGGCGGCCACACGAGATCCCATGCCCAGCGACTGCTCATTCAGGCCCTCGAAATCCTGTCGCCACGGGCCACGACGGCGGGTGTCTCGCTGGCGATCAAGCCGCTCCATCCGGCGGTCGCGTCTGGCTGCGGGTTTCTCACCCGGCTCGATGAAGCGCTTGGCATCGTCGATGGCCTGATCGATCGCGACCCGGTGCATGCGTGCATCGGCCTGACGATCGACCTGTGGCATTTCGGTGACGATCCCGACCTCGGATCGCTCCTTCCGTTGCTGGCCGATCGAACGTCGCTCGTGCAGGTCGCCGACCGCAACGGCCCGCCCACGTCGGAGCAGGAACGGCTACCGGTCGGCCGCGGGATCCTGCCCCTGCAGGAGACCGTCGAGGCCTTTCTCGACCAGGGCTATCGGGGCGACGTCGAATTCGATCCCGTCGGGGCCGCCGTCGAAGCCGAGGGCTACGAACGGGTGCTGGCCGATCTTCGCTCCACGGCCGTCGCCTGGTCCCGAAGCCTCAGGGCCGATGACGGCCACGAGGAGTGGCCTGCCGACGGACCACGTCGCCTCGCTCACCCCCCGCGGCCCGCCGCGGGCAAGCGAAGGTCCCAGGCCTCGAGCCAGACCGTTTCGCCGGGCTGAAGGCCGAAGTCCTCCCGCAGCCGCCGGTCGAAATCGTCCATGTGGGCCGCGCCGTAGAAGATCGCGATCCGACGGCGACCCCGCGCGATTTGATCGCGGAGCACCTTGATGGCGGCCGCGTTGCGGTCGGTGATGAGCGACGACCCCTCGTCGCCACCGAACGCCTTGGTGAGCACCTCCATGTCGGTGAACTGCTCGGCCATGATCCGCCGCAGCCGGATCTCCCGATCGGATCCGAAGAGGACCCCGAAGAGGTCGCCGACGCCGACCTCGGGAGTCGATTTCCGGGTGTCGGCTCGGGCCATGCTTTCCCGCATGAGCTTCATGAACATCGACCACCACGACTCGCCCCGTTTCGCCATCGCCGCGTCGAACTCCTTGGGCGAAAGGTCGGCGTGAACGAAATTCGGGGATGCGTAGTCGATCTTCTCCAGTTGGAATTCCAGGCCGAGGAGATCCGTCAGCCCCTTCTGGGCGGAACCGATGGCCCCGGAGGGCTTGCGGCCTGGCTTCGGGACCCGGGCATGCTCAGGGGCCACAAGCTCATAGAGTACGGCGTCGTAGTCGGCGAAGAGGCGATCGAGCGTCTCGTAGTAGGCCGCGGTTCCGATATGGACGGCGGCCACGAGATCGACGTGGAGCGGTTCACGCCGTCCGGCCCCGGATACCCCCGGGGCGGCGGGCTCGATGTACTCGACGATCGAGGTGTCGAGGGAGAGTGGCTGGTTTCGACGGTCCCGCGAAACCCGGAGGAACGACGGCTTTGTCTCGTCCGCTCCCGGTGGGGCGACCGCCCGGGGCTGTTCGGCCAAGCCGACCGTGCAGGCAAGCGTGGCCACCAGGGCCACAAGGGGAAGGGCTGCATACCAGGCCCTGTCGGGAAATCGTCTGGCACGGGGAATGAGGAATCGGACCATTCGTCGCCTCGCGATACACGAAGGAAAGGCCATACCCGACGGCCGACCGCTCCAGACCGCCGGTCACCCGAGCCTACCCGATTTGCCACGATTCCGCCGTCGCATCAGGCCATCCCCTCCCGATCCGTAAGGTCTGCCAAGTTTCGTCAACTGGATCGACCCGCACGACCGATACGAGACGACGAGTCCGCAGCGGCGGGCTCGAGGCTCCTGATCCACGGGACACTCCTGCGATGGCTACGAACACGACGACCGCACGGCAGCCGGGCCTGGCCCTCTCGATGGCGGCATCGATCGCGATGCTCCTCGCCCCGGTAATGCCCGGCATGGGAACGGCCCGGGCCGGCGACTGGATGCCGCTCCTTCCGGATCAGGATTTCTACGACTTCCAACTGTTCGCCCCTCCAGATCTCAGCGAGTATTCGATGTATGCGCGGCCGCACGAGGGGATCTTTTTCTCGTACGACAAGCTCTATTGGGGTGTCACGGTTCCGCGCACCGTGCCCGTCGGCGAATCGGCCCAGGGCCTCTACCTGATCCCGTTCCAGCCGATCTCACCGCAGACGGTCGTGCAGCTCAACAACGCGAACATCCAGTCCACGCTCACCTCGGGATCCACCGGCGGCGGTAATAGCCTCATCGGCGGCATCTACACGTTCGGCAGCGATCCGCTCCAGCTCGACCTCGACACCAGCTGGATGAGGACCAAGATGGGCTGGGGCGATCGCTATGAAGGTGGCTGGATCTACGACGACCGGGGAGTGAGCTTCAGTTACTTCAACCTCGGCCAAGAGCAAAAGTTCTCGACGCTCAGCGAATTCGCCGCGTCGTCGCCCACGCAGACTTTCACACAGTCGAACACGAGCGGTGGTGGCACCGGCACCGGCGGCGGTGGTGGCGTTGGGAACGTCAATCAGGCGCTCGTCACGACGACGATCACATCGACAAGCCCGCCCCCCGACCATCTCATCGCCCAGAAGCTCACCCAGGACAATCGCACCCAGATCAACAGCGCCGGGGCGGCGATGATTCTCCGCCGGGAATTGGGCCGGCGGGGGAGCGGAACCACGGCACGGTTCGGCCTTGGCCCGCGGTTCGTGCAGTTCGCCGAAAGGTACAAACTCGGCTACGAGAGCAATCAATACGCCTTCAATGTCGGTGGTGGAGCTGGCGGCACCACCGGCACCACCGGCACCACCGGCACGACGGGGACCACAGGGACCACCGGCACGACGGGGACCACAGGGACCACCGGCACGACGGGGACAACGGGCACGACGGGGACCACCGGCACCACGGGCAGCCTGTCCGGCAGCACTGGCCTGGCCGGCGGCGGCAACATCGAAGAAACGTTTGGCACGGGGCCGGCCGGCAACGTCCTCGGCATCACGGGCGTCGATACGCTCACCGGCGTGGGAGCCGGCACGCCGCTCCA
>JBJTOU010000040.1:0-12374 GCA_046074725.1 Planctomycetia bacterium
TGTTGGTCGAGGTCGCACTCATCGACCTGCAGCGTTGGCGGGGCGTGGCCAGCCACTTCAATCGCGCGACGCCGCTCGATTCCTGGCTCTACGACGTGATGGGCGGGCTCATCCTGGCCGTGACGCTCGTCTGCCTCGACCTCACGGTGCGGTTGCTGCGCCGGCCGCCGGCCGGGATGCCGGCCGACATGGTGCTCGCCGCCCGCGCCGGGTTCGTGCTGCTCTCGGTGTCCTGCCTCCTCGGCATCTGGGCGAGCATGCACGGCGACCGCCGGTCGCAGGCGGGGCTCGCGCCGGAGATCCTCGGCGCCGCAGGCGTCGTGAAGTTCCCGCACGGCGTGGTGATCCACGCCGTGCAGTGGCTGCCGGCGCTGGCGTGGGCTGCGTGGCGGGCGGGACTCGCGGAGCGGTCGCGGCTGCGGCTCGTGGCGACGGCCACGCTCGGCAGCGGGCTCATGCTCGCGTACGCGCTCGCGCAGACGCTCCTCGGCCTGGGCCGGTTCGACGCGCCGCCGGCCCTCGCCGTCCTGCTCGCGCTCGCCGTCGCCTGCCTGGGGGTGCCCGTGGTCGTCACCGCCGCGGCGTGGCTGTGGTCGCGGCGTCAGCCGCCCGGCTGGTGCGATCACCGCTGCTGGCGGAACAACCAGTCCAGCACGGCCCGATCACGGTAGGCCGGTGTCCACGAGTCGTATCCCACGCCCTCGAAATCCGTGAATCTCGCGCTGCTGCCGGCGGCCCTCACGGCCGCCCAGTCGACGTCGGCCCAACGGGACCCGGCCCGGCACTGCGGTGCGGGGACGAAGCAGGGATGCGTGCGCCGCGCCTCGTAAGGCTCAGGCGCCGCCCGGATCGTCGCTGCCGTGCACGTCACGAGCCAGGCTCCGAGCAGGCAGGCCATCCGGCGGATGCCATGGGTCCACATGGCGTGCCTGATAGTCGTCGACGACAAGTCACGGCGGTGGCACCATCCAGGCGAGCGGCCCGGCCTGCAGCCACACGAGCAGGCCGACGAGCGCCGCGAGTGCCAGCGAGTGCGGGAACACGCGGCGCAGGATCGCGCCCTCGCGGCGGTGCACGCCGGTCGCCGTCGCGGCCACCACGATGCTCTGGGCGTCGATCATCTTCCCCATCACGCCGCCGGTGCTGTTGGCCGTGCAGGTGAGCAGCGGGTCGAGTCCGAGCTGCTCGGACGTCACCCGCTGGAGGCTGCCGAACATCGCGTTGCTCGACGTGTCAGAGCCGGTGAGGGCCACGCCCAGCCAGCCGAGGAGCGCCGAGAAGAACGGGTAGCCGGCCCCGGTGCGGGTCAGCGCGATGCCGAGGATCACGTCGGTGCCGGAGAAGCGGGTCACGAACGCGAGCGCGAGCATCGCCGCGATCGTCGCCAGCGGCCCGACAAGCAGCCGGAGCGTGTCCGCGAACAGCCACGCGGCCCGCCGCCAGCGCACGCCCAGCCAGGGGATCGCCACAAGCGCCGCGGCGAGGATGCCCGTGCCGGCGGCGGAGAGCCAGTTGAACCGGTAGACGGCCCGCTCCACCTCGAAGGCCTCGCGGGTGGCGGGCGGCACCTTGGCGACCCGCCCGTCGAGACGCGGCACCCGGAACTCCGGTGCGAGCACGGTGGCGGCCGCCGAACCACGCCCCTCGAGCGCGGCCTTCACGGGCGCGAGTCCCCAGGTGAACACGGCCAGCGACACGAACGCCCACGGGGCCCAGGCCCAGGCGACGCGGTGCACCGGATGGGCGGCCGCGCCGTCTGCGACCGGCAACGCGGCACCGTGCCGCCAGCACTCGCGCGGCCGCCAGACGCGGAGGAACGCGGCCAGCACCGCGAGGCTCGCGATCCCGCCGACCACGTCCACGAGCGCCGGCCCCGTGAGGTTCGCCAGCGCCGCCTGCACCGCCGCGAACGAGACGCCGCACACGAGCACCGCGGGCCAGACCCCGACGAGCCCGCGCCAGCCTGCCATCATGCACACCATCCAGGCCGGCACCACGAGCGAGAAGAAGGGGAGCTGGCGGCCCGCGAGCGCCGAGATCGCACGCTCGTCGAGGCCGGTCACCTTGGCGAGCGTGATGATCGGGGTGCCGAGCGCGCCGAAGGCGACCGGCGCCGTGTTGGCCACGAGCGCCACGCAGGCCGCCTCGAGCGCCGGAAACCCCGCCCCCGCGAGGAGCGCCGCCGAGATCGCGACCGGGGCGCCGAAGCCCGCCGCGCCCTCGAGGAACGCGCCGAACGAGAACGCGATCAGCAGTGCCTGCAGGCGGTGGTCGGCCGAGAGGCCCGTCACCGAACGCTTCATGACCTCGAGCGCCCCGGACTCGACCGAGAGCCGGTGGACGAACATCGCCGCGACCACGATCCAGCCGATGGGAAACAGGCCGAAGGCGGCGCCGTGGAGGGCCGCGGCCGCCGCGGCGTCGGCCGGCATGCCGACGGCGGCGACGGCGATGACGAGGGCGGCGGCCAGCCCGGCCACGGCCGCCTTCCAGGCCGACCAGCCCGCGGCGGCGAGCAGGCCGAGGAGCACCGCCAGGGGCACGAGCGCCAGGAGTGTCGAGGCCGCGGGATGGCCGAGCGGATCGTAGACGTGGTGCCAGGGCATCGGCGGCAGGATACCCGGCGGCCGTGCCGGCCGGCGGGCCCGCAGGGTTTCCGCATTTGGCCCTGATTTGATCGCCCGACCCGTCTCCTTGGAGTCTGTAGGGACGGCCCGCCCGCGGACCGGGCGAGGCCCCGGGTGGCGGCCGAAAAACGGTGCGGACGCGCGTTTTCGTGTCGTACTGTTGAAGCATGACCACAGCCGAATCCTCCCTGCCGGTCCAGAAGGCCCGGCGACTCGTGGCCGACCTCCTCGTGCCGCGGCCGGCCATCTACTGGGCCGACTTCCTCGCCAGCCTGTGCGTCGGCTATGGCGGGGCGCTGGTCTATCTCGAGTCGCCGCCGTTCTCCGTGGTGCAACTCGTCGCCTGGGTGGTGGCGGGACTCGCCCTGTTCCGGCTGTCGCTGTTCATGCACGAGATCGTCCACTTCCGCCGCGGCGAGATGACGGCCTTCAAGGTGGCGTGGAACGTCCTCGCGGGCATCCCCATGCTCACCCCGTCGTTCCTCTACGAGCATCATCTCGACCATCACAACGCGCGGCACTACGGCACGCCCCGCGACGGCGAGTACCTGCCGCTCGGGGTGGCCCGGCTGCGGACGCTGCTCGGCTTCGTCGCCGAGATCGCGATCCTGCCGGCGCTGGCGGTGCTCCGGTTCCTGGTGGGCACGCCGATGTCGTTCCTCCATCCGCGGCTGCGGCAGTTCGTGCTCGAGCGCTGCTCGCCGCTGGTGATCAACCTGCGGTGCCGCCGCGAGATTCCCGCCGACGCCCCGCGGGGCCTGTGGGCCGCGATGGAGTGGGCCTGCTTCGCGCGGGCCTGCGGCTTCCTGACGTTCCTGGTCACCAGCCACCTGCACGTCGGCGGCCACGCGCTGGCCATGACCTGGCACCGGCCCGCGAAGCTCTACCTGCTGGCCATGCTGGCGCTGGGGCTCAACCACCTCCGCACGCTGGTCGCCCATCGCTACACCAGCGCCGGCGAGCGGATGAGCTTCGCCGAGCAGATCGACGACTCGGTGAACGTCGAGGGTCGCACCCCGCTGGTGGCGTTGATGTTCCCGGTGGGCCTCCGCTACCACGCCCTCCATCACCTCTTTCCCTCGATTCCGTACCACAACCTCGGGCTGGCCCACCGGCGGATCAGGGCGGCGCTGCCCGAGTGGGACGCCTACCGCCAGGCCACCTACACCACGTTCGGCGGCGCGCTCCGCGACCTGCTGGCCTCGGCCCGCGCCGCCCGCGAGGCGCGGCCGGTGCCGGCCGACCGGTGGTTCGCGCTCAGGCGCGCGGCGCTCGCGTCGTGGCACGCCACGCACGCCGCGCTGCCCATGTCCGCCGGCTCCGCCGGCGCCGGCGACCGGCAGGCGGATCCGGCGTCCGGGCCCGAGACGCCGGACTCACGGCCGCCGGCCCGCCGCGCGGGTTGAGCCAGGGCTCCTGGCCTCAGAGCCCGAACAGGATCACGGCGAGTGCCACGACGCCCACGGCCACGAGGGCCGAGCCCATCGTGCGGGCGATCGCCGGCCGTTCCGCGTAGCGGTAGTCGTCGCGGAGGATCGCGGCGAGCACGTGGCGGTGCTCCCACATGCCGGCGAGCGTGGCCGCGATGCCCAGCGCGATGAGCGCCGCGCCGGCGATCCTGGTCTTGAGCGGCGAGAAGCCGATGATCTTTCCATCGAGACCGACCGCGGCCTGGCCGACCTGCTCGATCCCGAAGCCGAGGCTGATCATTGCCAGGCTGGTGCGGATCCAGGCCAGGAGCGTGCGGTCGGCGGCCTCGCGGTTGCGCTCCCGGGCCAGTTCGTCGGCCAGGGAGTCGGCGCGATCGGGTGCGGAGGCGGCCATGGCGACGGAGTCTACTCGACCTCGACGGCGACGCTCGCCGAGTGGGCGGAGAACTCGGGTGCGTAGCGGCTGCGAATGGTGGCGAAGCCGCTCGACGCGGTGCCCCTATGGGCCGTCCGCAGCGAGTACTCGAAGACGTGCGTGCCCCGCGGCAGCCGCTCGAAGAACATTTGTGTCGAGGTGTCGCGGATGGCAACGTACCACGCGGCCCCGTCGCCGAAGCGCCAGCCCGAGAGCACGTCCACGGGCTCGGTGAGGCTCGGGCGATGGTCGGCGAGTTCGAGGAACTCGTAGTCGCGGTCGCTCGTGACGACGAGCCGCACGACGAGCTCGTCACCGATGGCGACCGTCGTCGCGGCGCCTTCCTTGGCGGGCACCAGCTCCGGTCCCGCCTTGGTGAACCGCTTCACGAACAGCTGCTTCTCGATCGCCAGCTCCTCGCGGCCGGCCGCCGGCACCTTCGCGATGTCGTCGAGATACTGCCAGTGGACGCCGCCCCAGGCGAGGCCGGCATCGGGCTTCTTCATCGTCACGGCCGCCATCCCCGGCTCGATCTCGCGCCGCACGAACCGCGTCTCGAAGAAGCCGGTGCCTGCCTCGACCGTGCCGGACTCGATCGTCTCGCCGCCCACGGTCACCGTCACGAGCGCCTGCGAGGCGAGCAGGTCGCCGCCGCGGCCGAGCAGCGCGCCGACGGCGTCGGCCGTCGCCCGGCTGCCGCGCCACGCGCTCGTGCGCTTCTGCGCGAGCAGCCAGGCCTTGAGGGCCTCGACCGCGTCCGTGTCGCCGGCCACCTCGTCAAAGCACTCGACCATGATCGCCTGCGTGGCGATCGGGGCGTGGGCCCAGCTCCACCAGCCCGGATGCGGGTCCCGCCACCACATGCCCTGCCACGACTCCTTCTCCTGCCCCGGCTTCACGTCGGCGTCCACCGCCCGCTGCCTGAGGCTGTCGACGATCGACAGGGCGGTCTCCTTGTCGCCGGCCCGCGCCAGCGTGATCGCGAGGTGCCCCTGCGAGCGGCGATCGTCGATCTTCATCCAGCGCCTCCGCCCCACGTCGAGTCCCCACTGGATCGCGGCCGCGGCCTCGCCCTGGGGCGGCGCGTCGGGCGTGAAGAAGCTCCGCGCGTAGAGCGCGTAGGCGCCGATCGGCGTGAGCACGGGCTCCTCGATCTTCTCGGCCCACCGCCGCTCCTGGAGGAGGCGGCCGTCGAGCCAGGGAAGCGCCTGGATCGCGGGCTGGACGTCGACGTCCACGCCCGCGGCGCGGAGCCGGCCGAAGCCGGCGATGATCCCGAGCGTGACGGAGTCGCACGTCTGGCCGCCGGGGAACCAGGGCCAGCCGCCGTCGTTGTTTCGCAGGGCGGCGAGCCGGGCGAGGGCGGCCTGCATCTCGTTCGCCGCGCGGGTGGCGTCGAAGAGGAGCGCGATCCGCGCCCGCGCCTCCTTCTCGTCCACCGCGTCGCGGACCCAGGGGGTCTCGGCGAGGAGCGTCTTCATGAGGTCCGTGTTCTTCTCGAGCGGGCTCTCGAGCGCCGTGGTGCCTTTCCACTGCTCGAAGACCTTCGCGATCCGCGGGTCGCGGGTGGCGAGGTGGCGGGCGAGCGAGTTGGCGTAGAGCCGGGTGAACAGCGTCTCGGTGCTCTCGTCGGCCTCCTCCATGATCGAGGGCAGCGCGAGGACGGCGTACCAGGCCGGGTTCGAGGCGGCCTGCACGACGAGTGACTGGCTGCGGATGTCGGTGCCGGCGCTCGTCGCGAGCCGCTCGAGCGACACCTTCCGCTCGCCCGGCCCGCGGATCGTGATCGGCACCGTCTCGGTGACGAGCACGAGGCTGGGCAGCACGGGCAGGAGGGCCTCCTCGCCATCGCTCGCCGGCTTGGCGGAGCCCGTGGCCGTGCCCACGGCGAGGTAGCGGAGGGCGTCGGTGCCGTCGGCCACCTTCACGGTGAACACCACGGGCTTCGATTCGCCGGCGGCCAGGTCGAACGGCAGTTCCTTCGGGCCGTCGATTAGGCCGTCGCGGGAGTCGTTCGTGCGAGCGTCGGCGAGCGTGAACGTCACCTTCCCCGCGAGCCGGCCGTCGGACTTGTTGCTCACCTTCACCGGGATTCGCACGACGTCGCCCTCGCGTAAAAACCGCGGCACGAGCGGCTCGACCATGAGGTCCTTGGCGGCGACGGCGGTGTCGAGGAGCACGCCCGATCGCAGGGCGGCGTCATGGGCGAGACCCTTGAACTGCCAGGTCGTGAGCGTGTCGGGGAGCGTGAACTCGATCGTCACGATGCCGTCAGAGCCGCTCGCGAGCACCGGCAGGAAGAACGCCGTCTCGACGAGATTTTTTCGCGGGGGCGGCGGCGGTGCCGCGGCGGCCGCCGCGGGTGCGGCCGGCGGCGGCTCGGCACCCTGGGCGGCCTGCCGATCATCGCCCGTGGCGCGCATCGCGTTCGCCGCGCGCTTCGGCATCGCTCGCCCCGCCGCGGCCATGGGCGCCGCACTGAATTCCGTCATCTCCATCGCCAGCGGAGCCGCGTCCATCGCGACCATGCCGCCGCGCGCGAACCCCCAGCCGCCCCCCGCCGGCGATCCGAAGGGGTCGCGGAGCCGGCGGAACGTCTTCGCCGGCACGTCGGCATACGCCATGTCGAAGGTGCCCAGCACGTGGTTCAGGCCGGCCGCGCCGTTCGTGAACGACACGTGGGTCCAGGTCGCCTCGCGGCGGAACAGGCCCGCGAGGCCGTCGCCCGACCACTGATGCGGCGCGAGCGCGTCGAGCGACTGGTCGTAGGCGAGCGCGAGGAACTCGGCCGCCGCCGGCGTCGCCGGATCCACGCCCGTGATCGTCGCGCGCCAGACCTCCTTGGCCCCCGGCTCGACGCGGCGGGTGAAGCGCTGCCACTCGAGCGCGAGCCTCTTGTTCGTCCACGGCACGTCGATCGTGCGCGACTCCACCCGCAGCCGGCCGTCGCGGACCAGCCACACGCGGACGGTGAACCCGCCCCGCCGCGCCTTGGTCACCTTCAGGCTCACCGGCCACTGCGTTCGGCCCGCGTCGGTCCAGGTTCGTTCGAGCACCTCGCCGGCCTGCGAGATCTCGACGAGGGCCCGGCCCTTCGCGTAGCCCGTGCCGACGACCGCGCGGAACTCCGCCCCCGGCTCCACCGACTCCTGCTCCGGGAACATCGCGAGGGCCCGCTTCACGCCGTAGGCCTGGGCGTCGGGATCGATCACCTCCACCACCTGCTGCGCCTTCACGGCCGGCACGTCCCCCCGTGCCGGAATCTCGAACACCGCGCGGTAGATCCCCGGCGGCAGGTTCGGCTTCGCAGCCGCCTTGCCCGTCGCCGCGTCGGTGGCGACCTGTTCGGTGAACACCGCCTCGCCGGCCGCCCAGGTCTCGGGATCGGCGGGATTGGGCTCCACCGGCTCCGGCTTGGGCCGCGGGATGGCGGCGCCGGCCCGGCCTCGGCCGCCGCGCACGGGCCGCACGCGGCGCGGCCGCGGCACCGGGAAGGGCTGGGCGTCGAAGAGTTCGCCGCGCGCCACCTCGGCTGGCTGCACGAGCCGCGACACGGTGAGCGTGCCGGCCGCGGCGCGGGGCGCGCCGTCGAGCGTCGTCGTGGCGAGCGAAATCTCCACCGCCGCCGGCTCGCCCCGGCGGGCCGCCTGCCAGGCCTTCGTCGCGAGCGCGGCCTCGAGATCCGTGTAGCCCGCGCTCACGCCCCGTTCGCCCGTGCGGGTCTCGCCCCCGGCGTCGGTGACGTCGGCCGTCACGCGGAACGTGAACACCGGCAGCGACTCTCTCGGCACCGACCGGTCGGGCTTCGCGGGGAACGTCACGGTGAAGGTGCCGTTCGCATCCGTCTTCGCGGTGCCCCGCGCGATCCGCTGGGCCTCGCCTCCGAAGGGCAGCGAGGGGAAGGAGCAGCGGCACCAGATGGGCCACCGCACCTGCCGCTCCACCCGCCACTTCACCGTGGCGTCGGCGACGGGCAGGCCGGTGTAGGTCGTGGCCGTCCCGGTGAGCACCACGTCGCCCCCGAGCGGCGCCGACTTCTCCGGCGCCGCGAGCGTGACCAGGAACTTCGGCCGCTTGTATTCCTCGACGCGGACCCCGACGCCGCTCTGGGCCTCGCCCGCGTTGGCCTGGATCGACCACTGCCCCGGCAGCGCGCCGGTGGCGATCGGGAAATTCCCGTGGAACGATCCGTTGGCGTTGGTCTTGTGGTTCGCCTTCGCCACCTCGCGGCCGTTGGCGTCGCGGAACGTGACCTCCACGGCGCGGCCGGCGACGGCGGCGTACTCCCCCTTCACCTGGTCGCCCGCGCAGACGATGCCCTTGTAGAAGACGACCTGGCCCGGGCGGTGGATGCCGCGGTCGGTGACGAGCACGACGGTCGCCGTGCGCTCCGGCACGACGTTCCGCCACACGTTCGTCGGGTCGGTGTCGGCGCGGTGCTGCTTCCCGTCGAGCGTGGCCGTGGCCACGACGACGAGTTCCCGCCCCTGCTCGCACGCGAGGTCGAACCGACCGTCGGCATCGGTCGTGGCCTGAGGCCCGACGACGAAGGGCGGCGGATTTCCCTGCCGGCCACGGACGTAGGCCTGCACCGCGGCCCCCTTCACCGGCTCGCCGCTGGCGATGTCGACGACGTGGCCGGCCAGGGGCGCCGCCTCGCCCTGGCCTGGCCGCGGCCGCCGCCGGTCACCCGGGCCGGCCGCCGCCGCGGCGCCGCCCATCCGCCCCGCGAACACCTGGTGGGCCTGGTCCGTCACGATCGCGAGCCGCGTGACGTGGACCATCGTCACGCCGACGACGTTGTCCCCCTCCGCGAAGGTGTCGCGGTGGCTGGCGATGAGCCAGTACGCGCCCGGCTCGAGCTGGCCCGCGTCGAACGCGGCGGCGACCGGGATGTCGTGGTGGGCCGACTGGTAGTCGGGCGTCGCCGGCAGGTCGGCCGCGTGCGTGGTCACGGCGGGCAGCGCGAGGATCGCGGCCCGGGCGTCGTCGAGCCAGCCCGCATGGGGTTTTCCCGCCCTGAGCCGCCCGTCGAGGTCCGCCTTCGCCAGACGCAGGAACACCTTCGTGAGGTTGCGGTAATTCACGCGCACGACGGGCCACGGCTCGGCCCAGCTCCGCTCGGTGACGAGCGCGAGGTCGCGGCCCTCGATCTCCGCGACGAGGTTCCGGCACTTCGCCCCGCCGGCCGACTTCGGGTGCTGCTCCGCGGCGACCAGCGCGATCGCCCGGGCCTCGACGAGGTCGCCCTTCTCGCGGACGAGTTGCGCGAGGTGGAACCGCGCCAGCGCCGCGGTCTCGTGGTCGCCGGCCCGTGCGACGAAGGCCTCGAACGCCGCCTGCTTCCCGTCGGTGAGGTCCGGGCCCACGGCCGCGCCGCCCGCCCAGAGGATGCGATCGAGGTCGCCCGAGAGGAGTGCCGAGCGGTCGGCGTCGCCGCGGTGAAACTCCAACAGCGCGCGGTACAGCCCGGCGGCCTCGATGAGCGGCGAGCCGGTGTCGGTGACGGCGGCGTCGGCCTCGGGCCGCCACGCCAGGAACTCCTCGAGCGTGCCGAGGGCCGGCGACTCGGCGTCGAGTTCGAATGCGTCCTCGGGCGCCACGAGCCCGCGCTCGCCGGAGGCCGCGAACTCGAGCGCGTCGTGGACGATCACGTCCCACACGGTCGGTCGCCACGCATCGGGCATCTCGCCCTTCTCGATGAGCGTCGACCAGTCCGCGACGGCCAGCTTCTGGAGCGCGGTCCGCCCCGGGCTTCCGGGGGCGCCGAGCGCCGCGGCGAACCGCGCGCGGATCTCCGCGACGATCGTGGGCAGGTCCCATTCCGCGAGCCTCGCCAAGTCCTGGCCGTCGACGCCGCCCTGCGTCCGCTGCTGGTATCGCCAGCGGTTCATCTGGAAGTAGCCCCAGGTCCAGTTGGCCCGGATGGCCTCGAGCACGCCGCGGGTCTCCGGCGGTGCCCGGTCGATCGCGGCGGCCAGCCGCACCACCCGCTCGGGATCGTCCGGCGGGCGGTCGCCGGTCTCGGCGAGGATCCGCGACGCGATCGCCCGCGCGACCTCGGCCCACGCCTCGTCCCGCGTCGCCGCGGCCTCGACCCCGGCGAGTGACTCGAGCGCCGTCTTCGGCTTGCCTTCGTCGAACGCCCGCTGCACCGCGCGCCATGCCGCCGCCCGCGGGCCGGTCTCGACGTCGTCGGCACGTGCCGCCCCCCAGGTCATGGCCGCGACTCCGAGGGCACCGATCCATGCCGCCGCCGCGGTCCGTCCGCGCGGAGTCGCGAGGGACGCAAGCATTCCGAAGCCTCCATCGTGAGGATTCCCGCGACGGCGGGAGGCGGACCCATCACCATGACGACGCCACCGCTCCGGCGTTACGACGACGCGGGTTCCCGGGCCGGAAGTCTACGCGGGACGGGGGTTTCCGCGCCTCGGTCGCGGCGTGGCCCGCCCCCGTCGGGGGTGCTATATTTCGGGTGCCGAAGGCTGGCGGAGCACAACGCCGACCTCTCTTGGTCCGCCATGAAGAACGAAGGACGCGGTCCCCGGGATCCGCGGCTTGTCTTTCGCCACGGAGTTCTCATGCGTCCGTTTCCCCGCCCCGCCGCCGTCCCGGCCGCCGTGGCCGTCTTGGCCAGCCTGGTCAGCCTGGCTTGGTGCCGATTCGCATCCGGCGACGAAATCTCCTTCAACCGGGACATTCGCCCGATCCTGGTGGAGAACTGCTACGCGTGCCACGGGGCCGACAGTGCCTCGCGCAAGGCCGACCTCCGGCTCGACCTGCGCGACGCGGCCGTCGAGGGGGGCGCGATCGTGCCTGGCGACCCCGACTCGAGCGTGGCCCTCGACCGAATCTGCTCCGACGATCCCGACGAGGTGATGCCGCCGCCGGCCACGAAGAAGTCGCTCACGGCCGCGCAGAAGGACCTGCTCGCCCGCTGGATCCGGGAGGGCGCCGAGTACCAGCCGCACTGGTCGTTTATCCCGCCGGTCCGGCCCGCTGCGCCGGCCGTCACGAACGAGGCGTGGGTGCGGAACCCCATCGACCGCTTCATCCTCGCACGGCTCGAGGCCGCGGGGCTCGCCCCCGCCGCGGAGGCCGACCGCCGCGCGCTCGCCCGCCGCGCCGCGCTCGATGTCACCGGACTGCCGCCAGAGCCGGCCGACGTGGAGGCGTTCGTGGCCGACACCCGGCCCGACGCCTACGAGCGCTACGTCGATGCGCTCCTGGCGAAACCCGAGTGGGGCGAGCACCGCGGTCGCCACTGGCTCGACTACGCCCGCTACGCCGACACCCACGGCATCCACTTCGACAACGAGCGGGAGATGTGGGCCTACCGCCAGTGGGTCGTCGACGCCTTCAACGGGAACATGCCCTTCGACCGGTTTACGATCCTCCAGCTTGCCGGCGACCTCGTGGCCAAGGAGGCCAAGGAGGAGGGGGCGGCGGCCCTCGAGAAGCAGGTCGCCAGCGGCTTCAACCGCTGCAACATGACGACCAACGAAGGGGGCGTGATCCCCGAGGAATACATCGTCCTCTACGCCCGCGACCGCACGGAGACGACGGCCACGGTGTGGATGGGCATGACGGCCGGCTGCGCCGTCTGCCACGACCACAAGTTCGACCCGCTCACGATGAAGGACTTCTATTCGCTGTCGGCGTTCTTCAACAACACGACGCAGGGGGCGATGGACGGCAACGTCAAGGACACGCCCCCGGTCGTCACCGTGCCCAGGACGGAGGACCGGCCGCGATTCGTGGCGATCGCGGAGGAGCTGCCCGCGGCGCGGCAGGCGGTGGAGCAGCGGAAGCGTTCGGCCCGGGCGGAGTTCGAGGCCTGGATCACGGCGCTGACCCCGGAATCGGTGGCCGCGGCGCTGCCGCAGGACGCCCCGCTCGTCG
>JBJTOU010000041.1:0-7577 GCA_046074725.1 Planctomycetia bacterium
CGGCGAAACTGGGCGCCGTCCTGCAGGTCGCCGACGGCCTTTCGACTGACCTCATCCTGCCCGAAATAGATCTGATCGGCCTGAACTTGGCCGTTGAGGTTGAAGGACGGCTTCTTGGCGTCGTCTTTTTTCTTCTTATCTGCCGCATCGACGAGTTTGCCGAGGCTCTTTTCGACCGTGGAAAGCCGGTCGGCGACCGAGGACTTTGCATCCCCATCTTTTTTGGTGGCGGATTCCGGGCGGGCGAAGGCCGCCTTCGTGTTTTCGCTTCGGAGGGTCTCGAGTTCCTCTTCAAGCCGACGGATGTCGGCCTGCAATGCCTCGATGGCCGCCGCGGGGGGCGGAATCTCCTCGACGACGAGCGGCGGCTCGCCCTGGACAGATGGCATCGCGACGGCGAAGGCGATCCCGATCAGCGTCGCGATCAACACCGCAGCGACGTCATCGAGTGATCGAACGAATCGGCGCAACACGGCACCTCAGTGCTTGAGCACGGTGAGCAGACACAGGCGCCTCGTGTTCTTCACGTCGGCTATGCAACCCGAACCACCGGTTTTATCGGCACAATCCGCACGGTCGGTTGAGGCGACGCATATCCCCGGGCTTCCCGCGTCCACGGGGCGGCAGACGGCCCGAAAAGCCCCTTTTCACCAGGTTCATGGCTGGCGTTTACACTCGCGATCATGTGCGAAGGCTTCACCATCGATGTTCGGACGCTTGTCTCGGCCCTTCTACTGGCCATCGGCCCGGCGATCGTGTCGCCGGCCGCGGGGCCGCCGCTCCGCGTTGGCATGGAGCTTTCCTATCCCCCGTTCGAGATGACCGACCCGCAGGGCCGGCCGACGGGCGTGAGCCCCGCGCTGGCCAAGGCCCTCGCCGACCACCTCGGCCGTGAACTCGTCATCGAAAACATCTCGTTCGACGGACTCATTCCGGCCCTGAAGACGGGCAAGATCGACTGCATCATTTCGTCGATGACCGCCACGCCCGAGCGGGCCAAGTCTATCGCCTTCTCGGAGCCATATCTGAAAACGGGGCTGGCGCTGCTGGTGGCGAAGCAGTCGCCCGTGCAGTCGGCGGCCGATCTCGACCAGCCCGGTCGCGTGGTGGCCGTGAAGAAGGGGACCACGGGCCATCACTATGCGTCCACCTCGATCAAGAAGGCACGTCTGCTCGTGCTCGACAAGGAATCATCGGCCGTCCTGGAGGTTGCCCAGGGCAAGGCCGACGCCTTCATCTACGACTCGCTCTCCGTCTACCAGAATCACAAGCGGCACGCCGACACGACGCGGCCGGTCCTCAAGCCTTTTCGGGAGGAGACCTGGGCCATCGGCCTGCGGCCCAAGGACGGCGACCTGCGGCGGCAGATCGACGAGTTCCTGAAGGCCTTCCGCGAGCAGGGGGGCTTCGAGAAACTCGGCGAAGAGTTTCTTCCCGACGAGAAGGCCTACTTCAAGGCCCACTCGATTCCGTTTTACTTCTGACCCATGTCGCGCTGGCTCGCCCACATCGTCGTCATCGCCGTCCTGGCCGCAGGCCTGACCCTGGCCTTCGGGCGGATCGACTCGACGTGGAACTGGGCCGGTGTCTGGGAATACCGGCAGAAGTTTTTTCAGGGCTGGCTGACGACCGTGGCCATCAGCCTGGCCTCGCTTGTGACCAGCAGCCTGATCGGCCTCGTCACGGCGCTGCTGCTCCAGGCACGACACCCGCTCTTCGAGGCGATCGGCCGGGTCTACGTCGAGCTCATTCGCGGCACCCCACTGCTCGTGCAATTGCTGATCGGATTCTACGTGGTCGCCAGCGCGATCGGTCTGGAAAACCGATTCGTGGTCGGCGTGCTCATCCTCTCGCTCTTCAGCGGTGCCTACATGGCCGAGATCTTCCGCGGGGGATTGGCGGCGATTCCTGCAGCCCAGCGGGATGCCGCCCGCGCTATCGGCTTTACGCCCTGGCAAACGATGCGGTTCGTGATCCTGCCCCAGGCGATCCGGCTCGTCCTTCCCCCGGTGGCCGGGCAGCTCGTGTCGCTGATTAAGGACTCATCGCTCCTCTCCGTGATCGCGATCTCGGAATTCACGCTCGCTGCGCAGGAGGTCAACTCGTTCACCTATTCGACGCTGGAGAGCTACATCCCCCTCGCCGCCGGCTATCTCCTGCTCACGCTTCCCTTGTCTGCCACGAGCCGCTGGCTGGAGCGGAGATACAAGTATGAGTCGGCGTGACGGTCTCACCGTTTATCACGGAATCGTTGCACGAGAACCGCCGTTCCAGTGGCAGTGGTGGTCATCGTCATGAACCTCGTCATTCATGATCTCACGCAGCGTTTCGGTGCCGCGACGGTGCTCGATGGGCTTGAACTCTTGACGGGCGATATCCAGTCGCTGGTGCTCGTCGGCCCTTCGGGAGGGGGAAAGTCGACGCTGCTGCGGATTCTTGCGGGGCTCGACGTGCCGGCGGGCGGCAGTGTGACGTTCGACGGGGTGCCGCTCCCGGCCGATGAGCCGCGGCTCCGGGCCTATCGCAAAACGGTCGGCACCGTCTTCCAGGCCTTCAATCTCTTTCCTCACCTGTCGGCGCTCGACAACCTGCTGCTCCCGCTGGTCGAGGTGCACGGGCTCAGCCGCTCGGCGGCACAGGCCAGGGTCCGCGGGCCGCTCGAACGCTTCGGGCTCGCGGAGCATGCCCACAAGAGGCCGTCGCAGCTCTCCGGTGGGCAGAAGCAGCGGATCGCGATCCTGCGGGCGCTCGTGATCGAGCCTTCGCGGATGTTTCTCGACGAGCCGACGTCGGCCCTCGATCCGGAGATGACGGCCGAAGTCCTGGAGATGATCGGTGAACTCAAGTCGCTGGGGACGCAGTTCGTGCTCGTGACCCATGAAATGGGGTTCGCGCGGCGTGTGGCCGACGACGTCGCGTTCATCGCCGAGGGAAAGGTGCTGGCGCACGGTCCCGCCGACGCGATGCTCACGGAGTGCCCCGTGCCCCGCGTGAAACAATTCTTCGAGAGGATCCTCGCATGACGACGCACGCCGACGGCCTCGCCGACCCGCACGCCGCCGCCCGCAGGGCGTTTCTTGGCAACCTGATCGCCGATGCGATCGCGATGCCGGTGCACTGGTACTACAACCAGCAGGCGATCGACCGCGACTATCCCGAATTGGCAGAAGGCGCCCGCTACCTCGCGCCCAGGAATCCGCACGCCGACAGCATCCTCTGGCGGTCGAGCTACACGGCTTCCAACGAGAAGGGGGAGATTCTCCACGACCAGGCTCGGTACTGGGGCGAGCGCGGCGTGCACTACCACCAGTTTCTCGTAGCCGGAGAGAACACGCTTAACTTCCAGCTCGCGGTCGAACTCCACCGACTCGTCACCGCCCGGCGGGACTACGATCCAGAGCAGTGGCTCGACCACTATGTGGCATTCATGCGTACGCCAGGCCGTCACCGCGACACCTATGTCGAGGAATACCACCGCCACTTCTTCACGAATCACGCGGCCGGCCGGAAGCCGATCAACTGTGGCGTGCGCGACGTTCACATCGGAGGCCTTGTGCCGGTGCCGGCATTGGTCGCGGCGCTGGGACCGAAGCACCACGACCTGCGGCGGATCGTGCGGCTGCATGTCGGCCTGACGCACAAGGACGACGGCGTCATCGAGGCGGCCGACATCCTGGCGACGATCCTTTCCAAGGTCTGCCAGGGGCAGGATCTGCGTGAGACGATCCTGGCCGAGGCGTCTGATTGGATCTCGGCGGCGAAGGTCGAGACGTGGTCGCGGCATCCCGATCGAATGGTGGTCGGCGGCATGCTCTCCTCGGCCTGCTACATCCCCGACGCCTTTCCGGCGGCGCTCTATCTCGCCTGGAAACATGCAGACGACTTTGCGGGTGGTGTCGGTTCCAACGCCCTATGCGGCGGGGACAACTGCCACCGTGGCGCGGTCGTAGGCTCGCTCCTGGGGGCATCCCGCCCCATTCCGCACGAACTCGTGAATGGCCTCGTCCTGCGTGATAGAGTCTGAGAACGGTTTGCCCCGCCTCGGAACCTCTCTCATGACTCCGGTCTCGCTCCAGCCGGCCGCCTCCCGATCGGCAGGCCGCTTCGCGGCGTTCTCCTCGCCGCTCGTGCCGACGAAGACGGTCCTGCTCACCGCCGATCCGCAGGCCGATGATCCCGTGGCCGCGAAGCGGGAGGAACTGCGGCGATCGTTTCACCAGACATGCGAACTGTACGAACGGCTCTTCGCCCTGATCCGCGACGATGCGTCGTATTACGAGCGTCATGAGCCACTTCGGCATCCGCTCATCTTCTACTTTGCCCATCCGGCCGTCTTCTACGTCAATAAGCTGACTGCTGGTCGCTACATCCCCAGTCGTCTCGATGCCAGGCTCGAAGCGATGATGGCCGTGGGCGTCGATGAAATGTCGTGGGACGACCTCAACTCGGCCCACTACGATTGGCCGTCGGTCGCCACCGTGCGGAAGTACAGGGCCGCCATGCGGGAGTTCATCGACGACTTCATCAGCTCGATGCCGCTCACGCTGCCGATCACACAGGACCAGCCGGCATGGGTGATCCTCATGGGGATCGAGCACGAGCGCATCCACCTCGAAACCTCGAGCGTGATCATGCGGATGATGCCCTTGGACGAGTTGCGTACCGGCGACGAACTCCTTCCCGAGGAGCGGACACTCTGGGCCGTCTGCGACGTGTCGGGTGAGCCGCCCGTCAACGAGTGGCTGCCGATGCCGGCCCAGACCGTCTCGCTCGGAAAGCGTCCCGACGACCACACCTACGGCTGGGACAACGAATATGGCCACGACGACGTGGAGCTTCCTCCCTTCCGGGCGGCCCGGCGTCTCGTGTCGAACGCCGAGTTTCTCGAATTCGTCGCCGATGGCGGCTATCGCGACGAGTCGCTCTGGACGGAGGAGGGCCGTGGCTGGCTCCATTACACCCGGGCGGAGCATCCGAAGTTCTGGCTCCATCGCAACGGAGGCTACTCCCAGCGGAATCTGCTCAACGAGATGCCTCTGCCGCGGAACTGGCCCGTCGAGGTCAACTGCCTCGAAGCGCAGGCGTATTGTGCCTGGCTGCGCACGAAGACCGGCGAGAACGTGCAGCTGCCGACGGAGGCCCACTGGTATGCCCTTCGCGATACGCTGCCCCCCGACCTCGCGGCCGATCAGCCCTTCTGGACGACGGCCCCGGGCAACATCAATCTCGAGCATGGCGCGTCGAGCAGGCCGGTCGATGCCTTCCCGCAGGGGGAGTTGTGCGACGTCGTGGGCAACGTCTGGCAGTGGACGCGGACGCCGATCATGCCGTTCAAGGGATTCGAGGTGCATCCGCTCTACGACGACTTCTCGGTACCCACGTTCGACGGCCGCCACAACCTCATCAAGGGGGGCTCGTGGATTTCCACGGGCAACGAGGCGATCGCCAGTTCACGCTACGCCTTCCGTCGTCACTTCTTCCAGCATGCGGGCTTCCGGACGATCGTGGAGGCGCCCGGCAACGAGGCGGCGACGGAGGGGTCGCGACTCTATGAAACCGATCAACTGGTCACCCAGTACCTCGAGTTCCATTACGGTGTTGATTCGCTCGGCGTGCCGAACTTTCCGAGGGCCTGCGTCGAGCGGACCATGCCGCACGTCGATCCGGCACGCCGCACGCGATGCCTCGATGTCGGCTGCTCGGTGGGCCGCTCGGCGCTCGAGTTCGCCCGCCACTTCGATCGCGTCGATGCGATCGATTTCTCCGCCCGGTTCATCCAGTCGGGGGTTCGCCTCCAGCAGGGCGACGAGGTGCTCTACGAGGTGCCGACCGAAGGGGATCTGACCGTGTCTCGGTCGGTGTCGCTCGAACGACTCGGGCTGATGGCGACGGCCGCACGCGTGAACTTCATGCAGGGCGATGCCTGCAACCTGAAGGAGATCTTCGCCGGCTACGATCTCGTCTTCGCGGGCAATCTCATCGACCGTCTCTACGATCCGATGCTCTTCCTCGACGCGATCGTCGGAAGGATCCTCCCGGGGGGGCTGCTCGTGCTCACGTCGCCCTACACGTGGCTCGAGGAGTACACGCCGAAGACAAAATGGATCGGTGGCATCCGCGAGGCGGGCGAGCCGCTCACGACGTTCGCGGGCCTGGAGCGGTCGCTCACGCCGCGATTCGATCTCGTCCACCGGGAGGACGTTCCCTTCGTCATCCGCGAGACGGCCCGCAAGCACCAGCACACGATCGCCGAAATGACCGTCTGGAAGAGACGGATCGGATGCCTGCCGTGACCATCGCCCCCGCCGTGCTCGAGATCCCTCCGTGTCCCGGCCCGGTCGTCGGTTCGATCCGGCCGCCGGGCTCCAAGAGCATCACCAACCGTGCGCTCATCTGCGCCGCGCTGGCCCGCGGAGAGACCCGGTTGTCGGGCGCGCTCGACAGCCAAGACACTCGGGTGATGGTGGATGGGCTCAGGGCGCTGGGCATCGAGGTCGTCGCAGACTGGTCGCGAGGTGAGATCCGTGTCGCGGGCTGCGGCGGCGTGATCCCCGCCTCGTCGGCTACGATCGACTGTGCGGCCAGTGGCACGACGATCCGGTTCCTGTCGGCCCTGTGCGGCCTCGGCCGTGGCCGCTACCGGCTCGACGGCACGCCGCGGATGCGGAAGAGGCCGATCGGCGACCTGCTCGGAGCGCTCGAGTCGCTCGGCGCCGTGGCGACCGCCGAAAGCCCGGGCGGATGCCCCCCCGTGACGATCGATGGCGTCGGCATCGTCGGCGGCACGGCGAGGATCGAAGGGAGTGTTTCGAGCCAGTTCGCCAGCGGCCTGGCAATGGTGGCGCCCTGCACCCGGGACGGCATGACGATCGAGTTCACCGGCCGGCTGGTATCGCTCCCGTACCTGGAGATGACGCGTCGCGTGATGGAGTCGTTCGGGGCGACGTGCCATGCGAAGGACGGGCGAACCTGGCGGGTCGAGCCGACGGGATACCGCGGGATTCGGTATTCCGTCGAACCGGACGCATCGGCGGCCAGTTATTTCGCCGCAGCGGCTGCGATCACCGGCGGCTCCGTGCGGATCGAGGGCCTCGGACGATCGAGCATGCAGGGCGACATCTCTTTCTGCGACGCCCTGGAGAGGATGGGATGCACGATCGAATGGCACGGCGGATCCGACGAGGCGGTGACGGTGAGCGGCCGTGCGACAACCGGCATCGACATCGACATGAATGCCATCAGCGATACCGTGCCGACGCTGGCGGTCGTCGCCCTCTTCGTGGAGGGCCCCACGACGATCCGCAATGTCGCCCACATCCGTGACAAGGAGACTGACCGTATCGGCGACCTCGCCACGGAGTTGCGGAAACTCGGCGCCGAGATCGACGAGCGACCGGACGGGCTCACGGTGAGATCAGGCGATCTCCATGGGGCCGACATCACGACCTACGACGACCACCGCATGGCCATGAGCCTCGCCCTGGCGGGCCTGGGGGGGGGGGGGGGGGGGGGGGGAGAAGAAAGGGGGGGGGGGGGGGGGGGGGGGAGAAGCGGGGGGGGGGGGGGGGGGAGGGGGG
>JBJTOU010000042.1:0-17545 GCA_046074725.1 Planctomycetia bacterium
GCCGGCGGAACGACCAAGAAGAACGCCTTCTGTTCGTTCTGTCGCAAGAGCTATCGAGACGTCGGTCCGCTCGTGGAGGGGCCGGGCGACGTCTACATCTGCGGCGAGTGCATCGAACTGTGTCAATCGATCCTCGATCAGGAGAAGCGACGCCGCGGTACGAGCAAGCAGCTCTTCACGGCGATTCCGTCACCCCGTGAGATCGTCTCGCACCTCGACCAATACGTCATCGGGCAGGATCACGCCAAGCGGGTGCTCGCGGTCGCGGTCCATAGCCACTACAAGCGTCTTTCCATCGCCGGCGACACCTCCGACGTCGAGGTAGAGAAGTCGAACATTCTCCTCCTCGGACCAACGGGCTGCGGCAAGACGCTTCTCGCCCGCACGCTCGCGAAAATCCTCGACGTTCCGTTCGCCATCGGCGACGCCACCACCCTCACCGAGGCTGGCTACGTGGGCGAAGACGTCGAGAATCTCCTGCTGAAACTGCTCAACGCCGCAGACTTCGACATCGAGGCCGCCCAACGGGGCATCCTCTACATCGACGAGCTCGACAAGATCGGCAAGACGAGCCAGAACGTTTCGATCACCCGCGACGTTTCCGGCGAGGGGGTGCAGCAGGCACTGCTCAAGATGCTCGAGGGCACCGTCGCCAACGTGCCCCCCCAGGGAGGCCGGAAGCATCCCGAGCAGCAATACATCCAGCTCGACACCTCCAACATCCTCTTCATCTGCGGCGGCACGTTCGTCGGGATCGAGAAGATCATCGGCCAGCGACTCGGCAAGAAGACGATCGGCTTCGGCCAGCCAGCCGGGCATCGGGCCGACGCGGGCCTCGCCGAACTGCTCCCGGAGGTCGATTCCGACGACATCCTCGAATTCGGCCTGATCCCCGAACTAATCGGACGCCTACCCGTCATCTCGGCGCTGCAACCGCTCGACGAAAAGGCCCTGGTGCAGGTGCTCCGTGATCCGAAGAACGCCCTGGTGAAGCAATACCAAAAGCTCTTCAGCATGGAGGACTGCACGCTCGAGTTCACCGATGGCGCCCTCCACGCCATCGCCCGAAAGGCGATGAAGAAGGACACGGGAGCCCGCGGGCTGC
This sequence comes from Planctomycetia bacterium, assembly GCA_046074725.1. Classification (GTDB taxonomy): domain Bacteria; phylum Planctomycetota; class Planctomycetia; order Pirellulales; family UBA1268; genus CACORA01. The sequence goes on from JBJTOU010000042.1 coordinate 1,106, forward strand.
GGGCAATCATGGAGAACATCATGCTTGATCTGATGTTCTCACTCCCAGAGAATCAGGGGAGCACCTATATGATCACCGAGGCGGCCGTCGAAGGCACCGAGACCGTTCTGCCGGTCCGTGAAGCTCGCCCCAAGAGTGCCTGACGCAGCTCCCGAGGCCGCCGGCCCAAGTCAATCGAACGACGCGGCGACGCGGTTCAGGGCCGCGATGCCGCGCTCGAGCATGGCGTCGGTGACGGTGTAGGCGATCCTGAAATGGGTGTCGGCGGCCCCGAACACGCTTCCGGGCACGACCAGCAGTTTCTCGAGTTCGACGGCCCGCGTCGCGAAGGCGGCCCCAGAGCCGCCGGGCGCTTCAGGATAGAGGTAGAAGGCGCCGCCCGGCTGCACGAACCGGAAGCGGTCACGGAGCCCCGCCATGAGCCTGTCCCGCTTTCTTCGGCACTCTTCCAGCGGCGCGTCCATCGGGGCATCGAGGGCCGCCAACGCCGCCCACTGCCCCACCTGCGGGGCGCATACGAACGTGTATTGCTGGAGCATCGTGCAGGTGTCGATGACGTCCCGCGGTCCGTGAATCCAGCCCACCCGCCAGCCCGTCATCGCGTGGGACTTCGAAAAGCCGTCGATGACGACCACGCGTTCAGAGGAGAGGGCCGGGGAGGCGAAGGGGGCGTCGTAGCAGTAGGACCGGTAGAGTTCGTCGCTGATCAGCGTGACACCGGAGGCGTCGGCCACCCGGGCCAATTCGCGAACCGTGGACACATCGGCGACGACGCCGGTCGGATTGGCCGGCGTATTGAGCAGGATCGCCTTCGTGCGGGGCGTGATCGCGGCCGCGACACGATCGATGTCGATGCAAAACGATGGCGCCGTATCGATCACCACGCACCGTCCGCCGAGGAACTCCACGAGTGGGCGATACATGACGAACGCAGGCTCGAAGAGGATCACTTCGTCGCCGGGGTCGAGCATCGCCATCAGTGCCAGCACGAGACCGCCGCTGGATCCGCTGGTGATGCAGAGCCGACGTTCGGGCTGGCCGGTCTCGCGACGGGCATCGGCCTCCAGCCGTTCGCGGAGCGGGGCGATACCCTGAGTGGGCGTGTATCCGTTTCTTCCGGCGTCGATCGCCTGCTTCGCCGCGTCGCGGGCCGGGCCAGGCATGGCGAAGTCGGGCTGGCCGATCGAGAGGTTCACCGGATCGTCGAGCCGCGCGGCTAGATCGAAGACCTTCCGGATGCCGGACGAGTCGAATGCCCCGGCCCGCCTCGAAATCGGGCTTCGATGAGGTCGATCAGCCGGCATTGGAAAAGAGCTTCGACAGTTCCTCGCCCAGTTTCTCACCGCGGGCGTTGAGCGTGATCACCTTGCCGTCGCGGCCGATGAGGATCACGGTCGGGATGCCGCTGATGCCGTAGTAGGTGGCCATGGGATGCTGCCATCCGCTCCCCTCCGACTGCTCGAAGAGGATCGGCCACGGGACCTTGCGATCTTCGACGAACTTCTGGAGCGATTCGCGATCCTCGTCGAGGCTGATGCCGACCACCTCGAAGCCCTTGTCGTGGTACTTCTCGTACTGCTCCATCACGTTCGGTATTTCCGCCACGCACGGTCCGCACCAGGTCGCCCAGAAGTCGACGAGCACAACCTTTCCGACAAGCGTCTTCTGGTCGAACGGCTTGCCGTTCAGGAGCGTGCCCTTGATCTCCATGGAATTGCCCGGCAGCGAGAGCCGCCGGAGCGTGCCGGCAAAACTCTCCCCCATCTGCTTGATCCGCTCGTTGCCGCTGGAGGCGAAGAGAGGGCCGAATGCCTTGTAGGCGGCGACGGCGACGGGCTCTCCGTCGGGCAGTTGCTCGAAGGCCTGTGCGAGTTGCATCGCGAGGCCGGCCGTCTTCATGTCGTCAGGATCGGCGGCGAGCATGGCGGCCGTCTTCTGCACCAACGCCTCGCCTCCGGCCGCGCTGCCGTTGGCGAAGAGCTTCTGGGCATCGGAGACGAGCACCAGGCGCTGCGCTTCACGGGCGAGTTCGGCGTTGGGGCTGTTGACCAGCGATGTTGCGAACGTCGCCATCTCCTTGGCGGCAGCCTCGTCGCCGAGTCGGCCGAGCATCATGAGGCTTTCGAGTTTCATCATCGCCGCACGGCCATGAAGCGGATCGGTCTGCTTCACCTTCGACAGAATCGAGTTGGCCGCCTCGATGGTGACCGTCGAGACGTCCTTCATGTACTGCATCATCTCCGGCCGTGATTTCGGCTTGACGTCGGCGGCTCGCAGGCCCTCGACGAACTGCATCAGCTCAGCGGGCGTGCCCTTGGGGAGTGGCGGCACCTTCAGCACATCGGCCGCCGGTTCGGCGACCGCCCCCGGCTGTGCGACGGCTGGCGAGATGCCGACCGAGGCCATACCGCACACGATCCCGGCGAGGACCACTGGAAGACGATGGAGACCGAACCGGTTCGACGACGACATGACAGCCTCGGAGCAGGGGGGAGAGCGACAGCACCCGCCGTCGATGTTCAAAATCTACCCCCGGTGCGTCGCTCCCCGCAACGGAAGAATTACGGGCACATGCTCGCGCCTTGGACGACTGCCCGCCTGGATGGCGGGCAGTCGAGTGCGACCGGAGGGTCGCCCAGAAAAGCGAAGGCAGGATGCCGAGCTTTTCGTAAAGCTACCGCACGAGCGTGCGAAACCGGACGAAGCCGCTGCCGCCGGCCGGGAGCGGCTCGCGAAACCGCCACTTCACCACCACCGAGCCATCATCGCCGGACTCGGTCGAGATGTCGGCCGGCAGGCTCGATGCCGCAGACCGCGGAATGAGCGTGAGCCGATCGGGCAGGGCATCGACGAGAACGATGTCGTCGAGCGCGCGGTCTCCCGAGTTCAGCAGAAAGATCGTAAAGTCGAGCTCCTCACCGACGCGGGCCGTATCGCTCCCCGCCCGCTTGCAGATCGTGAGCTCGGCCCTTCCCGGCTCCTCGAACCGCAGCGTCGCCGTACCTCGGTCGGCCGACACGACCTGCGCCGTCTGTTCGCTGACGAGCACGTTGGCCGCACGCACGCATGTCCAAGCCATCGGCACGTCGAAGCCGACGAGCTGCGCCGGATTCTGACGGCGATCGATCCGCAGCGGCTGCTCGTCCGCGATGCGTTCCGCCGGCCGCTCGGCGCGATCGGCGGCATCGGCACGCGCAGCCTGATCGACACCCAGCGGGCCGAGCCGTTCCTGGAGCCCCATGCCGGGCTGGGCCTTGCGGGCCGCACGCAGGGAAATGCTTTGCACCCGATCACGGACAGGATCGATCCGCACCGAGTCGGCCACACTGTCTTCCCGTGCGAGCCCCTTCACGCCAACAGGAGCAACCCGCTCCGATGGGAGCACCACCTGCCGCACCGATGCGAACTTTGGTGCATAGACACAGGTGCAGTTGGAAGCCGTGATGCATACATCGCCCGACTCGTGTCTTCCGTCGGCCGCACGGAAACGAGCGACGGTGTCGCCGGAGGTCAGGTTCGCGATGCCATCATCGCCGACAGGCTTGGCGGGCGAGGCATGGTCGCCACCATCGCAGATGGGGCAGGGGAGGGCGACCGGCGGCAGCGACGCCATCGGCAGGATCGCCGTGGAAGTCGGCTGAAGACACGCCGCCTGGCATGGAGCGACGGCTTCTCGTTCGATGCCGTCGGTCTCGACGGCAACAACCGCTGCCTCCGGCGACATCGAGGGCACGCGGTTCCCGATCACCAACTCTGCGACCGGATCGCCGATCGCGGCAGCGACCTCCAGACAGTCGTCGCCGGGCTCCACGTCGAACCATGCCGCCGGCGGCGCATCGGCCTCGCAGGAGACGTAGACGGCCCGCCGTACGAACCCTCCATCCAACGCCTTCTCGAGATCCTCCTGCTCGATCATCACCTCCGCCGGAAACCGCCAGGCCATGCCAGGAGGTGCGGCGAGTTTCGCGAGCAGGCAGATCGATGGATAGAGTTCTTCCCCTTCACGGCCGGGGATGCCCGTGATCCGAAGCCGATAGGGTCGGCCGATCACCAGCCCCATGCGCAGCGGTGCGACCCGCAGGTTCGACCAGCCAGCCGCCGTCTCGATCGCCACGCGGATCCCTGGAGGGCCGGCGATCTCGACAGGCTGCATGGTGAAGGGAATCGACGATTCCGGACGGGGGCCATGCTGAAGGGGTCGCGGGACGCCAATCGCTCCCGGTGATGACAAACTGACGATGGTTTCCGCCGGCCTCGGCTCGACACCCTCGCGGGCATGGCCCGACGAGGTTGCCAAGGCGAGAACGGCGGTCGTCAGTGGTCCGCGGACCACCCGCAGCACGGCCCCTGTCCGGATGATGATTCCTTTCCTGCTCGTGGTGTTCGAAGTTGTCTGATGCCGTCGCATGATCGCGTGCCGGGCCGATCGATCACTCCATGGGCTCCGGCGGGCAGGGCGCCTCGAGGGCCGTTCCCCATCCTCGGCCGCCCGATGCGGCCGCTGCCTCGGCGTCGGGATCAGGACCGCCGTTGTCGATGAACCGCGTGCGATCCTCGGGAGGCTGCCGCAGGCGGATCTTCGGCACGTCCTGCCGCTCGGCGACGTAGGCATGCCGGGCCGGCTTGGGATAACTCAGGCCGGGGTACTGTTGGACATGGAGCCCGACCGATCGGGACGGAGGCGGAAGATGCATCTTCGTGTGGTTGGTGATCGTGTGCTTCTGCAGGCCTGCGGGCACGCCCAGCGGGATGTGGGCCGGGCCTGGCAGTCCGATCGGCGTGCCGACACGGGGCATGCCGTATTCGGGGGCGGTCATGCCTGCGACGAAGGCCGGGGGGATCTGCGCCGGATCACCGCCGACGGGCATGCCAAGCGGAGCCGCCACCCCGACGGGCGTCGCAGCACCGGCATCGACGAATCCGCCGCCCGCCGCTCCCGGACCATTCGACTCGAGATCCTTGTTGCCGATGCGGATGATCGCGAGGATCGAGCCGCGTCGATCAGCTTCGACGACCGGATCGATGCCCGGATCGAGCCGAGTGCTGACGAGCGTCTCGACCCCAGCCACCGCCAGTTCCTGATAGTCGGGATCGGGAAGGTAGACCACCTTGGTGACGAAGTTGCCTGTGGTGACCTGATCGAGATCCTCCTCGGTGAGCTGGAAGGGAATGGTGTTGTGCGCGAGGAAGGCGTCCGTTCTCGGGGTCACCGGCGCGACCTCGAGTGTCGGATAAAGCTCCACGCCCTCGTAGCCGGGGATGTCGGTGATCTTGAGCCGGTAGATCGCCCCCTGCGGGAAATCGAATCGACCGGGGGTCACCAGTGGTGCGGAATCGAATCCGCCGGCGATCGACACGTCCCACCGCACCTGCATGCCGTCCGGACCGATGAAGCCGATCTGCGAAGCGGGTGGCATGCCTGCCTCACCGGCCATGGCCAAAGCCGCGCCGCCAGCACCGACACCGGGCGGGCATGACGGATCGCCGATACCGTCCGGGAAGCCGGCGCCAGACGAGCCGTCGGCCATCATCCCGGCACCGTCTGCCGCGATGCCATTGGCCGCCAGCGCCGCCTCGTAGGAGGCCGGCGTGATGATGCCGGGACCGGGGCCCTCGACACCGGGGCCGGGATGCTGCAGCATCGTCGCCGGCGGCAGGACATTGGTATGTGGCGTGGCGACAGGTCTGATCTGCGCCAGCCCCGAAAGCGGGGAATTGGCGGGGATATGGCAGCCTGTCACCAGGATGACGACTGCCAGTGCGACGAAGCCTGCTCGACGTCGATTCACCATCGCATCACCTCCACAGCCCGAGGCTGTATTTCGCCATGGGAGTCCCATGGCCCTGTGCCATACACTGCCCACCGCCGCACCGAACCGCATCGCGGCGGCAGGACGGTGATTCACCCCTCGTTCTTCGACGGCATGCCGACGCTTTCTTTGGCAACATCATCAAAGTCAGCCCGATCGTGACGGTCAGCCAGCCCCCCAAACGCCCCATCTTCAACGTGCTGCGCCGCTTGATCATCCCGTTGATCTCGCTGGCGGCGGTTGTGGCGTCGCATGGCCGCGGCATGGGAGAGCCGCCGATCGCACCCCAGGAAACCGTGTACGGACGCGGCGGGAGACCCGGCCAACCGGCGGGAGGCGGAGAGACGCCCGGCCAGGCCGAACGGATCGTCTCTACGACACTGGCGGGCCTTGCACGAGCCGAATCGATCTCTGCACGGGTCCGCCAACGAGTTCGCATCGGAGACCGCGTGCTGGTGGGGGCAGGCCGCTACGTGCAGCTCGGCACGGGCGTCGATCAGCGATTCCGGTTCGAGTCGTCGATGCAGTGCGACACCGAAAGCTTCGAGATCCTCGATGTCTGCGACGGCATCTTCAGCTGGAACTACGAACGGCTGGGATCGAACCCGCCGCAACTCAAGCGAATCGATGTCCGGCGAGTGCGTGAGAAGCTCGAGCAGTTGAAGGTGCTTGACCGGCTCGGCGTCTCGCCCTATCTCGGAGGCATCCATCGATCGCTGGCACTGACGCGTCAATGGTTTCGTTTCGATACGGTGGAGTCTTCGATGATCGACGACATCGCCGTCTGGAGCATCGAGGGACGGTGGCATGCCCCCACGCTCGCAGCCTTGCTGCCCGACCGGGCGGAGGCGATCACGTCGAGCGGCGGCATCGAGCCGGCCCAGCTTCCCGACGGCATGCCCTGGAGCGTCCGATTCTCGATCGGCAAGCGAGAACTGTTTCCCTTTCGGGTGGAATGGCTGGCGATCCCCGGCGATCGGCCGGTCGCTTCCGTGCCGCCGGAGCCGATCGCGGTCATGGAACTGTATGACGTCCGCATCGGCGGCGCCGTGGATGCCTCCGCATTCGTCTACAAGCCCGCCATGGAAGGGCTGATCGACGTCACCGACGGCATCGTGCAGCAGCTCACTCCGTTTCGCGAGTAGCCTGCTGCCGCCATCCCGCGGAGACGAGCCGGGCCGCCGTGTCGATGGCGGCAAGCATGCTCGACGGATCCGCGACACCCCGGCCGACGATGTCGAAGGCCGTGCCGTGGGCCACGCTCGTCCGCACGAGCGGAAGACCGAGCGTGATGTTCACCGCCCGGTGCATGCCGAGCAGCTTGATGGGAATGTGCCCCTGATCGTGGTACATGGCCACCACACCGTCGAAGTGACCGCGGCTGGCCCGAAGGAAGAGCGTGTCGGCAGGGAGCGGGCCGACGGCATCGATCCCGTCGCCGCGAAGCGCCGAGACGGCTGGCGCGATGAACCGGGGTTCCTCGTCTCCGAACAGACCTCCTTCGCCGGCATGAGGATTGATCGCGGCGACGGCGATCCGAGGTCTGCGTCGCAGGATTGCCGCGAGCAATCCGTCGATCCTCCGGCCGGCCTGAACGATGCGATCGATGGAGAGGCTCATGACGGCCGTCCGCAACGACTCGTGCAGTGTGGCATGCACGACGCCCAGCCCGTGGGTCGCGTCATCCCGTGGCGGCAGCCAGAGCATCATGGATGCGGCATCATCGGGGAGACCGAACGCCCGGGCGAGCAGTTCCGTATGCCCTGGAACGTCGCGACCGGCGGCATGGAGCGCCTCCTTGTGCAGAGGCCCCGTGACCATCGCCTGGCCGCGGCCTTCGCGTACCAGCCGAAGGGCAGCCTCGACGGCGAGCACGGCAGCTCTCCCGCCCGCCGCGGTGATCTCGCCGCGACGAATCGGCGGCGCCTCGGGATCGGTGGCCGGAATCACGAGCAGCCTGCCGGGGTGACTGTCACGCGGATCATCAACTGCGATGCTCTCGACCCCTTTGATTTCGGCGGGGCACCGTTCGGCCACGGCGGCCGCCACCGTGGCCGGATCCGCGACGACCCGGAGCCGACCGAGGCGGTGTGCGGATGGATCGGCCCATGCGGCAGCGACTACCTCCGGCCCGATGCCTGCAGGATCGCCGCACGTGATCAGAATCAGGGGGCGTTCGAGTGGGCGTTCAGAAGCGGGGAGGTGGGAGCGATCCATCCTGGAGCCTATAACGGGAGCGATGACCTGGTGCGTCACGGGCCGACGAGAGGTTCCTCGGCCATACCGACCGCCCATTGTAAGGGCTTGCCGAACCCGGCTTGCCCGTGAGGAGCGTCCAGATCCATGGAGCAGATGTTTTCCCGGGCCGCGATGTTCGCAGTGGCCCTGCTTGTGGCGACGGCCTGCCTGGGCCTCTGGCTCGGCGACCTGCACGGCCAGACCGATCCGCAGTTGCTTCGATGGGCGACGGTGCACCGACTTTCCGGGGTGCTGACGGCGCTTGTGATCGTGCTGGTCAACAGCATGGGGGTCACGTATTTCATCGGCACCGGCCGATGGTGCCGTGAGGTCGTGGAGACCTACGGACTCCACGGCTCGTTCATCGAACGCAGCCGGGTGATCAAGCGATCGGCCTTTCCGTATGCCCTGATGGGCATGCTGGGCGTGGTGGTGATCGTCGCCCTCGGCGGCGCGGCCGACCCGGCCTCGGGCCGTCCGGGCACCCAGGATTGGGTGACGCCGCACCTGCTCGGCGGCCTGGGCATCGGCGCGGGGATCGCCTGGTGCTTTGCCGGCCAGGTGCCCAAGATCCGCGCCCAAAGCGGCCTGATCGACGAGGTCATGGCCGCGGTGCGGCAGGCCCGAGCGGCCCGGGGGCTCGAGACCGAGTCACCGACCGTTCAATGACCGTGCGAATCGTCCGGCGCCGTCGCCCGCCTGTCATGGGAGTGGGCGGCGTGGCCGTGTGATGACTGCTCCATCGCGGTGATGCCCCAGGCGATCGCCAATCCGATCGCCAGCGAGGCCGTGAGCAGCACGCGGTCGTGGCTGTGGAACTGCACTTCGGGCAGCAGGTCTGCGGCCGCGATGCAGAGGAATGCGCCGGCCGCCATCGCTAGGGCGATGCCGAGCAGGGCTCCCTGACGATCGCCGAAGAGCGTGAGGCTCGCCAGAAAACATGCGGCCCCGATCGGGACCACGGCTGCATAAAGCAGGTTGACGGCCATCCGCATCCGAGGCGCGACATGGGCATTCACCATCAGCGTGGCGATGATGCCGGCATCGAACGGCTTGTGGAGCACGACAGCGAGGAAGGTGGCGATCCCCGCCAGCAGGCCGGCGCCGTGGGCGGCATCCGCGTTCACCGATGCCGCGAGAGCCGCGCCGTCGGCGAGGCTGTGGAGGGCGAGCCCGGAAAAGGCCCCCAGCCACGCCCATCGGCCCGATTCCGGTCGAACGTGATCGTGGTCGTGGTCGTGACCATGGTCATGACCACACGCATGGCCCGCGACATCGCCGTCGGACGCATGATGGGCATGACCATGAAAGGCTCTCTCGAGCAGGAACATCAGGAAGAAACCGGCAAGCACCCACCGGGCGGTGGCGTTGATGTCATGGTCGAGCTGGAAGAAGGCGTGTGGCAGGAGGTGGAGGAGGCCCACCCCCAGCATTACGCCGGACGTCAACGACAAGAGCACCTGCATCCGGCGGTGCCCCATCGCGAAGAACGACATCGTGGCCCCGCCGGCGAATGCCGCGAGGGCGATCAGGCCCAACTGGATCGAGAGGGCGATGATCGCCAGCACGTTGGTCATGACGGTCGCGAGAGGGGCTGCCATGGGAGGCGATTCTACGCCACCGCACGGTCAACGGCGATACTGCCAGGGGGCGGGCTGGGGCTGATACATCCGCGTGGCCTGCTCCACCTGCTGCCGGACGACCGACTTCTGCTCCGACTTCGATGCGTCGTAGGCCACGACGGCCCCGAGGACGACCAGCAGCAGATAGGTCACGATGTTGGCCCACGCCTCGCCACCGTGGAACTTCATCGCCGTGCCGAACGATTTCTTGACCTTTGGCCCAAAGAGGCCCAGCCGTACCGACCAGATCTCGTCGAGGACCAGATGGGTCAGGTAGCCGAGGACGGCCGACCCCGCCACGAAGTAGCGGTGCATCGGCTCCTGGGAGTTGAAGGCGAGAAACACGGCGGCACCGGCGATGGCCGCGGCCGGCACGCTATGAAACATGCCGCGATGCACGGAGTAGGTGTTGAGCAGCCAGGAAAGCCCGAAGCGGATCGCAAGATAAATGGCGCCGCCCGCGATGATCATCGCCTCGAGCGACAGCGACCAATGATGCACGCGAGGCAGTAGGAGCACCGGAACGATGGCAGCCAGAAATCCGACGCTCTCCTGGAGCGGGCGGCCCGAATCACTGTCGAGATCCGGCATCATGCCGGCGGCCGTGCACAGCCCGGCTGCGAGTGTGCAGGTGAGTGGCGGCAGGCCACCCACGTACCAACCCGTGGCGCCGTAGGCGACGCCCACGATCGCTGAACCGGTGATATGTTCGCGGAACCCGGGCACCGTGAACCTTCCCTCCCAACGCGGTCTGCGCAGACCGTCCTTCTTTTCCTACATCCCTCTTCATGTCGGTCGTTTGGGCAACCAACCGCCAGCCAGGAAAACGCGCCATCCCCTGCACCGCCGGAACGACAAGGTTTGTGCATCATCCGCGTCGATTTTCAGGACAAAAAACACCCTGAAGGCAATTTGGGGGCAATGCGTAATTCAGGTCACATAAACAGACTGCGAAGAACTTAGCGAAAAACAAAAGATTGCCCTTCGTTCCCCAGGGACCGACTTCTACACTCGCCGCCCACTCAAGGAGGAGCATCGTGGCGATCGAGGGCTATGACCTGGTAATGCTTGGAATCCTGGCGGCGACAGCGCTGCTGGGCTATTTCAAAGGCATGGTCTGGCAGCTGGCTTGGATCGCTGGGATCGCGGTGAGTTCCTATGTCGCCCTTCGGTTTGGCGGCCAGTTTGCACCTTTCTTCGGCCGGCAGGAACCTTGGAATCGTTTCGCTGCGATGCTGGCCCTCTACGTGGGCACCTCGTTTGCGGTTTGGCTCGTATTCCGCATCGTTTCCGGCGCGATCAATGCGATCCATCTTTCGGCCTTCGATCACCAGCTCGGGCTGCTCCTGGGCATCGCCAAGGGCGGACTCCTGTGCGTGGTGATCACCTTTTTCACCGTCACACTTGCTCCGGCCTACAGGCCGCAGGTCGTCGCCAGCCACAGCGGCCGGCTTGTCGCCGACCTGATCGCTCGCGCCGATGACTACCTGCCTAAGGAGATTCACGAAACGATCGACCCGTTCGTGAAACAGTTCGAGCAGCAATTCCAGCAACCGGGTTTCGCCCCGCGGGCCGGTACCGAACAGCCGGCGGTGGTCGCCGGGCAGGGTCCATCGCCGCTTCAGGCGATCTGGAATGGAATCAGCTCAGCCGCTGCCTGGACGGGCGCGGAGCAGGGAGCCGCGTCAGGGCAGGGGGCCCAGCAGGCGGGAGGGCTTCCGACGGGGTCATCATGGTTCGTCCCACGTGGCGAACCGCCGGCGGCCACCCAGCCAGCCGGCTACCAGGTGCCGCCACGTTCCACGTCGAGCAGTTTCACCGCACCGCCGATGCCGCAGGCGGCACCGCCCCAAGCCTTTCCGATCGGCGCGCAATCGCCGCTTCCGGTTCGGTAACATGGCGATCGAAGCAGCGAGCCCCACGGCGGGCACGCCAACGGCTTCTGGCTGACCCCGACATGCCGTCGCAGGGCGGGGCCGGGAATCGACAGATTCCTGCTGAAAAATGGCCGAATGGCAGGGGGGCCCGAAACGGACATAAGAGACATTATCGGACGTTGTGGAGAGGGGCGGTTTCCGGGCGGCCGGTATGCTTTCGGCCATGATCCGTGAACCGTGAGACGTCTCGGATGCAACAGTCGCCACGCGACGGCCAAGTGTCCGTGCCGCGTCAGGCGCCGAGGTGGCGATGACGCCAGGGGGGTTTTCCGGTCGCGCTGGCCCGAGGCGGGCGGCGGCCGTAGGGTTGGGCGATCGCTCATGCCCCTCGGGAAAGGTTTCCGAAAGGCGAGGCATGCGTCCCACCGGCTCGCCGCCGGTTCGGCCGCGCGACTTCTCCACCTTCGGAGGCCCCCCATGTCTCTCTGCCCCATGTCTTTCTGCTTGCTCGCCGCCGCCGACGGTGCCGGCGTGTCGATGGACTTTCTCCAGGCCCAGGCCGGCGGCACGCTCCTCCAGACCCTGACGCTCTACCTGTTCTTCGCGGGCACCGTCGCCATGGGGGCGGGCGCGCTCTACTTCTTCCTGCTGCGCGATGACGTCGATCCCGAGTACCGCAGCACGATGGTGGTGGCGGGGCTCATCTGCGCGATCGCCTGCTTCCATTACTTCAAGATGACCGGCGTCTACCAGTCCGGTCAGGGCTTTCCGACGGCTCTCCGATACGTGGACTGGCTGTTCACCACGCCGCTTTTGCTGCTGAAGTTTCCGCTCCTGTTGCGGATGGGCGATCGGGGGGCGAAGTTCTTCTGGCAACTGGTGATCCTCGACGTCGCGATGATCGTCACGGCGTTCATCGCGGAGACGTCGGCGGTCGATTCCCAGCGCTGGTGGACGTTCTTCCTCGTCTCCTGCGGCTTCGAGCTGCTGATCGTGGGCGTGCTCTTCGTGTCACTGGGCCAGGCGATCGCCGAGGCTCCGGCACCGCTGGCCAAGGCCCTCGGCATCATGCGGCTGTTCGTGCTCATCGGCTGGGCGATCTATCCGATCGGATTCCTGATGGCCCGGGCCGGAGCCGGTGAGTTTCGCGAGATCATCTACAACGTGGCCGATGTCATCAACAAGGTCGGCTTCGGCCTCGTGGCGTATCACGGCATCAAGGCGATGAGTCACCGCGGACGTTCCGCTGGCTGACGCGGTGCCGGCAACCGGGCCGCGCGGGGCGAGGAGCCGGGGCATGCGCGGGGTGACGGGGATCAGCGGACGCGCCCCGCCGCGGTTTCGGGAAGTCGCCTTCAGCCGGCTGCCGCTGGCGGTCATGGCGGGAGCCGCCGTCGCGGGAGCCCTTGGCGGGCCGCACTGGTCGGCCGCGCTGGGGCCGCTGCCGTGGATCGTCGCCTTGGGCATCGTCGGACTGCCGCACGGCGCCGCCGACTTCGCCGTCAGCCATCGCTGCTGGCAGGGCTGGTCGCTGGCTGTCGTATGGCTGGCCTACACGGCGGTCATGGCCGCGGTGCTGGCGGGCTTCACCGTCGCGCCAGTGACGATGATCGTGGCGTTTGCCGCGGTCAGTTGCTGGCACTTTGGGGCTGCGCACTTCGACACGAGCATCGGATCCCGCTTGAACAGACATGTTCCACAGTCTGCGCAGCGGATGGTCGCCGCGCTGGCTCGGGGCTGCCTCGTGCTGGCCGTGCCGCTCGCCGCATGGCCGGTAGCGACCGCCACGGTGGCCGCCGACCTGGCCGCACTCTCCGTCGGCCGTGGCCCGGCGGCCGATCTGTTTCCGCCCGGGGCGGTCCGCGTGGCCGGTTTGGGATTGGCCGCGGTGAGCCTGGCGGCCGCGGCGGCCGAGGGATTGGTCGCCATGCGGCGGCCGCGCAGTCGGTGGGCGTGGCTGCAGGGACTCAGCGAACTCGCCGTGATCGCGAGCCTCGGCTGGTGCACCGATCCGCTGTTTTCCGTCGGTCTCTCTTTCCTGGTCTGGCACGGCTGGCGGCAGATGGAGCCGCTCGTGGTGTCGCTGACCGGCGCCAAGCCCCGGTCGTGGTCGGCCCTCGGCCGCGCGGTCGTGTGGATTCACCTGGCAGCCCTGCCCCTGATCGTTCCGGCCTGGATAGCGATCGGCGCGGTCTGGTGGCTGTGGTCGCCGGACCACACGCTGCGGTCGCTGGCGATCGTCTCGATTGCGACCTATCTCGTCGTCACGCCGGCCCATGAACTGCTCGGCAGCCTGCTGCGGCAGATGGCTGGCCAGCCGAGGCACGGCATGTTTGGAGGTTTTGGAGTACCAGGGGATCACGCCGACGATGGACGCGGCCGCTCGATCAGCCGACCAGCGATGTACTTGTGCAAGATGCTCGAAATGAAAGTCTGATAGGGAATCCCTTCCTCCAGAGCTGCTCTCTGCAAGTGCGTGAGATCGCGGGCGGTGATCCGGATGTTCACGCGTTTGTCTTTGCGCACGGTCGCCCGTGCGGCCGCTTGGAGCCGCGCCATGTCTTTGGCCGCCGTTTCGGCCCGCTTCCAATCTCCCCGTTCCACCGAGGCCAGCAGCCGGGCTTCGTCACGATCGAGCTTTTTCATCGCCTTTCTCCCAAATAACGTCTGGTCATCTTCCTGCTCGGGATGATCGTCTTCAGGAACAGCACGTCGCCGTTGGCCACGAACGGGACGACGAAGGCATATCCATCGATCTCCACGATCAAGATCCGCTGGCCTGGATAGGCTCCTGGATTCGGATGATCGAGCACGTCAAGCAATCCACCGGCCGCCACGTGATAAACCACGTCCTCGAACGAAACCCCGCGTTCCGCCTTGAGTGCCAGACTTTTTTCGTCATTCCAGTCAAACTGCGGCATCGCCTAATAGTACACACAATGTGTGCGTTTCGGAAACAGCGTCAGCGGCCGTCTCCCCGGCGGCCAAGATGCACACCGGAGGTCACGCCGGGGCGTAGCCGGAGTCGGTGCGGCGGGCGTGGCCGAGGGCCACGAGCGTGGCGAGGATTTCTTCCACCCGCGGCGCCTTGGCGTTTTTGAAGTGCCGGGCGAGATCGGCGGCCGTCACGGTGCCGCCGTAGGCAGCGAGCGCAGTTCGTACGGCCCGCGTCTGCTCGGCGAGATCCTTGGGCCAGGGATGCTTGGCCGCCTTGGCAGGCTTTTTCGGTTCGGCCGCGGATTTCCGTGGAGCCCCCCTGCTTCGTTTTTGCTTCGTGGCGGCGGGCTCGGCGGCTTCGTCGTCGCTGTCCTCGACCGCGATCTCTTGCTGCACGTCGCCTGCGCCAGCCTTGGCCTGAAACTCGGGCCGCAGCCAGCGGATCAGGCCGCGCTTCTCTTCGGCCGCCCGTTCGTGGTTGAGGGCCACGAGCCGCTCCAGGATTTCGTCGTCGGTGAGCGTGACAGGCCAGCCGTAGGCGTCGAACACGGCCGCATCGAGATCGTCGTGGATTTTTTTGAGCACGCTCACGAGGCCGTCGTCGTGGATTTTCCGTTCTTTGTCGGTGAGCGCCTCGCCCGAGCGGAGCTTTTCGAGGACGTTGTACATTCCCGTGATCGTCAGCCCCGGGTGCGCCGCCTGCTGCTTTTTCCTGTGAGCGTCGAGGGCTTCGCCGAGGTCGCGAATCCGTTGCTGTTGGGCTTCCGTCGCGGCGGGAAAAGGAAACGGGTCGAAGCAGGTTGTCTTGTTGTAACGAGGTCGATCCTCAAGGGTGCCACCCGCAGCCAATGCCCACACCACGTGGATACGACTCGACATCACTCCGAGATGGCATGCGTCGTCGAGGCCGAACGTCACGATCGTGCTATCAGGCAGCACCTCGACCGGCAAGAACTGGAGGAAGCGATGCTTCGACGTTTCGATCGTGGCGATATACCGCGAAAGCCCTTCCGTGAACTGCCGAAACAGCGGCCGGGGATGGCCAATCACCCACCAGGTCTCTCGGAAAATCTTGTTGCGATTCAGGTCGCGCTCCGGTTTCGCCCCGTGAAGCAAGTGCTGATAGACCGCAGGGAACCGTGTGGCGATTTCTGCCTCGGACAAACCGAAAAGATCGATGACCATTCGGTCGCCGGGCACTTGCGACAACTCCCTCCCGTTCACGTAGTGACGGATATAGGTCGCAAGGCCGTGTACCGCTGATCGGCCAAGAGCCTCCGCCTCGCTTGGCGTCACGACAAATGCCGACCCGATCGTCTTGATGCCGACGCAGCACAGATTGGCATTGCTTTTGAGTTCCTGGACCGCGCATGTGTCTGCGCCCACCTGCAGGCTTGCATTCACGACGCCACTTCGCTCGGACGTATGAATCGCGACCTCGACACCCTCCGCGGTAGACGCTTCGCTCTCGACATTCACGAGCAGCCCTTGCTTGGCGTCTGGTCGCGCGACCGTCATCGCAATCCGTACAGCTGCACCGTCGGTGCAATCAACCCACGGATGGTCGGGTATCGCGAACGCCAGATTGCACCGACCAGAATCCACGTGCGATTGGATCGCTCGCCGGTTGTACGCCTGACCAATCGAATTGGACGTGACGAAGCAGAATCGCCTCATCTCCCCCTGCTTCAACAATTCTGCGGCTTTGTGCCACCAGCGCAGAACAAAGTCGGTTGCCTGCGGGATTTCCGGCCATGCTTGCTGAATGGCATCGACATACCCATCGCCGAGGCATTCCCGCATTCGCTTCGAGCCCAGAAACGGCGGGTTCCCCACGACAAAATCCGCCTTCGGCCACTCGGCTTTCCGCGGGTTCACGTACCGCTCGACCGCCACTCGCGCCGTGTCGTCCGGCACGTCCTCACCCGTCACCGGATGCTTTTTCATGGTCGCGCC
>JBJTOU010000043.1:0-16738 GCA_046074725.1 Planctomycetia bacterium
GCCGAAGCCGCTGCCGTCGAGACTCACGGCCGCCGCAAAGACCGCGGATGTCGCCGATTGAATGGCGATGCCGCCGAGCGACCGCGCGCCCCCCACGATGCCCGTCACCGTGATCGTGTCGTCGCCGGCATCGAGCGCGAGCGGAAACGCCGTGTCGGCGCGGGAATCGATCCGGCCGGCGAAGCGGATCGGGCCGCCGCTGCCGGAGCCATCGGCGCGCGACGTCTGGATCGTGACCGCGCCGGCGAGTGTCGCATCGCCCGAGACGGAGAAGATCGCGTCGTTGGTCGTGTAGATGCCCGCGAGCGTGGCGGCATCACCGAACCGTTGGCCGCCCGTGGTGGTGACCGCGACGGCAGATGTAGAGCCGCCGGCATCGGTCGTGAGGCTGGCCAGCGGTCGCACGCTGCCGATCGGCCTGATGAAACGGGTGGCCGCAGACGAGTTGACGGTGAGCGGCTGGGGGCCTCCGGCGGCCGAATCGACCGAGCCGCTGAACGTCACCGCGCCAGCGCCGGCGGAGATGGTCGTGGCCCCGGCAAGCGTCGTCGCGCCGGCCACAAAGAATTCGGCGCCGCCTGTCGCATACGTGCCGGAGAGAATCGCGTTTTGGCCATACCGCTGCGGGCCGAGCGTCGTCATCGAGTCGAGCTGCACGCTCGACAGGCCGCCGCTCGGCCGCACCCGCAGATAGCCCGCGGCCACGTCGAACATGACGTCGTAGCCGTTGTAAAAATTCAGCCCCGTGTTGACGCTTTTGCCAGGGGAGGCGGCGCTGCCGGACGTCGTGAAGGCGATCGCGTTGACCGATGCTTCGCTGCCGGCGACGAAATTCCAGTCGAAGAGCGGCACGCGCATCGAATTGGAAAACAGCCCCCTGAACGTCGTGCCGCTGGTGACCATGCCATCCACGACGAACGGCGATCCCGGCGGCGTCGAATCCGGATAGTGGATCGTCATCGTGGGCGCGCCAGAGTCGATCAGCGTCTGGATCGTGCCGAGGCTCGACTGCTGGCCGTTGCGGGAGAGTGAATACTGCCCCGAAAACGCAAACTGCTCGTAGGCCTGCCGGCGGAAGGCCGCACCGTTGGGATTCGGATAGCGCAGGCCGTCGATCTCGGTGAGGGGAATCGCCGTGGGAAACTGGGCACGCAGCTCGTTGGTGATGCCGACCACCACTCGCGGCGACGTGCCGAGCGGGCCAAGCTGCACCACGAATCCGCTCGAGAGATTGCCCGGCAGCTGCAAGAGAGGATTGGTGACCTGCACGGGCGGATCGACCTGGCCTCCGGCAGGCTTCGCGATCCCGAACGAGGCGCCGAAGTCGCCGAAGAAGTGCCCTTCGATCGGCGGCTTGCTCGCGTTCGAGAAATCGAATGTCGCCCCGGTCTTGTCGTTGCCGCCCGCCGTGATGGCGGTGATCTGCACGGTGCCGCCGGTCGAGACCCTCTGCCATCCGCTCCCGAGCGTCAGCACGGCATTCGTCGCCAGGCCGTCGAAATAATTGCCCGACGTGTACTTGTTTCCCATGAGGGCGGCGTTGGCCGACGGCACGACGCCCTGCCACCAGGCAGGGTTGTAGCCCGCCCAGAAGCCGGTGCCGCCCGTGTCGAACTCATACATCCTCGCGGGGTTGTTGCCGATCGCCACTTCGATGCCGTATTTGTCTTCGACGTTGCCGTCGGGCGCGGTGTAGGGCAGGTAGTGCAGCGGGATCGTGCGGGTCTGCGTCGCATCGGCAGAGAGCACGAGCGGTCGTGTGGCGCGAGTCTCGAGGCTCTTGAGCGGGACGGCGGCCCCGACGGCCTCTTCGAAGACGGTCGTGCCCAGGGCCGTGACGGTGAGCGATTGACCGCCGCGCGACTGGCCATCGACGGTGCCCGTGAACGTCACGTTGCCCGTGCCGCCGTCGATCTCGACGTCGCCTGCCAGCCGCACGTCGGCATCGAGCCTGACGCCGCCCGAGCCACGGATCGCGCTCGAGACCACAAGCGGCCCCGTCGTGAGCGCGGCCTGCACGGCGCCGGTGGCGAAAGCGCCGGTCTCGAACGCGATCGATCCGATGCCCGCCATCTCGATGTCGGCGGCGAGCGTGCCCGCGGTGAAGACGAAGCCTCCCGCCCCCGTGTTGCCGCTCACGATCACGTCGGTCACGGTGGCGGGGTCGAACCGCTGCGCGGAAGTAAACGATCGATTCGCCGCCACCTCGATCCTGCCGGCGGTCGTCCGCAAGTAGGCGGTCGCCCCGCCGTTCACCGTGATCACGAGATCGCCGAGCACCTGCACGGCGACGACCGACGACGGGGCCGCGGGAACAACGGCATTCGACAGCTCCGAATACGGCCCCACGGCAGTCCGATCGATGGCTGCGACGCGGAAGCGATACGACTTTCCGTTGACCAGCCCGGTGGCCAGGTAGGTCGTCGCAGTCGTGCCGGTGTTTTCGCTGAGCACGATCGTGGTTGCGCCGTCTTGAGCCTCGATCCGGTATCCGGTGATGGTGCCCGCGGCGGGGCGTTGCCACGAGAGCGCCGCGCTCGCATCGCCCGCCACCGCAATCAGGCCGATGGGTGCGGCGGGATCGAGGATTGGCGTCACAGCCACGCTGGATGCCGACCAGTTGCCGGTGCCGACACCGTTGATGGCCGCCACCTCGAACTGGTAGCCGACGCTGCTCGTGAGCCCGGTGACGGTGTAGGACGTGGCGGTGGAGGATGTGTTTGGCGTCGCGACCGTCCAAGAAAATCCGCCGTCGGTGGAGTAGCGCACGGCATAGCCCGTGATCGCCTCGCCGCCGGTGGTCGTCGGGGCGGTCCAGGTGAGCGACACCGACTCGAAGCCGGGTTGTCCCTGCACGCCCGTCGGAACGCCCGGTGCCTGGCTGGCAACGGTACCCGTGTAGGTGCGGGTGGACACAGCCACTGCATTCGGCTGCGCGGCGACCGTTACGGTGAAGGAATAGTGTCCCGGATGGGTCGGCGTTCCCGAGAGCGCGCCGGCGGAGTTCAGCGACAGGCCGGCGGGAAGCGTTCCGGATGTGACCTGCCAGGTCGGGGTGCAGGAGGCGTCGGGAAACGTCGCCACGAGCTGTTGCTGCGTGGCAGTGTCGGCTTGAAGAGAACCGAGCGATGTGGTGGCGATGTGGACCCACTCGATCGTCGCTGAGGCGGCAAAGATGTTGTAGGCGGGAGATGCGATCGCGTTGGTAACGAGCGCCGGATTGGCATACGACGAACCGCCGCCGCCACCACCACCGGCGCCGGCCGTGCCGATCAATCCCGCCGTGCCGGCCTGGCCGCCATAGCCACCGAAATATCCTCCCGCGCCGCCACCGCCGCCACCGTTGGCAGTCAGCGTGCCAGCGTTGCCTCCCGCAGTCGATTGACCATTGGAGACCTGCCCGCCAGCGCCGCCATCGCCACCATCGCTGCCTTGTCCTGCGGCACCGTTACCGGCGATCCAGACGCCGGCCACCGCCGTGCCGGCGCCGCCCGTCCCTCCGTTGCCTCCATACTCCGGCGAGTAGCCGTTCGGATCGGTGCCGCCCGACCCGCCCGAGCCGCCCGCGACCATCACACGATTGTTTGGCAGATCACCGCCGATGCGGATGTCGGTCGCGCCGCCACCGCCGCCGCCGCCGCACGACGACTCGCTGCCCGTGCCGCCTTGCGAGCCGCCATTGAATCCGCCGTCGCCCGGCGAGCTTTTGCCGGTGGCATTCCCGCCGTTGCCGCCGACCCACACGGAAAGCGCAGCCGTGCCGGCAGGCCAGGTGAGCGTGCCCTGCACCTGGGCGGCAGGCATGTTGTAGGTGAAGCCCGAGTCGTCGTAGCCTCCAAGGCCGCCGACGAGCGTGATCGAGGCGCTCTGCACGCCGGCGGGGATCACCCAATCCTGTGGTCCGCCCGTGGGGTTGAAGATTGCCTGGCCGTCAGCAAGCATCGCGCGGCTTTCGAGCCGCTCGGCCGCGAAGCGGTGTACGAGAGTACGACGGCGAAGAGCCCGTCGCACGCGGCGCGAGGCTCTCTGGGAGCGTGTCATGACTCGACGACGAGATGCATCCATGGACGACACTGTATCTTCGTCCGACCGTCGGGAATTTCAACATTTCGGCGGGCAGGATCAGCGGCGGGCCCGCAGGGCCGCGAACGGCTCATAGATCCTGAATGTGAGCACAAGTTCGCTCGCCGAAAGCGACGACGTGTAGACGCCCGCGGATCCGCCGAAGATCGGGGCGGTGAGCGGGGTGGAACCGGTGCCGACCGCGAAGAATCGATATCCCAGGTCAATCGCAAGCCGCCGATTGGGATTCCACACGATGCCACCTCCGGCCTGCCAGGCGAACTCGCCGATCCGGTCATAGCCGCCGCTGAAGACCTGATCGTCGACCGAGAGCCGATAGCCGCCGCCGCCGATGCCGCCCCCCGCGTAGAGATCGACGTGGTTCGTGATTGAAACGTCGCGCCAGAGATTGGCCGTCACCGACCAGCCGTCCTCGGCCTGCACGTCGTAGAAGAATGGGTCACCGATAAAGTCGGTTTGCCCTGCGAGTTTCCCGCGCTGACGCCCCTCCACCTCGGCCCGCCACCGGCCGCCTTCGACCGGCATCGCGATGCCGATCGCTCCGCCGCCGGTGAACGCGCCGCCTGTTGCCGTACCGGTGTTGGGAACGGACGCAATCGTGTTCTCGCCGCCGCTGGTGAGCGTCATGAACGACCCGCCCACGATACCGGAAACATACCAGCGACGCTCTTCGCTCGATGCCGCATCTCCGTTCGTCGCCACAGCGCGATCGGCGATCGCACCGACGATCGACACACCGATCATGATCGCCGCAACCGTTCGCATCGTTTTCCCCAACAGCGCAGTTCTGCGAGCGGCTATCGTCACAACCAGCAGCCATACTCCCGCCGGCAAACCCGAGCAGACAGACCTGGCCCAGCCTCCGCCCTCGAGCCACTCGCCCGCAACCGCCCTTTCTCCGGCGGCTCGCACACCTGCGCAGATTGCCTCCGGCCGTGCCCATGGTTCGACCGGAGCGCCGCGTCAGCACGCGCTTACGTCGATCGGGAGCCGACGGCTGGCCGGCGTGGTGGGCAACGCCTCACGCTCCCTCGCATAAAACTCCCGCAACCGCCGCGTGTCGATCCCGAGTTCCCGTCGGAGGTCACCGAGCGGCCGGTCGAGCATCGCGTCGTTCACGACACGGTGGATGTTTCTCACCCCCATCTCGCGGCCCGCCTCGAGGCCGAGGTCGTAGGCGGCGAGGATCGGCCATGGAATACGATACGGATCGGGGTAAAGATGTGAGACCGCGCATTTGAAAAACCATCGCTCGAGCCGGGAGACCGACTTCGTGCTCCCCATCGTGAAGCCGATGACAAAGGCCTCGTCCTGATCGAGCAGGCCGCGGCCCAAGAGCACGTGGATTCGGTCGTGGTTGGCGAGGTCAATCGCCCCATGCAACCGCAGCCAGCCATGCGGGTTCTCGAAGAGCCGCACGATCCAGGGAATCGCCGCAGGGGGCGCGGCCGGCAGCGTGGCGATCACCTCGCGAAGCGTACGATGGTCGTTGTCGAGCCCCGGAAACCATTGCCGCCAGCTGCGTGTCTGCGTGTCGAGTTCCATAGACGCGGTCTCCCCGCGGCAATCCTAGAGGGGAGAGACGGGCCAGGCCGGCCACTCGGCACGCGGCCACGAACGGCCCGCCGCGGCCTCTGGACACCTGGTTCGGGCCAACCATCCGTCGCTACAGCGACTTAGCGGCCATGGCGTACGCGCGCTTGGGCGATTCACCCGCCATGATCCGGCCGAGCGATTGGATCGCCGCGTGGAGCCGGCTTTTGACCGTTCCGATCGGCACGCCCAGCACCGCCGCCGCCTCGCGATAGGCCAGCCCACGGTCATACACCAGATGCACGACCCGCCGTTGCATCGCAGAAAGCCGACGCACCGCCTTTCGTATCCGCCGACGCTCCTCCTGCAGCCCCGCCTGCTCGGCCGGTGTGTCGCCGGCCGCAGCGACCGTGTCGAAAAGGCTCCCCTCCTCGCCTGCCGTCGCGGCAGACTCCTGCCTCACCCGCCGATGCCGCCGCTCGCGCCGCAGGGCGTCGATCGCCTGGTTGGTGGCGATCGAATAGAGCCACGGCCGAAACGACCGCCCCTCCTCGAAGCTGTCACGGCTGACGTGAATACGGAGAAACGTCGCCTGAAACACGTCCTCGGCCAGTTCGGCCGTTCGCAGCGAACG
The DNA here is from genome assembly GCA_046074725.1 of Planctomycetia bacterium. Classification (GTDB taxonomy): domain Bacteria; phylum Planctomycetota; class Planctomycetia; order Pirellulales; family UBA1268; genus CACORA01. The sequence continues at coordinate 6,251 of JBJTOU010000043.1, forward strand.
CCGGAGGTAGCCGAACAGTTCGCGCTCGTAGCGATAGACGAGCGCCTCGAAGGCCGCGGTATCGTCGGCGGCTCGAAAACGGCCGAAGAGATCCTCGTCGCTTTCGTCGGTCAATCGTTCCGGGGGAGCGATCGTGGCGGACATGGGTGGGTTCTCCTGAAGCCTTCGGTCGGCCGAGCAGTGATGAATGAACCGGCCGAATCCCGGCTGCCTTCGTGGGAACGCACGTCGCGTGCCAAAGCCGGCAGAACCGGCACACGCTGCACTTCGGCCTGATTCGGGCCGCATTTCGGGCCATGCAGATACGATGCGGACGTTGTGCACGACGTGGCTTCCGCAAACTGCAACGTGGGTTTGCAAAAACCACCAGAGTCCGCAGAACTCGGCCGCCAGGAAGCGCGATCGCTCCGTGCCTGTCTCAGTAATCCACGTGCTCCGCAAGCGGACCTCCCCGTCCAGGCCACCTTGCCTCACTCCCTTTCGTCGAGGCATTTGTCGCCTGAACAAGGTCCTCAGCGCTGCGGCTCTTGTTCAGGTCGAGGAGCGCAGTAGCCGATCGAGGAGGTCGGCCACGCCGACCGACTCCGCCATGCGGCGCATGTGCGCCACGTCGAGCGCATCGCCATGCAGGGCCACGAGCCGGGAAACATCGTGCCACTGTCGCTCTGATGATTCATCGCCGAGTCGGAACCATTCGAGCTTGGCAACGATCGAGTCCTCGGCGGTCGCAACCGGCACGGTGGTGCTTTGGCCCGCCGCCAACGGGAGCGGAACCGCCCGCTCCATCGCGGCGACGTCGAACGGCCGCCCTCGGCTCACGAAGATGTCAACCTTGTACGCCGTCGGGAGGTGGATGAGGTTGAAGCAAGAACGCCTCTCGACCGCCTGCCGCACGGCGGCCTCGCTCACGTAGAAATCGCCGCCGAATGCGGTAAGGAATGCGTCGACCTGGTCCGCCTTCAGATCGCAGACGACATCGACGTCCATCGTCGACCGAATCGCCCCGTGCATGGTGCTCGCCACGCTGCCGCCGATGTAGTGCCCGACGCCGAGCCGGTCGAATGCGGCGGCCACGGGCGTGATCGCCGCGACAAGATCGTCGACTTCGCTCATCCGGCACGTTCCTGAATCCACCGGCCAACGTCGGCAGCCAGGGCAGGCCCGAAGGCGAGCTCGATGAAACGCACACGCAGTTCGGTCGGACTCGCGGCCGGATGCCTTCGGCGGATCGCTTCCATGGCGAACCGCCGGCCGCGTTGCGACAGCCCGCACCCCTTTTCGAGCCGCTGCACGGGAGTAAGGTCGCGGATGCAGGCGAGCCAGGCCGAGTCAGAGTCAGAGTCAGTGTCGTTCGTCGTGGCGCGGGTCGCGTCGGGAACAGGCATGTGCGGATTGTAGGGCTTTCCCCGAAGCGTCAGAAAGGGGCCGCACTTCGGCCTGATTCGGGCCGCGTTTCGGGCCATGCAGATACGATGCGGACGGTATGCACGACGTGGCTTCCGCAAACTGCAACGTGGGTTTGCAAAAACCACCAGAGTCCGCAGAACGCGGCACACACGTCATCCCGCGGCCACCGGCCCCCCTGCCCCGCGAACTGCTTCAGCCAGGACGATTCCACAGGCCACTGACACGTTGAGGCTCTCGATCGCGCCTGTGCCGGGAATTCGCGCCCGCAGGTCGGCGATCGCCTCGATCGGCCGAGACACGCCCTCCCCTTCGCTGCCCAGCACCAGCACCGTCTTCTTGCCGAGCGCCGCGCCGAAGAGTGGTTCGCCCCGGTGGCTCGAGGTCACCACCACACGCCAGCCGGCCTTCTTCAGCCGCTCGAGATCTCGCACCGGATCGACAAGATCGCAGACGGGCACGAACTCCGCCGCCCCTTCGGCCACCCGCACGGCGGCGGGCGAGAGCGGCGGAAGGTCGCCCGACCGGCCGAGAATCGCGCCGGCGCCGAAGTGGGCCGCCGTGCGGAGGATCGACCCGAGGTTGTGCGGGTTCTGAACGCCGTCGAGATAGACCAGCGGGCCCAGCGACGAGGTTTCGATGCGGCCAAGCAGCGCCGTCAGATCCTGCCGCCGAACCTGCTTGGCGAGGATCGCGATTCCTTCGTGGTGCACCGAGCCGGTAAGACGTTCGAGATTCTCGTCGGCGACGATCTGGAAGCCCTTCCGCTCTCGGGCACACAATTCGAGCAGCGTGGCGAAATGCCTCTGCCGCCCGTGGCTCACATACACCCGCACGATCTCCTGCGGTCGCCTCGCGAAGATCGCCTCGCAGGCCCGCAGCCCGTGAAACATCTCTTCCGTCTTTGACTGGTGCCGGGGCTTCGCGTCAGACACCCGCGCCGGACTGGCCGGCCGACCGGCCGGGGCGGGCTTCTTCATTCCTCGGGTCTTCTTCATGGTGATCCAGTCTACTTTGACCGGACCGATACGATTGCACGTGTTTCCCCCGGCATGGCCGCCGCCCCTCCGTGGAGCCGGCCATGCCCTTCAAACGGATCCTCTTTCGCTCCGAGGCCCGCGAGCGGGTGCTCAAGGGCGCCACCGCCTTGGCCGACGCCGTGCGGGTGACCCTCGGCCCCAAGAGCAAGTGCGTGCTCATCGGGAAGACCTGGGGCCAGCCGCTGGTCTGCAACGACGGCGTGACGATCGTGAAGGAGATCGATCTGGAGGATCCCGAGGAAAACCTCGGGGCCCACATGCTGCGGGAGGCGGCCGAGCGCACCGGCGACGTCGTCGGCGACGGCACGACCACCGCCACGCTCTTGGCCCATGCGATCTTCGCCGACGGACTCCGCAACCTCGCCGCGGGAGCCAGTGCCGTCGACCTCAAGCGCGGCCTCGACCGCGGTCTGGCCGTCGCCGTGGCCGCGATCAGGAGACTCTCCAAGCCGGTGGCGAGCCGAAAGGAAAAGGCGCAGGTCGCCACGATCTCCGCCCACAACGATCCCGCCCTCGGCGACTTCGTGGCCCAGGCGATGGACCGGGTCGGGACCGAGGGGGTGGTGACCGTCGAGGAGGCGAAGGGTACGGAAACTTCGATCGATGTCGTCGATGGCATGCAGTTCGACCGCGGGCTGCTCTCCCCCTACTTCATCACCGATGCCGATCGGCAGCAGGCGATCCTCGAAAACCCGCTCATCCTTCTCTACGAGGGCAAGATCGCCGGTCTGAAGGACTTCCTGCCGTTTTTGGAGTCGATGCTCACCGTGCGGCGGCCGCTCGTGGTGATCGCCGAGAGTGTCGAGGCGGAGGCGCTCGCCACGCTGGTCATCAACCGGCTCCGGGGCGTGCTCGAATGCGCCGCCGTGAAGGCCCCGGGCTATGGCGACCGTCGCAAGGAGATGATGCAGGACATGGCGATCCTCACCGGCGGGCGATTCATATCCACCGATCTTGGGATCACGCTCGACGCCGTGAAGGCGACCGACCTCGGCTCGGCCAACCGCATCGTCGTGGAGCGCGACGCCACCACGATCATCGGCGGCCGCGGAGACAAGGCCGCGATCCAGGCCCGCTGCGAGGAAATCCGCCGGCAGATCAAGGAGACGACCAGCGACTACGACCGCGAAAAACTGGAGGAGCGGCTGGCGCGGCTCTCCGGCGGCGTGGCGATCATCCGCGTGGGCGCCCCCACGGAGGCCGAGCTCAAGAGCCGCAAGGAGGCGCTCGACGATGCGATCAGCGCCTCGCGTGCGGCGATCGCCGAGGGGATCGTGCCGGGCGGTGGCGTCGCCCTGCTGCGGGCGGTGCCGGCGCTGGAGGCGGAGGAACGACTCTGCGACGGCGACGAGCGGACGGGCCTGCGGATCCTCGCGCATGCGCTCGAGGTGCCGGCCCGCACGATCGCGGAAAACTCGGCGGCCGACGGGGGCGTGGTGGTGGACGAGATCCGACGCGGCACGGGGGGCCACGGCTTCGACGCGGCCCGCGGCATCTCCTGCGACCTCGCCGAGGCGGGGATCGTCGATCCCACGAAGGTGGTTCGCGTGGCGCTGGAAAATGCCGTGAGCGTGGCGGGCACGCTGCTGCTCACGGAGGCGACGCTCACGGAAATCAAGGAAGAACCCTCCGCCGAGCGCAGCCCAGGACTCGCCGGCCGGCTGTGACAGGGGTCACACTCGAGCATCAATGCAGCCGCACTCGCGGGATCTCGTCGGCGTCGATCTCGTGCGATTCAAACCACCGCACGATCGCCATCGCCTCGCGGTCCGACGGGGGCGGCGGCGTTTCGTCGCGGATCGACCGGCCTTCCACCCGCCACCGCGGCCCGAAATGGTAGACGGCGTAGTACATCGTCTTGGCCTGCACGACGTTCGTCCGACCGCAGCGGCAGGCTTCGTAGAACATCCGGTGCGCCTGTTGCCAGGGCCGCGTGCGATCGACGCAGGCGACGTCGTGCACCACCGACGCATTGCGGAAGCGGCCCGTGAAGGGGGAGCCGATCACGGTCCAGAACGCACGCGGAATGCTCGCGCCGTTGACGATCGAGCCATCGGGCGCGTCCCACCGCGCCGCCGACCGATCGACATATGCGAACGGCTCGGTGAGCGCCATGCTGCGGCCATCGTCGAGCCAGGCTGCGACCACACGTCCTTCGAAGCTGCCCCAGTCGGCCATCGAATCACTTCGGGGTCTGCGGACGGGCGTTGTCCTTGAGGTAGGCCACCAGCGGCCGTGCCGGCGCCGGCACGCACGAGTCGTCGCAGCTGACATGCACCACCGCCGCATCGCGGTCGATCGAGATGTCGTACTGCCAGCGATCGCGGCCCTCCGAGAACCGATGCCACGACTCCGTCCAGCCCGCTTCCTTGACGAGCTCCTCCAGGATCTGCCGCTCGTCGTCCTCGAGATCGTCGGTGTCGATCCGGCAGCCGCGGATGGTGCCGGCGAAGCCGCCCGACTGCGTGAACGTGATCAGCATGGGAATCGCCTCCCGGTCCGTGGACAAAGTCTACGCGACCGGCCGGTTCACAAACCTACCTTTTTCCACGCGGCGGCGACCGCCTTCCGGGTCGGCTGCCCGAACCGATCGGCGGCGATCTGCGCCGTGAGCCGGGCGAGATCGCCGAACCGGCTCGTCCGCGAAAGCTGCAGCATCGCCTCGTACCAGATCCGCCCGGCCACCTCCCAGGCCGGCCCGCCGAGCGCCGTGGCCGCCAGCACGAAGGCCCGGTTCGGGATTCCCGAGTTGATGTGCACGCCGCCGGCATCGGCCGGCCCCGTGTAGAGCTGCTTCATGTGGGCCGGCTGCGGATCGGTGCCGAGCAGCGGGTCGTCGGTAAATGCGGTGCCGGGCGATTCCATGTCGCGGATCGCCCGCCGCGTGGGGGCGGCGACAAGGATCTCGGCACCGACGAGCCAGCTGGCCTTCTCCGCCGTTTCTCCCCCCTTCCACTGCCGCACGAGCATGCCGAAGACATCGGCGAGATGCTCGTTGATCGCCCCCGACTCGCCGCGGTAGACGAGGTTGCTCGTGAACGACTGCACGCCGTGGGTGAGCTCGTGGGCCACGACGTCGAGCGACTTCGTGAACCGGTGAAAGACGACCCCGTCGCCGTCACCGTAGGCCATCTGGCTGCCGTCCCAGAAGGCATTGCTCATCGGCTGGTAGCCCGATCCATCGCTCTCGCCCACGTGTACGCTCGAGATCAACGTCATGCCGGCGTCGTCGAGCGAGTTGCGGCCGAAAAGCTCGTGGAAGAAGTCGAACGTCTCGCCCGAATGGTCGAAGGCCTCGTTGACCGCCGGATCGGCCACCTTCTTCTTCGCCTCGCTGCGGACCAGCCGCCCAGGAAGCTCGTCGCGACCGCGGGCGTCGTAGACAAGCCGATGCTTCCGGCCGGTGGGGGACGGCGTTGCGAGCATCGAAGGCATCTGCTGCGCGAAGGCCCGCACCGCCCGCACGGCCGAGCCCGTGGCCAGCGAGACGACCGCCCGCTCACGGATTCGAGGATCCTCGCAGCGGGCAAGCCGCTCCAGGATGTAGGGGGGCACGATGCACTGGATCGGACAACGCTCCACGATGATCCTCCTGCGAAGGTGGGCAGACTGGCCCGTCCGCCACGGTGGCGACGATTCCGGTCAAAACACCGGTTTCACAGGCCGATCTTTACGGGGGTATTTTCCCTCGACTGGGGAGCCACTGCAAGGAGCCCGTTCGGTGCCGATCAACCCTTCCTTCCGGCGGCGACGGCGAGCGATCGTGGCCGCCGTCGCGGTCGGCACGGCCCTGACCGCCGCGCCGCTGTTCGCCCACGAATTCGGCCGCATGGCCCGGAGTCTCGCCGCCCCCGTGAAGGCCATGCACCGCGAGCGGCCCGTGCCTCGGCATGCGCCCGGAGAGTGCGACGACTCGATCCACCGTCTTGCCGCCCAGATCGACTGGCTCAAGCACCATATCGACGCCCACGGCTCGATCGTCGCCAAGCAGCCGGATGTCTGGGGGCAAAGCCGGCTCATGCGACACCGCCACGAATACGAGGCCCAGATGCAGCGGCAGCTCGGTGAATTCGCCGCGCGGAGCCAGGCGGCAATCCGCCGAAGCGACCAGACGTTTTTGAGCATGGCGCTGGCCCTCGAGGACGCGACCGACCGCCGCCGCTTCCCCGACGTCTCCGCCGTCGCGAAGCCGCACGACTTCGAGAAGGCTCTCCCACTCGACGTGACCGACAGGCCTGTGTCGCTCGAGCCGACCGTCCATCTCGACCAGCTCTCCCGCTACCTCAACCACCTCCACGAACTGCGGCGGATCAACGAGGGCGACGACTCGGCCGACGCTCCGGGCTACTCGCTGAACCTCCTGCGGATCCCGGTGTCGGTGATGCCTGGCAAGCACACGCAGCGCGGGCACGGCGCCGAGATCACCGTGATCGCGGAGCCCAGCCTCGGCGACTCGCTGCTCCCCGCGACGTTTCGAAGCCTCGTGATCAACGATCTGGTCGATCTGATCGCGCCGGCCCTCACCCACTGCGTGAACGACCCGCAGTGCCTCCAGTGGGCGCGCACGATCACGGCCCCGGCCGATCCCGAGACCGCCCACGACGCAGCACCGACACCCGCGCGGCAGGGCGTGATCGCGGCGATGCGGTCGCTCTCGGCACGCCTGCCGACGATCGCCCCGTCGGCCGCGCCATCGCTCAAGACGCGGCGAGCCCGTATGCCGATCCCCTTTTCGCAGCTGGCCGACGTGAGCGGCATCCGGCAGATCGCGATCCTCGTGGACGACACCCACACCGCGCTTGCCAACCACCCGGCAAGCCGGCCGTGCATCGAATATGTCGACGTGCGGACCTACCTCGCGGAGGAACTGGAGGCCGCCGCCGACTTCCTCGCCCAGGAGCGGCAGCGGCCGCTCTGGAACCAGCTGCCGGAATGGAACATCGCCGAACTCGTCCGGAGCCGTCGCATCAACGACCTCGCCCGGATCCGCTGCCATGTCTTCACGACGATCGGCGCCGGCGACGATCTGGGCGATATCCTCACCGGGATGCCGATCGAGATCGGCGACGGCCGCTGCTGCGACGAGCGGCTCGCCGCCACGCCCGTCTGCCGGACGACGACGGCCGTGCTCGCCTGGGGCATGCTCGTCGAATCGGCCCTGCTCAACGAGCGGCTCATTGACGACATCCGTGAATCGGGCTGCGGCCCGTGCGATGCGGGCTTCGCCGGCCCCTTCTTCGGGCCCGACCCGTCGCCCGAGGCCCGGGCGGCATTCAATGCGTATGTCCGATGCCGCTGGCCGATCCGCGTTTTCGCCCTCGATCCCGTGGCCGAGCAGCAGAACGTGGAGGACGTGTTCGCGCGCCGCCGCGAACTGCAGGTGGCGATGGCGATGGCCTTCGCGAGCGGCCGGCTCTCGGCCTCGACGATGAACCGTTTCTCGCGCCGCCTCGAGACCGACATGGCGACGATCGACCTCAACAAGACCGCCGTCGCCTTCTCGCACGGCGCCGACACATTCGGCTGGCGGTTCTATCCGCGGGTGCAGACGCCTCCGACCCGCGGCACGCTGGCCGCCTTCGCCGAAACCCTCTGCGGCCCCGGGACCGACGCCGACATCGCGCAGCGCAAGCTCGAACCGGGCCAGCGGGAGTGCACCGCGATCATCGTCATGCCGTCGTTCGTGCCGTCGCTCACGCTCGACGTGCGGAGCAACTGGTTCGCCCTCGGCCACGCCCCGGCCGCCGATCCGACGATGCAGCAGACGATGATCCTCTCGCGGTCGGTGCAGGCCATGCGGGAGTCGGCCGCGGCCTGCAGCCGATGTGTGAGCCAGTATCCTCCCGGCGCGTTCGCCACGATGATGCGGAGCGTGGACCAGCTCGAGCGGCAGCTCCCCCTTCAGACGCTTCGGGCGCAGATCCCGCACGAAAACACCTGCGGCGGGTTCGAACTGTTCAACACCGGCATCACCGATCTCGCGCCCGAGTTGGTGGGCTGGTATGGAGCACCCGGCATCGATCCCGATGGCACGACCTCGCTCTTCCTGATCGGCAAGGGTTTCAGCGTGCACGACACGACGGTCATCGCCGGCGGCAAGCCGGTGCCCTGCACGCTCATCAGCCGCGAGGTGCTCAAGGCCGAGATTCCCGCCGGCGTGGCGACGCTCGAGGCCGGCAGCCAGACGCGGTGCGAGCCGTGCATCCTTCCCGCGGTCGGCGGTCGGATGCGGCCGTCCACGCGGGGCGTGCGTCCCGCAGCCGCCGTCGAACCGCTCCCGCCGCCTGCCGACGCACACGACCGCGGGCCGGCCGTCGCCGACGAATCGTGCTTCGGAGACTGCGGCGGCCCCCGTTGCAACGAACGCGAGATCGTCGATATCCATCTGGCGACGCCGTATGGCGTGAGCAGCCATCTGCTCGTGCCGGTCGCCCGACGCCGCACGAGGGCCGAGTGCGGCCTCGCAATCGAAGCCGGATTCGAGATCGGCCTCACGTTCACGGCGGCCCGGACGGCGACCTCCCCGACGCCCACGGCCCGGCTGGACGAGTTCTTCTCGTCCAGCGGCGATCACATCGTGATCCGGACGCCACCTGTCTTCGTCCCGCCGACGAAGTCCGAACTGCGGCTCCTGCTTCGGGACACGGCGACGGGCTCGACGGCGGCACGGTTCTCCTTCGCCGAGCTTCCGTTCGATGCCGGCCGTCGCGGCTACGTGATCGCCGGCGGTGACCTGCGGAATTTCATCGGCGACACCTCACGGCCCGCCACCGACAAGACGCTCCGCGGTGCGGTGAAGCCATGGCTCGACAGCCGCCTTGCCGTCGGCGAACTGGCCGACGACGGCGACGCGGCATCCTTCACGCTCACCGCCTCGCTCGTGGCCGGCCAGCAGGAGGTTCCGATCGATGGCTCGATCGCCGTGACCGCGACCCGCCGCGGCAAGGTGATGGTGGACCCGGCGCCGGAGACCCCGTGACGGCGCGTGGTTCAGGAAAGATCCCAATCGAACAGGGCCACTTCCGGAACCGACCCCAGGCGAATCGGGATGAGCGACGTCCCCACGCCACGCGAGACATAGAGCGGCGGATGGTCGCCGTCGCCGTGCCGGCCATACCAGCCGGCGACGTACCGCCCGCTTCCCGGCGGGAGCACGAGCGGCATCCCGAAGGGCGCCACCTGCCCGCCGTGGGTGTGGCCCGAGAGCACGAGATCGGCTCGATGGCCGGCAGGCAGCCCGAGCCGGTCACGGAACGCGGGGCAGTGGGCCAGCACGAGATGATTGGGCACCGGCTCGCCGCCCGACACGGCTCGAGCAGCGTCTGGCCTGCCGCGCCGCAGATCGTCGACCCCCGTGATCCGCACGGCCGTGCCCGATCGCGGGATCACGACGGATCGGTTCACGAGCCATTCGATGCCGGCCTCCTCACACAGCCGCTCGAAGCCGCGCATCGCCACGCCGGACGTGTATTCCCAATTGCCGGGGATCGCAAACGACGGCACGCCGGGGCAGCCGGCGAAAAACTCCCGGAGCGGGCCGAGCCCGCGGGCTGACTCGACCATGTCGCCGGTGTGAACGATCACATCCGGCGGGGCGGAGGCGAGGGCATCGAGCACCTGCCGGTGCACGGCATCGCACGACCGCATGTGCAGGTCGCTCACGTGCGCGATCCGTAGCCGCGCGGCAGGCGTGGCCGCGGCACCGAAGGCGTGCACCGATAGCTCGAGACGGCGGGGCGTGACGAGGAAGCCATCGATCGCCCCGGCAACCGGCAGCCCGGCCAGCGCCACGGAGGTCGCGAGCACCCGTCGCCGGCCCCGTCGTCCACGGAACACGTCATTCATGGTCGTTTTCCTGGCTTCCTGGCTCGCGGAAAACACCATTACCCGACGACGTTCTGCGCCGCCCCGGCCCGGAAGGCCGAGATGTTCGCGGCCGTGATCTCGAGAAGCCGGCGCCGGGAGGCATGCGTCGCCCACGCGGTGTGCGGCGTGATCACGCAGTTCTTCGCCCGGAGCAGTGGATTGGATGCCTGTGGTGGCT
>JBJTOU010000044.1:0-20830 GCA_046074725.1 Planctomycetia bacterium
ATCTCACCTCGAATCCGGCGGCAAAAAGTAAGCACTTCACCCGCCGGCGGCGTGCCGCATCAGGCTCACGAGCGCTTGGCGTTGCCCATCCGGGAGATCCGCGAGGAGTCGAACCAGGTCTCCGAGATCGGGGGCCACCCAAAGTGGTCCGGAATGTGGTCCGGAGTTTTCCTCGACTGCGGTATCTCCCAAGGATTCTGCAATAATTCGAATCCCCATGGGGTGAATGCTCGGGCATCGTCCGGCAATGTCACCGCACAGGCTCGGGGGCAGTCGCCTCCAAACTCAGATCCGCCGTCGAGCCGCGGGGCTCCACGGTGGCGCGCAGGCCGGATTGGGCCGGGCTCGCATATCGGCCCGGAATCCGGAACCAGCCCGCATGTTCGGGGCGGGCCGCACCCTCTGTCGATGGAGGAGCTTTGTCGATCGGCATCGCCATCGCGATCGCGCTGTCTGCCTCCGTCTGCTTGTCGCCCTTGGCCTTGGCCTTGGCCCCGCCACTTTTCTCTGAGCCTGCGCCGCTTGGGTTGCGAGACGATGTGGCGTCAGGATCGGCGACGGCTTTCTGGAAGACCGTCTGCGGCTCGGGGCTCGAGACCGCGATCTGAACCGGACCGGGCGGAACATGCGGCAGCGCGTAGGAGCCATCGGGCTGGATTGTGGTCGTCAGCGTCGTTCCATCGGCGGCCACGACCGTGACCGTGCCGAAGGTAACCGGCCGACCCGCGACGCTCACCCGACCCCGAAGCGGCGACATGCCTCGCGCGGCAAGCCAGTTCAAACCTTGCATGAGGAGCAGGAGGCAAAGGATGGCGACCACGGCGACCACAACGATCCGCCGGAATCGAAATGCGACCCACTCGACCACGGGAGCGAGCCGCTCGAGAAATGCGTCGGTTGTCGGCATGTTTCGGATGAAATCAGTTGGTCGTAAAAACGTCGGCCGACGAGGCTGTGCCGTCGATGCTGGCCATTTCGGGAAGAACTGTCGTGGCGGCCGAATAGTCGAGGAAGGTTACGGCGCCGTCGCCGAACAGCCACAAGCCGCCCCCGGGGTGCATGCTCCAGAAGTGCGTGGCGGCGCACGGGTTTTGTGGATCGTCGCTTCGAAAATACCCGGGCGACGGGCACGGGTTTCCGGTTGCATCCGTGGCGATGACCGAAAACTCCATGTTCGGATTGGCCATCACCGTGTCGAAATCGGTCATGTTCCAACGGCCGAAGTAGCGGTCGGACGACGCTGGCCGCTCGCCCACGAACGTGACCTTGCTGAGCCCGGCAGTGACCTTCGCGATCGTGACCGTCGGCCGCGACGACCAGCCCCAATTCTGCGTCGGAAAGACTCCGTTGGTCGCGTTGCTTGCGTGGCCGTCTGCATCGACATGCTCGTTGTTGCCGCTGACGGCGAGATAACTGTTCATGCCGTAACCCCAGGCGTTTTTTCCTTGGCTGGCCTGCGTGTCGGATGGGCAGAGGTAGCCCGGAATGATCAGAGCGCTCACCTGCGGGTGGGTCGAGTAGACCTTCGCGAGCGTGTCGGCGCTGCCCCACAGGTCGGGCGCAGACGATTCTTCCATGAACGGCTGGATTCGGAGGAGCCAACTGCCCACCTGCTCGAGCCGCGGTGGAAACGGATCACCCGAGCCGACACCGATGAGATGCGATGGTAGGAAATAAAACTGCGATGGTGCCATCGTCGTCCTATTCGCCTGCTTCGCGAGCGGGTAATAGCCGAATGAATCATGGAATTCCATGATCGCCACCCCGATCTGACGCAGTTTGTTCGAGCACGCCGTTCGGCGCGACGATTCCCGCGATGACTGAATGGCGGGCAGAAGCAGCGCCATGATCGCGCCGATGATCGCGATCACGACGAGCATTTCGATGAGCGTAAAGCCGCGTCTGCGAGACATGGAATGCCTTTCCTCGCCGGTCACCCCGACCGATCCGCCCTGAGAGGGGGACTATAGCCGGCGACCACGCTTTCGCCGAGTACTTTGCACGGCGGGTTTTCCCAAACGGGCTTTTCCCCATGAACGCTGTAGGATTCGCCCCGAGGCCAGCACGCCATGTACGAGATCTTCGATCACACGGCCGATCTTGGGCTCCGCGTCACGGCGGCGTCGCTCGACGAACTCTGCATCGATGCCGCCCGCGGGCTGTTTGCCGTGATCGCGGGGGATCTGGGCCAAATCCGCCCTGTCCACGAGGAGCGATTTTCGATCACGGGCACCGATCCGACCTGGCTCCTCTTCGACTGGGTGCGTGAACTCCACGCCGCCTTCGAACTGCGAAGAATGCTCTTCTGCAGGTTCCAGGTGTCGAGTAACCCCACCGGCCTCGAGGCCACCGCCCGCGGCGAGCCCTACGATCCCGCCATGCATACACTTGCCCATGAGATCAAGGCGATCACCCAGCACGAACTCGACGTGCGGCACGACGCCACCGGCTGGCAGGCGACGCTGATCGTGGACATATGACCGACCTCACCGCCCGCACCGACGCCACGACCGACCGCGCGTTCACCGGCCCGCTCGAGCCAGTGGACGAGTGCACATGGCGGATTCCCAAGTCATACAAGCCCGGCATGCTCGTGGACGGCCTCATCTACGCCGACGAGCGGCTCATCCCGCACCTTCGCAGCGACCGTGCCCCCGAACAAGTGGCCAACGTCGCCTTCCTTCCCGGCATCCAGCAGGCAAGCCTCGCGATGCCCGACATCCACTGGGGCTACGGCTTCTGCATCGGCGGCGTGTGCGCCACCGATCCGGCTGCAGGCGGCGTCGTCTCGCCCGGCGGCGTGGGCTACGACATCAACTGCGGCGTGCGGCTGGTGCGCACGAACCTCACGCTCTCCGATGTCGAGCCCGTGCTCGTGCAGCTGGTCAACCAGATGATCCGCGACATTCCCGTGGGCGTGGGGCAGGGGGGCAATTTCGTTTTTTCACCCGACGAACTGCGGATGCTCATGCGGGAGGGTGTGCCCTTCCTCGCCAAGCAAGGGCTCGCGACGGCCGACGACATCGCCTGCACCGAGGCCGAGGGCTGCATCGCCGGGGCCATGCCGGAATGGGTGACAGACCGGGCCCTGGCCCGTGGAGCCGACCAGTGCGGAACCGTCGGCGCCGGCAACCACTTCATCGAGGTGCAGGTGGTCGATCGCGTCGAGAACGCTGCTGTCGCCGCCGCCTTCGGCCTGCGTGCCGGACAGATCTGCGTGCTCATCCACTCGGGATCGCGAGGCCTCGGCTACCAGGTCTGCGACGACGCGCTGCGGGCCCTCCGCGATGCACCGGCCACATACGGCTTCGCACTCCCCGACCGTCAGCTCGTTTGCGCCCCGGTGGAAAGCCCCGAAGGACAGCGCTACCTGGGCGCGATGCGGGCCGCCGCCAACTATGCCTTCTGCAATCGGCAACTGCTCATGTGGCACGTGCGGCAGGTGTTCGAGCGGATCTTCGGCCGGTCATGGGAATCGCTCGACATGCATCTGCTCTATGACGTCGCCCACAACATGGCCAAGATCGAGGAGCATTCCGTGGGGGGCACGCGGAAGAATGTCTGCGTGCATCGCAAGGGGGCGACACGGGCCTTCCCGGCCGGCCATCACGACATCCCCGAGCGCTACCGCCATACCGGGCAGCCGGTGATCATCCCGGGCGACATGGGACGTGCGAGCTGGGTGCTCGTGGGCGGCCCGCGGGCGATGGAGCGGTCGTTCGGCACGACCTGCCACGGCGCGGGACGGTGCCTCTCGCGGACGGCCGCGACGAAACTGGCCAAGGGCCGCAACATCCGCGACGAATTGCTCAAGGAGAGCGGCGTGGTGGCCCGCTGCCGCAGCCGCGAGGGCCTCGCCGAGGAACAGCCGCTGGCCTATAAGGACGTCGATATCGTGGTAGACGTCGTGCACCGCGCGGGCCTCTCGCTCAAGGTCGCGCGGCTCAGGCCACTGGGCGTCATCAAGGGGTGACCTGGCGCGGACGCCGCTCAATGAGCGGGCTCGAGAGCCTTCGCCCACTTCGTCGCCGGCGATCCGAAGTCGCGGAGCAGTTCCACCACCCGCTCGTCGGTCACCTGCTCGAAGTTTCTGTAGAACTGCCCCACCGCCCAGAAATCGATCGGCTCGATCAGGCACTCGACCCGATCACACATCGGCCGCAGGGCGTCGATCCGATCGGGGGCGCCCACCGGCACCGCCACGATGAGATGCTTCGACCCGGCGGCGGCCACCGTTTTGAGCGCCGCGATCATCGTCGCCCCGGTGGCGATCCCGTCGTCGGTGAGGATCACCGTGCGGCCCCGGACCGGCACCTGCGGCCGGACCGCCCGAAACATCTCCCGCCGCCTCGCGATCTCCGCGAGCTGCCGCTTCCGCTCCAATTCGATGTAGGCATCGCCGGCGTCGGTCATGGCGGCCGCGAAATGGTTGAGGTAGACCTCGCCCGACTCCGCCACGGCACCCAGCGCCAATTCCGGCTGGTGCGGCGCCCGGAGCTTCCGCGAGAGCACGACATCGAGTTCGCAGCCGAGCCCCCGCGCGATCGCCGCCCCGACCTCGACGCCCCCTCGTGGGATCGCCAGCACGACGGGCTTCTCCGTCTCGGCGTTGCGCAAACGCTCCACGAGCATCCAGCCGGCCTCATCACGATCCGTAAACATCGTCACCACCATCGCAGTCGCCTCCCCTCATGTGGCCAGTCGTTTCGCGAACCATTCCGCCGCCAGCCGGGCCGCCTCCTCGAGTGTGCCCGGCTCCTCGAAGAGGTGCGTGGCGCCTCGCACGACCGCCACACGGTGCTCGCCCCCGAGGGTCGCCGCCGCGGCACGATTGAGCATGAGCACCTCTTCATCATGGCTGCCGACGATCAGAAGCGTGGGCGCATGCACCTTCCGCAGCCATGGCCCGGCGAGGTCGGGCCGGCCCCCGCGCGACACCACCGCTCTCACCCGCGGTTCCTCGGCCGCCGCCACGAGGGCGGCCGCCGCGCCGGTACTCGCCCCAAAGAGGCCCAGCGGCAGGCTCGCGGTGCGGCCGGAACCGGCCACGAATCCGATCGCCGCCGCGAGCCGGTCGGCCAGGAGCTGGATGTCGAACACGTTGGCTCGGTCGGTGGCCTCCTCCATCGTGAGCAGATCGAAGAGCAGCGTGCCGATCCACGACTCGTGCAGCACCGAGGCGACATATTCATTCCGTGGGCTCAAACGGCTGCTCCCGCTGCCGTGGGCGAACAGGACGAGCCCCACCGGCGACTCCGGCAGGCTCAGCCGACCGGGCAACGTGATCGGTGCGCCCGATTCGGACACCGCCGGGATCGCGACCTCCTCGTTCGTGACGTCGTGAGTGAGTGGAATGGAATGGGTCAGCGGCATGGGAAGGGCTCCGTGAATGACCGGGGGCACCGTCAGCCGCCCACGGCGGGACGATGCGGATGGACGAGCTGCACGTGGGACGCCTGCGGTCCCTGATCCCCCTCTTCCTCGCTGAAGAAGACGGGGCTGCCGACATCGACGAGACGGTAGTCGTGGTCGGAGATCGCGTGGCGGTGGAAGTAGACCTCGCGGCCATCGGGCGTCTCGATGAAGCCATAGCCCTCGAGCGGAAAGATCTGCGACACGCGGCCCTGCCCCCGCGGCTCGTGCGACTTCGTCGCGCCCCGGAGCCGCCGGACGTGGTCCTCGAGCCGGCGCCGAGCCGCGAGGAAGGCATCCCGAAGGGCGACATACACATCCTCGTGGGCATGGTCGAGCGGATGCTCGCGGTTGACCACGATCTCGCCCCCCGGCACCACCATGTCGATGCTGACGGAATAGAGGCCGCCGCGGCGATGGTGCTGATGCGGCTGGGCGATCACCACGTGGCACCCGGTGATCCGGCCGTATTTCCGCTCGAGCTCGTCGATGTGGTCGTAGGCCGTGGCCCGAACCCGCTCGTCGATCGGAATGCCGTGAAAGGAAATCTGCGGCTGTGTCTGCATGGCCTCTCTCCCGCGTTTCGGAAGACGCCACGTCCTGCGCACGTCACACGACGATAGTCGTCCGTGATGACGCGAGGCCAGCAGGAGGCTTTTTTGTCGCGAAGAACGATCGCGACAGTTTGCGATTCGCTACTCGGCCGAAATGGCCTCGAGCAGATCGAGCCGGGCGGCGCGGCGGGCCGGCAGCCACGCCGCCACGACGGCCACGACCACCGCCGCCAGAAGATTCACCACGACGACACCAGGGCGAAACCGCGCCTCGATCGGATGGCCGAGGAGCGGCTGACTCGCCAATTGGATGAAGAGCGCGGTCGTGATGCCCCCCACGAGCCCGATCAGGCCGCCGGCCGCTCCCAAAAGCAGGCTCTCCATCACGACCACGAGCGTCACCTGACGGCTCGTCATGCCGACGGCCCGCAAAAGGCCGAGCGTGCGCTGCTTTTCCAGGACGTTCATCGTCACGGTGTTGGCCACGCCGAGGCTGCCGACGACGAAGCCGAGGCCGAGGATCGCCCAGAGCGAGCCGACGACCCCCTTCACGACGGTGTCGATGATGGACTGCATGTCGGCGAACGACCGCAGCAGGAGCGAGTGATGATCGGCGATGTCGGCCAGCGGACCGCGGAGAGCGTCGGCCTGGCCTGGCTCGGCCCTCACCAGGAGCACGTCGGCCGCCTCCATGCCGAAGAGCCGGCGGGCGACGTCGCGACGGAGATGGATCGAGGCGCCGCCGGAGGTGTAATCGACCACGAGCCCCGCCACCCGCACCGTCGTCGTCCTGCCAAATACTTCGACCGAGAGTTCGTCGCCGGGGGCGATGCCGGTGCGCCGGGCCAGCACGGTGCCGGCGGCCACCTCGCCGCGGTCGAGCGCGGCCCGCAACGTTGATTCGCTCAGACCGACGGGCGTGAGCGGCAGCGGCTCGTCGGCCGGAATGTCGCGGGCGACCACGACACAGGCCGTGCCGGCCACGCGGCCGACGGCGACGCCGATGCCCTCGACCCGGCGAACGCCGGCGAGGCCGGCTACCTCCGCCTCCACCGACCGCGTTTCCGCGTTTCCCTCCTCGGCGCCCGCCGCACTGACCACGCCCGCGTGCATGAGCAGCCAATCGGCCCGCATCAGTCGCGTGTACCAACCGAGGACGTTATCCACGTTGTCTCGGATGGCATGGCCGAGCCCGATGCCGTTGGTGACTGCGACGACGAGGACGCCGCTGGTGAGCGCCGTGCGGATCGGCTGCCGCAGGATCTGCTCGAGGGCCAGCGTCGTCTCGATCCGAAACCGGCGCGGCGCGAGAGCCGCAAGGCCGCGTGCGATCCAGGGCAGCACCAGTGGCGTGAGGGCGACAAAGGCCAAGAGCATCATGACGCCACCGATCACCGCCACCCGCGGTGGGAGAATCTCGGCGATCACGAGCATCTGCCCGACGGCGGCGAGGCCCCCCAGAGTGAGCACGGCGGCGACGAAACGCCACGACAGCCCGCGCGGCCGGGCGGCGGGTGCGACCGAGAGGCCCTCGAGCAGGTCGGCGTCGGTCGCCTCGCGCGAAGGCCACCAGGCCGCGGCGATCGCGACGGCGATTCCCATGAGCACCGCTGCCGGCATGATCAGGGGATTGAAGGCGAGCGACGAGAGGGGCGTTTGGAGCGCCTGGGTGATGCCGGCGGAGATCGGGGCCGCGGCATACCATCCCACCGCGGCACCGATGAGGGCACCGACACACCCGAGCATCGCAGCCTCGGCGATCACGAATCGCCGCATCTGCCGCACGGTCGCCCCCAACAGCCGCAGCAGTGAGAAGCCGCGACGCCGCTCGGTCACGCTCATCAGCATCGCGTTGCCGACGATGAAGAAGGCCATCGCGACCGTGAGCCCCGTGACGAAATCGAGGCCGAGATCGGCCGAGTGGAGCACGTCCTCCGCCATGCTCGCCTTGCCCGCCGGGATTTCGGCGAGGAGCGAGTCTGGGAGCCGGGCCGCGACATCGGCACGCACGCGCGTTCGCTCGGCACCGGATTCCAGCGCGACCCGCACGCGATCGACGAAACCGAGCGACAGCGACATGTCCGAGAGCGATCGGATGTCGGCGATCACGCCGGCACCCTCGGCGAACCACGCAATCGACATCCGGTCCACAAGGCCCACGACCTTCATTCGGCGAATCCGCCGCCGCGCGAAGAAGAGCAGTTCGCCATCCACGTCGAGGCCGAGGCTGTCGGCCAGGGACGTTTCGAGCACCACCTCGTCGGGCCCCTCGCACGGCCGGCCTGCGGCAAGCTCGAGCAGATCCGCGGCGACCATCGATTCAAGATCGATGCCGACGGCCATCTCGCGGACCCGCTTCTCGCCCACCCGCAGGAGCGTGGGCCGGTAGAAGAGCGGCACCACGGCCCTCACGCCCGGAACGTCCGCAAGGCCTCCGGGGAGCGAGGCGATATCGAACCGACCCCCTCCGCGGCCGACGATGTCGATCGACGCGATGCCATCGATCGACTCGGTGAGCCGTCGGTAGCCGGCGCGGGATGCATCGGCCGAAACCCAGGTCGCGACCACTGCACCGACGGCCACCGCCACGCTCGCCACCGTCGCAATCGCCCTGCCGGGCCGATTCCACCACTGACGCACCAGGAGCCGACGGAGCCTCATGAACGCGGTGCCCCGGCTGCGTTCAGCGAACCGCCCGAATCCGATGCCACGAGGCCGTCACGGATTCGCACGGTGCGGCGGGCCGCGGCGGCCGTCGCAGGATCGTGCGTTACGAGAATGACTGTTTGGCCACGCTCGCCGACGAGCCGCTGGAGCAGTTCGATCACCCGCTGGGCGTTGGCTGAATCGAGGGCACCGGTCGGCTCGTCGGCCAGGACGATCGCCGGAGAGGTTACGAGGGCCCTGGCGATCGCGCCTCGCTGTTGCTCGCCGCCGGAAAGGGCGTCGGGACGGTGCTCGGCGCGGTGAGCCATGCCGACGGCCGAGAGCGCCTCGATCGCCGCCTCGTCGCACCGTCGGGCCGGAAGGCCATCGAGCACCAGCGGCAGGGCGACATTTTCAGCCAGCGAGAGTTCCGGGAGCAGGTTGTATCGCTGGAAGACGAAGCCGATGCGGCGGCGGCGCACGAGGGCGAGGGCGTCGTCGTCGAGGCCTGCCAGATCGACTCCTTCGAGCAGGACACGGCCCGACGAGGGCCGCGTGATGCCGCCGAGCATGTGAAGAAGCGTGCTTTTGCCGGAGCCGCTCGCGCCGGTGATGGCCACGAATTCGCCCGCCTCTACCGCCAGATCGATGCCCCGAACCGCCGCGACGCCGCTGGCGTGGGCATCGGCCGTGGTGAACGTCTTGACGAGATGCTCGGCGTGGAGGATCGGCACGGCGACACGGTGTCAGGAGGGTGCGTTGAGTGCCTCACTGTACCCGGTCGGCGATCTCCATGGGCAGGCTGGTGCGGGCGGTGCAGTGGGCCACCGTGTCGGTGACAGCCAGGTCGAGGCGGCATGCCCCGGTGGCCGACAGCCCGTCGGGAATCCGCAGCACGTAGCGGGCGAAGTAGTCGCGCCGCTGGGACGGGCATGTTTCCTCGACCGGCTCGAACCGCCATTCGTGGAGCCGTCGGCCGTCATGGCCCAGCAGTTCGAGGGTCGTGTCGATCCGGGTGGTGTGGCCGGATGTCGACTCCTGGGCGGACAGATGCTCCAGTTCGAAATAGACGATGATCTCCTGGCCGGGCTGGAACTGGCTGCTGCTGAACCGATCGACGGCTCCCCAGCCCCGAACCCGTGAGGCAAAGCATGCATTCACCACGGCGAATGGCTCTGGAGACGGAGCGGAGGCTGTCGGAACGGGCTCGGCTTCTTGGGCGGGGGCCGCGGCAACCGCCTTTGCCGTCGAGGCTTCCGGTGCGATCGCCACCGGTTCCACGTTCGGCGGATCGCCGGGGGGCGGTGTTGCGGGAGCCTGCTCGACCGGACGCATCGCGGTCCGCGGGGCAACCGGGGTCGATTCGATCCCGACGACGAATGCATCGATGATCGCGGACCAATCCTGCCGGGGGGCGTCCTCCAACGCTGCCGTGAGAGCGGCTTGCGTGGCAGAGTCGAGCCGGTCGGAGGCCGCGAGCCGTTCGATCGCCGCGTTCAAGGCGTCCTCGGCCGCTGGGCCCGCATTCTGGTCCGCTGCAGGCTCGTCCGAGATCGAGACGGTCGAGGACGAATCGTCGCGATCGGATGAATCCCCATCGGACTCGTAGGTCGCCAAGGCCGGCGAGTCGATCGTTGGCTGCAATTCCGCCTCGTGGAGCCCCACGCTCCCAAGGATCGTGGTGCACCCAGCCTGGGAAGCGAGCAGCATCGCAGCGGCGCAGGCGAGCATCCAGCCGCGGGCCGTGCGGCCGAAATCGCTCGGATCGCAAGGCTCCCAGGACGGCCGCTGCAGTGGCATGGGGTGGTTTTGAATGGGTGCTGGCATCGTTGAAGACGCGGACAATAGGAACGGTTTCATGGGACGGGCAATGGCAGACCGCGGGCGTGTGCATTTTTTTGATCACCGGGGAGGGCGTTTGGCGAAGGTGGGGGGGCACGGTTACACTCCCGCTCACACGCGACGCTCATAAACCCCCCCCGTATGGCGAATGTCACCTCCGCACCCGACGCCGTTCCCGCCGGGTGGGCCCATCGCCATCTGCTCGATCTGGAGCGACTGACGCCCGACGAGGTCCGCCTGCTGCTAGACACCGCGGCGCTCTTCAAGGAGGCGACTGGCGGCTGCCGGAACAAGCTTTCCGTGCTCGGCGGTCGCACGATCGTCAACCTCTTCTTCGAGAACTCAACCCGTACCCGCACCAGTTTCTCGCTGGCGGCACGACGGCTCGGGGCCGACGTCGTCGATTTCTCGGCCTCCACCAGCAGCCTCTCGAAGGGGGAGTCGTTCATCGACACCGCCCGCAACCTCGAGGCGATGGGAATCGACGCCGTGGTCGTGCGTCATGGCACGCCGGGCACGCCGCACCTGCTCGCCCAGCATCTCCGCGTGGGTGTCGTCAACGCCGGTGACGGGCCCCACGAGCATCCGACCCAGGGACTGCTCGACATCTTCTCGATCCGGGAGCACGTGGGCGACCTGCGGGGCGTGACGGTGGGGCTCGTGGGAGACATCGCCCACAGCCGGACGGCCCGGTCGAATCTCTGGGGGCTGACGAAACTCGGCGCGAAGGTGATCCTCTGCGGACCGCCCACGCTCGTCTCCGACCGCTGGCGGGAACTCGGCGTCGAGGTGTCGCACAGCCTCGACGAGATCGTTCCGCGGTGCGACGTGCTCAACCTTCTGCGAATCCAGTTTGAGCGTCAGAACACGCGGCCCTTTCCATCGGTGCGAGAATATGCCCATCTCTACGCGATGACCGGAGAGCGGCTCAAGCGGGCCCGCAAGGATCTGCTCATCCTCGCGCCGGGCCCGATCAACCGGGGCGTGGAAGTGACCGCCGACGTGGCCGACTGCCCGCAATCGCTCATCCTCGACCAGGTCACCAACGGCCTGGCCGTGCGCATGGGCGTGCTCTGGCTGACCTGCGGGCCGCGATCGACGGCCGCCGATGCCCGCGGCGTCGCATCTTCGACGAGGACCATCTGATGCCCACGCTTCTCATCCGCGGCGGACGGGTCGTCGATCCCTCGCAGGGGATCGACCGTGTCGATGATCTGCTGATCCGCGACGGCAGGATCGTCGGCATCGGGCCGGTCGCGGAGCGGGCCGACGAGACGATCGACGCGGCGGGCCTGATCGTCTGCCCGGGGCTCGTGGACATGCACGTGCACCTGCGGGAACCGGGCCGCGAGGAGGACGAGACGATCGCCACCGGGGCCCGCGCGGCGGTCGCGGGCGGGTTCACGAGCATCGCCTGCATCCCCAACACCGAGCCGCCGATCGACACACAGGGAGCCGTCGAGTTCATCCATCAGAAGGCGGCCCGGGCCGACGCCTGCAACGTGTTCGTCGTGGCCTGTGTCAGCCGCAACCGCGAAGGAAAGGAGCTCGCCGAGATCGGCCAGCTCGTCGAGGCGGGGGCCGTGGCCTTCAGCGACGACGGGGCGCCGGTCTCCGATGCCGAGCTGATGCGGCGGGCCTTCGAATACTGCCGGATGTTCGACAAGCCGATCCTTGCGCACGAGGAGGTGCTCGAGCTCTCCCGCGGCGGTGTGATGAACGAGGGGCTCGTGTCGCTCGTGCTCGGGCTGACCGGCATGCCGCCGGCGGCGGAGGATGTCATGATCGGCCGCGACATCTCCCTGGCCGAGACGACCGGCGGTCGGCTGCATGTGATGCACGTCTCGACGGCCGGGGGCGTGGCCCTGATCCGTGCCGCGAAGGCCCGCGGGGCTCGAGTCACGGCCGAGGCATGCCCCCACCACTTCACCCTCACCGACGAAAGCCTCCGCGGCTTCGATTCCAACTTCAAGATGAGTCCGCCCCTGCGGACGGCCGCCGATGTCGATGCGATCATTGCCGGGCTGGTCGATGGCACGATCGACTGCATCGCCACCGATCATGCCCCGCACGCCCGCGAGAAGAAGATGCTCGAACTCGACCGGGCTCCCTTCGGCATCCTCGGCCTGGAGACGGCGGTCGGGCTCACCGTGACGAGGCTTTTGGCGCCCGGCCGGATCGGCTGGTCGCGGCTGGTGGAGGCGATGAGCACGCTGCCGGCGAGAATCCTCGGGATCGACCGGGGCACGCTCGCCCCCGGTGCGGCGGCCGACGTCACGCTCATCTCGCCGGCCATGACCTGGAAGGTCGATGTCGAGTCGTTCCACTCGAAGAGCGTGAACTCGCCGTTCCACGGATGGACGTTGCAGGGGAGGGCGGTGGCCACGATCGTCGGCGGCCGCGTGAAATTCCGCCTCGGGCAATGACGCTCATCATCGACGGCTACAACCTGCTGCACGCGTCGGGGGTGTTTGGCGTTGAACGCGGGCCGCGAGGGTTCGAGCAGTCGCGGATCGCGCTGCTCGATCTGTTGCTGGATCTCCTCGGCGACGAGGCCGCAAAGACGATCGTCGTCTTCGATGCCGCCCGGGCGCCCGATGGCCTGCCGGGCCGATGCACCCATGGCCCGATCCGTGTCTGGTACGCCCGGGAATACCCCGACGCCGATTCGCTGATCGAGGAACTCGTCGAGGACGACGACGCGCCTCAGGACCTCGTCGTCGTGTCGGGCGATCGTCGGCTTCAAGCAGCCGCCCGTCGCCGGCGGGCGACGGCCGTGGGCAGCGAGGAATGGCTCGCGGAGCGGCGGCAGCACAGGAAGGCTCGCGGCGATCGCCCCGACTCCAAGCCTCCCGAGCCTGGCCCCGACGACGTCGAGCGGTGGAAACGCTATTTCGGCTTGTCGTGAACGGCGCCCTTCATACTTTCGCCCAGCGGGCGAGTTTGCGATCGAGCGTGGATCGCTCGATGCCGAGGATGGCCGAGGCCTTCGTCTTGTTGCCCCCCACGGCCTCGAGCGTCGCCAGGACATGCTTCCGCTCCATCTCGTCGAGCGATTGCGGCGTGAAGGCCGGGACGCGGGAGACGGGGACGCGACCAGTGTCGCCGGGCGACGCCAGGTGGGTCAGAGCCAGGTCGGCCGCGTCGATGCGCGGTCCCTGCGCGAGCACCACGGCGCGCTCGATGCAGTTTCGCAGTTCGCGGATGTTGCCCGGCCAGTGATGGCCTTGCATCGCCTCGATGGCCTCGGTGGTGAAGCCATCGACACGGCGGCCCGTTTCGGCGACGAACCGATCGAGAAAGTGCCTCGCCAGCAGTTCGACATCCTCTGGCCGTTTCCGCAGCGGCGGCACGAGAATCTCGACCACCTTGAGCCGGAAGTAGAGGTCGCGACGGAACTGACCGGCCTTCACGGCCTCCTCGAGATCGCGATTGGTGGCCGCGACCACGCGCACGTCCACCTGCACGCGCTGGCTTCCGCCGACCCGCTCGAAGGCATGGCCCTCGAGGACGCGGAGAAACTTTGCCTGGATCGCGGCACTCATCTCGCCGATCTCGTCGAGGAAGAGCGTGCCCTTTTGGGCCGCCTCGAACTTCCCCGCCTTTCGCTCGGTGGCGCCGGTGAACGCCCCCTTTTCATGTCCGAAGAGTTCGCTTTCCAAGAGCGTCTCGGTGAGAGCGGCGCAGTTGAGGCAGACGAAGGGGGCGCGGCTGCGGTCGCTGGACTCGTGGATCGCACTGGCGACGAGTTCCTTGCCGACGCCGCTCTCGCCCCGGATGAGCACCGTGGCTTTGGTCGTCGCCACCCGCACGACCTGGGCGAGGATTCCCTGCAGCACGTCACTGCCGCCGATGATCTTGGACTCGGCGCGAAGCCGCTGACGAAGCCGTTCGTTCTCGTCGGCGGTGCTGGCAAGCTTCGAGGAAAGGCTCTCGCGGGCCGCGAGGTTTTCCAGCGCCACCCCGACGGCGTCACTCACCGCCATCACGAATTCGAGGTCGTCGGCCGTCGCCTCCCGCTGACGGCCATCGGCCTCGACATGCAGCACGCCGACGGGGCGACCGCCCGCTCGCACCGGCGTGGTGATGCTCGAGACACGTCCGCGAGCCTGGGCATCGGCCGCCGTACTGCATGCCAACACCGCCTCGTCGGTGGCCAGCACCGTGGCCACGGCTGCAGGCGGCACCGGCACGCCCCCCGATGCCGGGATCGTCGCCACTGGACGGAGCGAGTCGGCGGTGATCGTGCCCGCCTCGGGCAGGTCGGTGATCGACGCCGTCAGGAGCACCGCGCCGCGCAGGGCGCCGATGCCAGGGGCCGCCGTCTCGAGCGCCAAGGCGGCGACCTCTGCCGGGGAGGCGGCGCGGCCGAGCGCGAAGGCGAGCCGGCACAATTCGCCCGCAGCCCGACCCACCCGCGGCATCTCAGCCGACGAAGCGCGAATGTCTTCGAGGAGCCGACCACGTGACCGCCGGTGCACGATCGACTGCTCCCACGATTCGTACTCCGCCGACATGGAACTGGTGGCGAGACCGCCCGTGGCCGGTTCACCCACGGGATCGGTCGGCGGATCTCCCGCGCAGAAGAGGATCTCGGCGCGGCCGATGGTGAGGGTGTCGCCCGTGACCAGGCCGTGGTCGCCCGAAAGCCGTTCACCCCCCACGAGCGTGCCGTTGCGACTGTCGAGGTCGCGGATCATCCAGCCTGTCGGTGTGTCACGGATTTCCGCATGCGCGCGGCTGGCGCGATCATCCTGGAGGACGATCTGGTTGGTGGGGGCGCGGCCGATGGTCAGCCGCTGCCCAGGCGTGAGCGGGACGATCGTCTGGCCTGCGATCGGATCGCGGACGACGAGATGGAATTGGTGCGATGGCATGCGGCCTCCCGGCCATGCATGATGCACCACTGGACGTTCTTTGTGGAGCGGGGCGGGCGGACGGCCCAAAACGGCTGTTTTTCGGCCCGGGATCGGGTTTGCCGCGGGTCTTCCGGCCGACTAGCATCTCACGCGCGGTCCCCCTTCCTCATCGCACGAGGTCAGTTCCATGTCCTGCGGCAGCACTCGCGCCCGTTTCGCCTTCGGCAGCCTTCTGATCGCCCTGGCCATCATGGGCCTCTCGATGAGCGTCGCGCCGCAGCAGGCTCTCGCCCAAGGCGTGGGCGGTATGGGCGGCTTCGGGTTCGGTCAGGCCGTGGGGGGCGTTGCGATCGATGCCGAGGGCATCGTGCGGAATCTCGATCCTGTGGCCCTCGAAAAACTGGCCGCGGAGCGGCGGGCGGCGATCGGAAAGGCCGAGGCCGGAACGCCGGCCGATCTGCGGAAGGTGTCGCTCCGGCGGCTCATCGCCGCGGTCGAAGCGTCGAAGGACAAGCCGCTCACACCGGATGTTTTTTTTCTCGGCGGGCTCACGCGGGTGACGCATCTCTTCGTCGATCCCGAAGGCCATGACCTGATCGTGGCCGGTCCCGCCGAGGCGATCGCCATCGATGCCGCCGGCAACGCCGTCGGCGCCGCCTCGAAGCGACCGCTCCTGCACCTCGAGGACTTCATCGCCGCCCTCCGGTCGATCGATGCGGCTCGTGCAGGAGGAATCCAGTGCTCGATCGATCCCACACCGGAAGGCCTCACGAAGCTTCAGGCGTTCCTGCGAAATCACCGCGGCATCGGTGGCTCTCCCGATGCGACGCTTCGGGGCATGGAAAAGTCGCTCGGGCCGCAGACCGTGCGGGTCGAGGGCGTGCGTGGCGACACGCGGTTTGCCCGGGTGCTCGTGGCGGCCGATTACCGCATGAAGCGGATCGGCATGGGGCTCGAGCCATCGGGTGTTCCGGGGCTGCCGAGCTATCTTTCGATGGTGCCGGCCGGACGGCCCGCGGCGCTGCCACGGTTTTGGCTGGAGCCCTCCTACGACCCGATCAGCCGCGATCCCGATGAACTGGCGTGGCGGATCAATGGACGACGGATGAGCTGCCTGACCGAGAGCGACCTGCTGGCCAAGGACGGCGTGCAGCGCGGCCGCGGAGCCGCCGATGGGATCGCCACGAAGTGGTGCGCGTCGATGACCAGCCACTATGACGCGTTGGCTACGAACCAGCCGGTCTTCTCGGAACTGGTCAACTGTGTCGATCTGGCAGTGGTGGCCGCGCTCATCCACGGCCGCCAGCTCCACGACCGCGCCGGGCTCGATCTCGGACCGTTGCTCGACGAGAAATCGCTGCCGCTGCCCTCATACGAAGTGGCGAAGACCGTGCCGACGGTGGCCACCGCCGCTCGGAAGGGGAACGCATGGGTCGTCAGTGCCTCGGGGGGCGTTCAATACCAGCCCTGGGCCTTTGCCGCCGAAACAGCCGACGCGGCCGACCTGACGACGATCAGGATCGCCTCCGTGCAATCACGCCCCGCCGACTCCTGGAACTGGGAATAGCAACGGCCCACGTCAGGGTGCGGGCGCTGCCCACTTGATCTGGTCGAGTCTGGCGGCAGCCGTGGGAAAGAATGGGTCCACCCAGCCCGCCCCTGCGAGGGACTCCAGGCTTGCGTCCTCTGATCCGCTCGGCGGCGGCACCGGCTTGGCAAGGAGGAGCCCGGCGTCGCACCGGTCGGCGATATGCGCGGCGATCGAATCGCTGGTCACGTGCCAGCCGATGGGGAGCCGAGAGCCGTGATCGTTTTCCAGGAGCCACAGGGGCACGTCCAGCACGCAGGCGTGGGCGGCACGGGCCGGCTTGGCCGAGATCGGCAGGCCGACTCTCTGCGACACGATCCGGGCGGTCAGGTGCATGGCATCCACGGCCAGATCGTGCATCAATTTCGTTTCCTGCCGAGCGGCGGCATCGATCGCGCGGAGCCCATCGACGATGGAGCCACCGCCGACCACGATGGAGAGCGGGCGATCTCCGGCAGCGGTGACGATCGCATCGATCAGCCACGGCCAGTCCCGTAGCCCGAGGAGGCTGCCTCCGAGCTTGAGCACGAGCGGACCGTCGTCGTCACCTGTGCACATGTCTCGAACACAGCCGTGCTGCCAAGAATCTTTCATGGGAGCGTTCCCCGTGCGATGAGCGCCAACGCGTGCGCTGGTGCCGACCGCGCCGGCCCGCCACCGGCGCGATCACTGATCCATTCGTTATGGACGGACCATGCACCCAATGCAATGGCCCGGTCTGCCAGGGCGTCGCCATGGCCGGAAATCACGAATCCCGTCGGTTGCCAGCCGGCTCGATCGGCTACCCGGCCGATGGCCCGGGCAACGGTCCTGGCCTGGGCTTTCGCGATCCGTTCCGCGGCCGCGAGGGCATCGGTCTCGCAGAAGTCATCGGGCTCCAGGAGCAGCGACCGAGCCAGCCGCACCCGTGCCGCCTCCCGCGTGGCAGGCTGCCCATCGGCCGTGTCGGTCGAAGCCGGATCCTCGGGGAGTCCGCCCAGGGTGAGCCAGGCATCGCGCGACTCGGCGAACCGCTCGCTCGCCACCGGCCGGATCTCGCCACGGTAGGGAAGCGAACGGACGACCGCCGCGATGGGCGATCGCTCCATGCCCGTGTAGACGAGTTCGCCCGAGGCCATTCGCCCGGCGTCGTCGTCGGCCACCGGCGCGGGGCGGCCGTCGCGAAGCGGGATGACATCGACCGTGGTGGAGCCGATGTCGATGAGGAATGAGCGGTCGGTCGGCGCCAGCGACGCGGCCAGCCGCGCGACGGCGTGCCAATTCGAGGCGGCGACGGCGAGTGGATCCTCACATGCGGCGGGTGGGCTCTCGAAGCGTCCATCGACCCGGTAGATGCCGATGTCGTCGCACCCGATCCGTCGCGCCGCAGCCTCCAGCGACGCCACGATATGCCTGACGCCCGCTGCCCGCCCTGGAAAACAGTCGGCGATCTCGCCGGTCATCGTCGCCACGATCCGCCGCGGACGCGAGGCGAGGAGTTGGGCGAGCGCATCGGGCAGCCGCCGCCACTCCCTCCACATCGCGAAGGGAACGCTCGTGGCCCAGCCGAGGCCATCGGCCGCCTTCAGGTTGGCGCCGCCCACATCGAGGGCGATGAGATCGGAGGCGGGATGATCGCTGGCTACCATCGTCAGATCGATCGATCGGCCCGGTCGATCATCGATCGCACGAGGCTCGAGGGGGATCGCGGGGCGAGCCAGACGAACGACGTCGTAAGCCGTGGATTCACCTCGAGCACGCGATCTTCCCGGCCATCCTCTCGGTCGCCGAGCATCATGTCGACTCCCACCCAGCCGGCGGCGGCGATTCCGCCTGCGGCGGTCATGACCGCCGCGACCGCACGGTGGGCCAAGCCTGCCGCCCTCGCCGCGAGGCTGGCATCGTCGAGGATCTCGCTGCCGAGATACCTGGGGCAGGCGGCCTGCGAAAATCGCTGCCGCATCGGTGGCAACGGCTCGATGCCGCTCGGGCCGCACAGGCACGACACGCCGACGGGCACCCCGCTCACGAACGCCTCCAGACGCGATGGTCGTGACGACGGTGCGATCGCAGCATCCTCGATGATCGTCAGGCCATCACCGCCGGCCCCGTCGCGGGCTTTGCGAACGGCCGGGAGACGAAACCCGGCCGGCACCGCCTCGCCGGCCGCCATCCCCCGGCCCGCCGGCACCGGCACGCCCGACGCCGCCAAGGCCTGGACAGTGGCCTGCTTGTCGGCGGCGATGGCGATGAAGGCTTCGTCGCATCCGAGCACCCGCCCGCCGGCCGATCGCACGGCCCGCGCGCGTTCGGCAAGGATCCCTTCCGACTCCGGCGCCACGATCAGCGTCCACGCTGCGCCGTGGGCGGCGGCGAGCAGCATCTCGACCTCGCGGCCTGCCGGCACCGGCACCGCGTGAGTGCCCTTCGGCAGATCGATCGGTCGCGCCGCATCCACGAGCACGGTGACCTCGAGCGACGGATCCTTCGACGCATCGGCCGCGAGCGCCTCGAGCATCATGCGACCCTCCCGGGCGATCGACTCGAAAGCACCCCCCGACGGCTCTCCGTCGAGCCCTCCCGAGCAGCACCATTCATAGAGCAGAACACGCATGATGCAATGAGTCTCGGTACATCGGGAGCGGCAGCGGGAGGCTGCCCGTGCCAACGAGCCGGCCTTGCTGGCAAGCGGAGCCATGGATGGCAAGAGCGCAGCCAGCACGGAGTGAACGGAGCCCAGGATGGGCGCAGTGAACGTCCGGCGAATGGCACGGGCAGTCTCCCGCGGGCCACAACGCCTAGAAGATACCCAATTGATCCCGTGCCGACTCCGTCATCCGGTCGGGAGTCCAGGGGGGGTCCATCACGATCCGCACTTCCACGCCCGCGACGTCGGCATGGCTGCCGAGCACCCGCTTCGTGTCGCCGATCAACTGCGGACCGGCCGGGCAGGCGGGGCTCGTCATCGTCATGTCGATCGAGATTTTCTGCTTGCCGGACGCGTCGTCGGCCGGTCCGACGGTCACGCCATACACGAGCCCAAGATCGACGATGTTCACGAAGAGTTCGGGATCCTTCACGTCCTTGAGCATCTCGCGGATCGAGTCCTCGCAGAGTGGGCCCGACTTCGGAGCGGACGTCGCCATCGCCGGAGCGGATGCGGCGGAACCGGTTGCCGAGGTGACGGGGCTGGAGAGCGTGCCCGGCTGTGTGGCGGCAACGACCGCGTGCGACGCGGGACTGCCGGCGATCGGGCCAGCCCGGAGCCGCACCCACACGCCGCCCTGCTCGAGCTTCACCTCGTGGGCTCGCGTCGGCCGTACGGCGGGCATCGTGAGAGCGGCGCCGGTGCGGATATCGAACTTCGCTCCGTGCCGCGGGCAGGAGATCTTGTGGTCGCGGAGTTCGCCGTCGGCCAGCGGGCCGCCATCGTGCGTGCAGACATCGTCGATCGCGTAGAACTGCCCCTCGACGTGGAAGAGCGCGACCATCTCGCCATCGACATCGACGAGCGTCTTGCCCGGATCGGGAATCTCGGTCACGTCGGCGACGCGTACGAAATCAGCCATGCGAACCAACCTCCTCGTCTGTGGCCTCACCCGGAGCCGGGCCACCGGCCTTCGTGCGGCGAACGGTTTTCAGGTCACGCGGCGGATGCGGCTCCCGATGGCGCGGGCGAGAGCCTCGCGCACCGGAAGGATCGTGATCCGGTCGAACACCTGCTGGAAGAATCCGGCGACCACGAGGCGGGCCGCCTCGTCGGCGGAGAGGCCCCTGGCTTGGGCGTAGAAGAGCTGCTCGGCATCGACGCGGCCGCTGGTGGCCCCATGCGTGCACCGCACGTCGTCGGCCTCGATCTCGAGCCCCGGGATCGAATCGGCCCGCGACTCGTTGGAGAGCATGAGGGTGTCGTTTCGCTGGTAGCCGTCGGTCTTCTGGGCTGCCTTGTC
>JBJTOU010000045.1:0-8671 GCA_046074725.1 Planctomycetia bacterium
CGTAGGAGGCGATCTCCTCGCTCCGCAGGCGGTTCCGCAGCATGGCAACCAGCGCGAACGCAGCGAGGTTCATGAAGAGATACGTGCCGAGATAGAAAGCCACGGCACCGACGGCGTTGCGTGCCGATTCGGGCCGCGCCCCCGCGAGCGACACCGCCGCGGCGACGCCCATCATGAGGTACCCGGCATGGGCGATCGTGGAGTATGCGAGCAACCGCTTCATGTTGGTTTGGCCATAGGCGGCGAGATTGCCAAGCGTGCAGGTGATCGCCGCAAGAAGCCCGATCAGCGCCACGCTGAAATGCCGGACGGGCTCCAACTGGGCCACGAGTTCAGCTGCGGCCTTGCCGCCGGCAGGCATGCCCAAGCCATGGGCAACCCGCACGAGGAGAGCGACGGCCGCTGCTTTGCTGGCCACGGACAGAAACGCTCCGACCTCGGCGGCCGCCCCCTCGAACACATCGGGGCACCAGAAGTGGAAGGGCACGGCCGAGAGCTTGAAGGCGAGGCCCACGGAAAGCATCAGGCCGCCGAGGACGAGTACCGTGAGGCTGCCGCCGGAGGCCCCGTCGCGCACCAGTTGTGCCAGCTCCGTCGCCATGCTCGGCAGGTGGCAGGTGCCAAGTACGCCGGCCAGAAGGCTGATGCCGTAGAGCATGATGCCGGCGGCTCCGGCCCCGTAGACGGCGTATTTGATGGCGGCCTCGGAGGCCGCCCGGCGGCCCTTGAGCACTCCGGCCAACGCATAGGACGGCACGCTCGCCATCTCGACCGCCATGAAGATCATGAGGAGATGGTTCGCCGAGGCCATGAGGCACATACCCAGCGTCGCACCGAGCACGAGCGAGTAAAAATCGGCACCGTCCTCGCGGTCTGGAATGCCCGAGACCTTCGTGAAAACGATGTAGAGGACCAAAAACCCGGCCAACAGGAAACGAACGTACGCCGTGAACGAATCGTAGACGAGCAGCCCCGAGAAGAGTTCGGTCCGGCCGCCGGTCGCCAACGACGAGGCCGACAACGCCTGCAGATCCTGCCATCCATACCAGAGCATGAAGGCCGCGCCACCGAGCGCGACCAGGGCCGAATCGAGCAGACGCACGACCGGCAGCATCCGGCACAGCAGCAGGAGCACGATCGTCGCGGAAAGAACCAGCTCGGGCCGGAACAAGGGCAGCGACACCCCGATCGTGTCGTTCAGCGTGCCGGTGATCAGCGAGCCGATATTCACTTGCCTGCCTCCGCGACCACCGTCGCCGCCGGGGCGTCATGCACGTCACGGGTCCACTCGGCGAGAGTCTGAACCTGACGATTGACCGTCGGAGTCACGTAGTTGAAGAGGATCTGGGGCGCAACGCCGAAGAGGATCGCGAGGAACACCAGCGGAGCGGCGATCGACAACTCCCTCGGGGTGAGCGGGGTCAGGTGGTCGCCGTGGGGCCCCTTGTACTCGGCGCCAAGGTAGACCCGCTGGATCGCCCACAGGATGTAGGCCGCGGTCAGGATCACGGTGAACGCGGAGACGACCGCCAGCACGCGGCTGTAGTTCCAACTGGAAAGGGTGACGAGGACCTCGCCGATGAAGCCGCACAGCCCGGGCAGGCCGAGGCCGGCGAAGAAGATCGCCACGGCAAGGCCTGCATACACCGGCATCCTGTTGAAGATGCCGCCGAATTCGTCGAGGTTGCGGTGGTGGACCCGGTCGTACAGCACGCCGACCATGAAGAACATGCCGGCCGACGAGAAGCCATGGGCGAGCATCTGGAACATGGCCCCGTTGACCCCCTGGGCCCAGGCATCCCACCGGTACTGGTGACCGGCGACGGCGCTCCACACGCCCAGACCGAGCATGACGTAGCCCATGTGGCTCACCGAACTGTAGGCCACCATCCGCTTGAAGTCCTTCTGCGCGAGGGCCGCGAACGCGCCGTAGACCATCGACACCACACCAAGGCCGCACACCAGCCACGCCAGCGACAGGCCGGCGCCGGGGCAGATGGGATAACAGATGCGGAGGATGCCGTAGCCACCCAGCTTGAGCAACACACCCGCGAGGATCATCGAAATCGGAGTCGGTGCCTCGACGTGCGCGTCGGGAAGCCACGTATGCACCGGCACGACCGGCACATTGATGACGAAGCCGATCAGAAGGAGGAGAAAGGCCCAGGTTTCGAGCGAGGCCCCCCAGACGGCGGCGGCCGCGAAGGGAGAATTCGGCGACTGGCCGAGTTCGGCAAGTGCCAGCAGATTGAAGGTGTGCACCGGATCCTTGGCCGATGCGATCGCTCGCACGGCCGCGTCACGGGCCGAGGCATCGAGCGACGGGCTGACGACGTGGGCCGCGGTGAGTTGCTCCGGCGAGAGCAGCCGCAGGTCGCTTGCGAAATAGAGCATCAGGATCGCGATGAGCATGAGTACGCTGCCCAGCAGCGTGTAGAGGAAGAATTTGATGGCGGCGTATTCACGCCGCGGGCCGCCCCAGATGCCGATGAGGAAATACATCGGCAGCAGCATCACCTCCCAAAAGACGTAGAACAGGAAGAAATCGAGCGACACGAACACGCCGAGCATGCCGGTCACCAACAGCAGGAAAAGCACGTGATAGGCCTTCACATGCTTCGTGATGGGCCAGCTCGCGGCGGCGGCCAGCATCGACAGGAACGTCGTGAGGACGACCAGCGGCAGGCTGATGCCATCGACTCCGAGGAGGTACTCGATGCCGAAGGCCTCGATCCAAGGCAGCTTGACCACCCCTTGCATCCCGGGCTGGCCCAGTTGGAACTGCGCGGGGCCTGTCTCGCCGAAGATCTGAGGCACGGCCACCCAGAGCGAAAGGACGAACACCACCGCCAGCGTGGCCAGCGTGATCCAACGGATCGCCTCCTCGCGGGCCTTGGGGATGATCGGAAGCGACAGGAATGCCGCCGCCGCAGCAGGCAGGAAGACGATGAGCGACATGGGCCAGAGGGATGGCTGGGCGAGCGAGGCGGTGGGAACCATGGCGGAAATCCGTGACTTCGTGGCTGCGGGTGAAAGGAGTCGGCGATTCGGCATCAGCCTGCCAGCGACGTGCGGAACACGAGGCTGGCAAGCACGACGAGGGCGACGGTGCCCACGACGATGAACAGGACGTACTGTCTCAGGCGGCCGGTCTGCAGCCGCTTGAGCCGCAGACCGGTGTTCCAGGTGGCGTTGGCCGTGGCATTGACGAGCCCATCGACGATGGTCCGGTCGATCCAGGCGTCAATCCCGGCGAGTCGTTTCGCCGACCAGGCGACGCCGTCGATGATGCGATCGATGACGGAGCGGTCAAACCCTGCGGCTGCTTTGGCGATTCCGAGTGCGGGCAGGACGAAGATCGCACGGTAGGCTTCATCGACATACCAGCGGTGAGCGAGAAAGGTGTAGACGGGGCGGAACATCCCCGCGACGAGCGACGGGGAGATGACGTTCCAGAGGTACATGGCCGCGGCCAACAGCACGCCCGCCAAAGCCGTCGAGAAGGCGGTCATCGTCGCGGTGACGTGAATTGCCCCCGCATGGCTCTCATGCTCGGCGGGATAGGTGAGGCTGCCGAAGACAAAGCCGCCGGACGTCGTGGACTCGGTGCCGACCGGCCTCGCCTGCTCGAGCATGTTCGCCAAGCCGAACCCGCCGGGGAATGTCCATCCTGCAATCACGGCGAGCACCGCGAGGGCGACCAATGGCCATACCATCACCGGAGGCGACTCATGTGCGTGGTCCGCGATGTGATGATCCCTGGGCTGACCGGCGAAGGTCATGAACCAGAGCCTGAACATGTAAAACGCCGTCAGGAACGCCCCGCCGGCTACCGCCACGAAAAGGATCGCATGGGCCGGATTGGCACGTGAAAACGAGAGCGCCTGGGCCAGGATCGCATCCTTCGAGTAGTAGCCGGAAAGGCCGATCACGAAAGGAATGCCCGCACCGATGATGGCCAGGCAGCCGACGAGCATCGTGCCTGCCGTCCAGGGCATCACCTTGGCGAGCCCTCCCATCTTCCGCATGTCATTCGTGTGGCATGCGTGGATCACGGAACCCGAGCAGAGAAAGAGCAGACTCTTAAAGAAGGCGTGGGTCACGAGGTGGAACAGGCCGGCCACCCAACCGCCCACCCCGAGCGCCAGCATCATGTACCCGAGTTGGCTGACGGTGGAGTAGGCCAGCACCCGCTTGATGTCATTGGCCACCAACGCGATCGTCGCGGCGACAAAGAGTGTGACCCCGCCGATGTACGCGATGACGAGCAGCACGTCGGGGGTCAGCACCGGATAGAACCTCCCCACGAGATAGACGCCCGCAGCGACCATCGTCGCCGAGTGAACCAGCGCCGACACGGGCGTTGGCCCCTCCATGGCATCCGGCAGCCAGACAAAGAGCGGCACCTGGGCGCTCTTCCCGACGCAGCCGCAGAAAATCCCCACGCCGGCGATGAAGAGGAGCCACCGACCAAATCCGCCCTGTCGCCACGCGTCAATGCGAGAGGCTACCTCGTCGGCGACATCGGCCGGTCGGCCGGCGTGGTCAGCCGCGATACGCGCAACCTCGTCGGAAGCAGCGAAGGCAACCATCCCGTCGGGGACGCGAAGGACATGGCCGTCAGAGGCCGGCCGCACGAGGCTGAAAAGACCGGGCCGAGTGACGGCGATCCCATCGACGGCACCGGACGGGGAGTCGGCGAAGTGGAGCGTGCCAAGGGCTCCCCAGAGGGACATCAGGCCGATGAGCATCCCGAAGTCGCCCACACGATTGACGATGAACGCCTTGTTGGCCGCGTTGGAGGCGGTCTTCCGCTCGTAGTAGAAGCCGATCAAAAACCATGAGCAGATGCCGACCAATTCCCAGAAGATGAAGACCATCGCCAGATTGCCGGCAATCACGATCCCGAGCATCGAGAAACAGAACAGCGAAAGGGCCTGAAAAAACCTCGGAAAGCGGCCCGGCCGATGGAGATGACCGCCGGTCGAGAGGTGCACCTCGTGGTCCGTGACGTCGTGCAACTCGTCGTGCATGTAGCCCGACGCATACACATGGATGCAGGTGGCGATGAACGTGACGACGACGAACATCAGCACCGTGAGCGCATCCACGTACCAGCCGATGGAGAGCCTCAGCCTCCCCCCTTCGTAGAGCGTATACCAATCGCCGGAGAGGGCCTTCGCCCCACCGGACTCATGATGCGATGGCCCGGAATGCCCGTCGGCGGCATGCTCGCCCCCACCATGGTCTCCGTGCCCGCCGTGATCCACCGCGACGACCGGATGGGCCCCAAGCCACTGCCCGGCCGCCACAACCGAAAGGACGAGCGACGTCACGATTGCCGCCGTCGCCACCCAGGCGGCGTTCTTCCCATGGTGCCCCATCCGGGGACCGAAGAAGAGGATCGCGACAAACGACGCCAACGGCGCCAGCCATGCGAGCCCCAGCAGCGTCGGAATGTTCGAGAGGTCCATGGATCTGCCGCCCGAGGCGGCTATCCCTTGAGGTCGTCGGCCCGGTCGATGTCGACGGTCGAGTGGTTGTTGTAGAAGTTGAGCGTGATCGCCAGCGCGACGGCGGCCTCGGCCGCAGCCAGCAGGATGACGAACAGGGCCATCACCTGCCCATCCAGCCCGAGCGACACCGTCCCCTCCGATCGCAGATAGGGCGAGGCAAAGGCGACAAAATTGACATTCGCACCGTTGAGAACCAGCTCGATCCCCATGAGCACGCCGAGGGCATTCCGCTTGACGGTCATGCAGACGACTCCGGACACGAAGAGAATCGCACCGACGACCAGGTAGTGCGTGACGCTCACCGGCTCGGAAAGCAGACCCGCAAGCAGTGGCACCGCGACGACACCGTTCATGACCTGCCTCCCGCGAGCACCGACGAGGCCCGCGACCGACCGATCGAGGAGTGCTCCGCTACGGAAGCGGGCGGCTCGACCGACGCGGCCACTTCGATGGCACGCGGCGTCTTCCGTCGCTTGGCCCGTGCGAGATAGGCCGCCCCGACGAGCACGACCAGCAAATGCACCGATACGATCTCGAACGGCAGGAGATACCCGCTGCGGATGGCCGACCCGGAGGAACCAGGCGGCGGCTCGTCCACCCGCAGACCGACCAACGCCATGCCGAGCGGCGTGGCCGACGGCTGCTCCACGCGGCCTGAGGCAGGCCCCCTCCATGCATCGACCGAAAATGCCGCCTGGAGGAGGACGGCCAACAAGGCCACACCTGCCACGCCGGCCAGAACCCGATCGCCGGATGCCGAGGCCATCGAGACGAACGGCGCCTGCGCGGTCAGCATCACACCGAAAACCAGCAGCACCAGCGTGCCGCCCACGTAGATCATCAACTGCATCGCACCGACGAACTCCGCACCGGCAAGAAAGAAGAGGCCGGCCGTTGCCGCGAGGGAGAGGACGAGCGACAGAGCCATCCGCACGACGTTATCCGAGACGACGACAGCGATCGCAAATCCGCAGGCAAGGGCCGCGAAGAGCAGAAAAAAGATGGTGTGCCAGTTCACCTGCGCCATGATCGGGGCGACAGGCAGACACGATGCACACCAGGCGGCGTACGGCATCATCAGCGCCCCTCCGCATGCACGAGGTTCGCCTCATCCACGGCGGCTGCTCGGCCGGTTGGTACGGTCCGACCGCCCGGCCCCTGAAGCCACCCTTCACGAACTTCGGCCGCCGGGCGGGACAGGCCGCCGATCAAGCCGCCCGGCAGGGCCAGTTGCCAGAGCATCGCCCCAGCGAACATCACTGCCGCGATCGGAGTGCAGTATTTCAGGCACGTCGTCATGACCTGATCGATCCGGAGCCGCGGCAGCGTCCAGCGGATCCACATCATCACGAGCACGCCAAGCGTCGCCTTCCCGAGCAGGTTGACCATCCCGATGAGCCGCACGAAATAGCCGGCGGTGTCTCCCGTGCCTTCGCTCACGCCAAGGAGCGACGCCACGGGAATCGGACCGTTCCAGCCCCCCATGAAGAGCACGGCGGCCAGAGCGCTCACGAGAAACATCGAGCCGTATTCGGCCATGAAGAAGTAGCTCCACCGAAGGCCTGAGTATTCGGTGTGAAATCCGGCCACCAGTTCGCTCTCGGCCTCGGCCAGATCGAAGGGCGCGCGGTTGACGCTCGCCACGGCACAGGTCACATAGACCCAGAAAATGACGAAC
This sequence comes from Planctomycetia bacterium, assembly GCA_046074725.1. Classification (GTDB taxonomy): domain Bacteria; phylum Planctomycetota; class Planctomycetia; order Pirellulales; family UBA1268; genus CACORA01. The sequence continues at coordinate 7,195 of JBJTOU010000045.1, forward strand.
GTGAACGGGTCGTGGAAGAGATACCAACTGGTGAACCAGCCCGCCTGCTTCTCGGCGATCGTGACGAGATCCATGGTGCCGGCAAGCATCACCGGCACGACCACGCACATGCCCAGGGGCACCTCGTAACTCACCACTTGCGCGGCTTCTCGCATCGCCCCGAAGAGTGACCACTTGGATGCTGAGGCGTAGCCGGCGAGGATCACGCCGAACACTTCGAGCCCGAGTACGGCGATCACGAAAAACACCGCCACGTTCAGCCGAAGCCCGACGAAATCAAAGGCGAACGGAAGCGCGATGAACGCACAGAACGACGCGCAGAAACTGACATAGGGCGCCACGCGGAACAGCAGCCCGTCGGCGCCGTCGGGCATCAGGTCTTCCTTCGCCAGGAGCTTGATGCCGTCGGCCAGCGACTGCAGCCATCCGAACCGTCCGCCGGTGCGAGTGGGCCCGAGCCGATCTTGGATTCGCGCGGCGATCTTCCGCTCGGCCCAGATGAAGACGAGGGCTCCCCCGGCGATGACATTGAGAATCAGCGCCGCCGCCACACCGGCGGTGATCGTCCAGGCCAGCCACTGGGGCAACCCGATCGAGTTGATCAGAAATTCGGCCATCCGCCGCGAGTTTCCCGGGTTAAAACCGACATCGTGAAAAATCGCACGAAGTGTGCCCTACCCCGATCGAAACCACAAGTGCCGCCCAGGAAATCCGGCGGCTGGAAGCAACTCGCCCGGCCCGGCTCGGGGCTGCCCACGCCCTCGCGCGGACGTTCGCAGATGCCCTCCAGGCATCTGCTCTCTGCATGTCCGCTGCGCTTCGCCATCCATGGCTTCGCTTGCTCCCATAGCCCGCTCGAGGGGATGGGCAGCCCCGAGCCTTACTCACGGTGAGGCTTCGGGCTCCCTGTGCCCCGGGAGCCGGCGTAGCTGGCGAGCGAAGGCATGGATGCCGGAGCGAAGCCAGGTCCGAATGAACGGAGGGCTGGAGGCCCGCAGCGAATGTCCGGCGACGGGGTACGGGGATCCCGAAGCCGGATTGGGCGAGTCGGTCAACGTCAGCGATCGATCTCGCCCATCACGATGTCGAGGCTCCCCACGATCGCCGGCACGTCGGCGATCAGGCAGCCCCGGCACAGTTCATGCACGACCGACAGGTTCGAGAAGGAACTCGACCGCGCGCGGGCCCGCCACGGGATCGCCGAGCCGTCACTCACGACGTAGAACCCCATTTGGCCCTTGGGGCATTCGGTTTCAAGATAGGCATCACCCGCAGGAATCTTCTCGGAAACCTTGAGCGGTTCGCCGAGCGGTCCCTTGCACTGCGAGTAGCGGTCGATCGCCTGCCGCACCAGATCCATCGATTGCACGACCTCGAGCATCCGGACGAAAAATCGGTGCCAGCAATCGCCGATGACGGCGTCGGCAGGCACCGGGGGATACTCGTGGTCGCGGGGATAGTGGCCGTCCTTCATCAC
>JBJTOU010000046.1:0-56351 GCA_046074725.1 Planctomycetia bacterium
CTCACGAGCGCCGCCTATCGCCAGGCCGCGGTGACCACGCCCGAGAAGCTCGCCCGGGACGCCGCCAACCGGCTGCTCTCGCGGGGTCCGCGGTTTCGCATGGACGCCGAGATGATCCGCGACCAGGCGCTCGCGGCCAGCGGCCTGCTCGTCCGCAAGCTCGGCGGACCGAGCGTGAAGCCCTATCAGCCCGCCGGCGTCTGGGAGGCGGTGGCGATGCCCGAGAGCAACACGAGGTCCTACACGCCGGACACGGGCGAGAACCTCTACCGCCGCAGCCTCTACTGGTTCTGGAAGCGATCGGCGCCGCCCGCGTCGATGGACATCTTCAACGCCCCGTCCCGCGAAAGCTGCTGCGTGAAGCGGGAGCGGACCAACACGCCGCTTCAGGCGCTTGTCACGCTCAACGACCCGCAGTTCGTCGAGGCGGCGAGGTTCCTCGCCGATCGGGCGCTCGAGCTGGCAGGAGACGCCGACGAATCGCGGATGGAATTCATCGCCGAGAGGCTGCTCGCCCGTCCCTTCACCACCGAAGAAGTCGCCGTCGTGAAGCAATCGCTCGCGGATCTGACGTCCTGGTACAAGGATCACCCCGACGAGGCGAAGCAACTGATCGTGGTGGGCGACTCGAAGCCGCGGGCCACCGATCCGATCCAGCTGGCGAGCTGGACGATGCTCACCAACCAACTCATGAACCTCGACGAAGTGCTCTGCAAGTAGGAGCCCCACGCACATGAACCCAGCCATCCGCTCGCCGCTCGATGAACTCGGGCTGAACCTCACCCGCCGCCGGTTCTTCGAGGCCGGCAGCCATCTGCTCGGCGGCGCGGCGCTGGCCACGCTGCTCGATGGCCGCACGGCCTTCGGCAATGCGTCGTCATCGGCGACTGCGGGAATCGAGCGGGTGGCCGGGGCGATCGGGCCCCACTTCGCGCCCAGGGCCAAGAACGTCATCTACATGCACATGGTGGGCGGCCCGCCGCAGCAGGACATGTATGACTACAAGCCGGTCATGAACGACTGGTACGACAAGGATCTCCCCGAGAGCATCCGCAACGGCCAGCGGCTCACGACGATGACGAGCGGGCAGTCGCGGTTTCCGATCGCCCCCTCGAAATACAGCTTTGCCCAGCACGGCCGAAGCGGCATGTGGGTGAGCGAACTTCTGCCGCATACGGCTGCGATGGTCGATGACATGTGCTTCATCCGCTCGATGCACACCGAGGCGATCAACCACGAGCCGGCGATCACCTACATGCAGACGGGCAACCAGATCTCGGGCCGCCCCTGCCTGGGATCGTGGCTGAGTTACGGCCTTGGCTCGTTGAACAAGGACCTGCCGACGTTCGTCGTCCTCGTGGCAAAGCCGACCAACACCGAGCAGGTGCAGGCGATCGGCGCGCGGCTCTGGTCGAGCGGCTACCTGCCGGGCGAGCACGCGGGCGTGAGCTTCCGCAGTGCCGGCGACCCGATCCTTTACATCAATAACCCGCCAGGCGTTTCCGCCGAAGTCCGCCGCAAGACGCTCGACGGCCTGCAGTCGCTCAACCAGCGGACGCTGCAAGAGATCGGCGACCCCGAGACGAGAACGCGGATCGCCCAATACGAGATGGCGTTCCGGATGCAGTCGAGCGTGCCGGACCTTACGAGCCTCGCTTCCGAGCCCGAACACACCTACAAGCTCTATGGCGAGGCTGCGAAGAAGCCGGGCACGTTCGCCAACACGGCGCTCATGGCCCGCCGGATGGTCGAGCGGGGCGTGCGGTTCGTGCAGATCTACCTCAACAACTGGGACACGCACGGCAACGTGGCCGGCCGGCTGCCGATGCAGTGCAAGGACATCGACCAGGCCTGCTACGGCCTTGTACAGGATCTCAAGGCCCGCGGTCTCCTCGACGAGACGCTCATCATTTGGGGGGGCGAGTTTGGCCGCACGGTCTACTCGCAGGGCGGCCTCTCGAAGGAAAACTACGGCCGCGACCACCATCCCCGCTGCTTCACGATGTGGATGGCCGGCGGCGGCACGAAAGGCGGCACGATTTACGGCGAGACCGACGATTTCTCCTACAACATCGTGAAGGATCCGGTGCACATCCGCGATTTCCACGCCACGGTGCTGCACCTCATGGGCTTCGACCACGAGCGGTTCACCTATCGCCACCTCGGACTTGACCAGCGGCTCACGGGCGTCGAGCACGCCCGCGTGGTGAAGGAATTGCTCTCCTGACCGGCGGTTGCAGGGTATCCTTAGGAGTGTCGCCTCTGTCGCGGCCATGCCTTCTCCGGAGTGCACAGAATGGCGTTTTTCCGTTTCGTTGGTGGTGTGGCGGTGTTCTACGTGGCTCTCGTGACGGGCGTGGCGGCCTATCCGGCCGACGCGCCCGCGAAGGGCGAGGCCGATCCCTTCAAGACCGCCCATCGGCTGCTGGCCCTGCCGCCCCGGCCTGCCCGCCCTGCCCTGCCGCCGAGCCGCCTGCCGCTCGAACTGATTGATGGCGAGCGGATCGCCCTCGTGGGCAACTCAACCGCTGAGCGGATGAATCTTTTCGGCCACTTCGAGTCGCTGCTCCACCAGCGGTTTCCGGCCAAGAAACTCGTGGTCCGCAACTTCGCCCGCCCCGCCGATGAGGTCGGCAGCCGCCAGCGGGCCAACGACTACACAAAGCTCGACGATCCGGTGGCCGCCTTCGGAGCCGACACCTACCTCCTGTTCTTCGGGTTCAACGAGTCGTTCGCCGGTCCGGCCGGGGTGGAGAACTTCAAGGCGGATTACCGAAAAGTCCTCGCCGACTTCGAGGCGAGGTATCCGCGCGACGACACGAAGGCAGCGCCGAGGTTCGTGATCGTCTCGCCGATCGCGGTTGAAGCGACCGGTGATCCGCTGATGCCCGATGCCGAAGCCCAGAGCACGAACATCGTCCTCTATCGCGATGCGGCCCGCGACGTGGCCGCGGCGAAAGGCCTGGCCTTCGTCGATGTCTTCGACGCCACGCGGCAGTCCTTCGGGGCGGAGCCGGGCATGCAGATGACGATCAACGGCTGCCACGTCAACGAGGCTGGCGACCGTGTGGTCGGCGAAGCGCTCGACCGCGTGTTGTTCGGCGACCCCGCCTCGCACCGGCTCGGACCCGAGGCGTTCGCGAAGCTCCGTGCGGCGGTCAACGACAAATCGTGGGTGCATCTGCAGGACTACCGCATGGTCAACGGCTGGTATGTCTACGGTGGGCGCCGCACCTGGGACACGGAGACGTTTCCACACGAGTATCGAAAACTTCGCAACATGGCGGCCGTTCGAGATCGCTATGTGTGGGACATCGCCGCCGGCAGGCCGGTGCCGCCCGTGCCCGACGATTCGGGCACGGGGGATCTCGTCGATCCGCAGACGCGGTTCGGCGATCCGCGCCAGGCCTACAGCGAGCAGCAGGATCGCGGGCCGACGATCCTGCCGCCGGAGGACTTCATCAAGACCTGCGATGTTCCGCCAGGATTCGCGGTGAAACTCTTCGCCGACGAGCGAGCATTCCCCGAGATCGCCAACCCCGCGCAGCTGGCGTTCGATTCGAAGGGGCGGCTCTGGGTCTCCACGATGCCGAGCTATCCGCAGTGGCAGCCGGGTGATCCCCGGCCAGCCGACAAGCTCGTGATCCTCGAAGACACCGACGGCGACGAGAAGGCCGACACGCGGACGGTTTTCTACGACAAGCTTCACTGCCCCACCGGGTTTCAATTCTTCGATGGCGGCGTGCTCGTCATCGATCAGCCGCGGCTGCTCTGGCTCAAAGATACCGATGGCGACGACAAGGCCGACGTGGTGGTGCAGGTGCTCGACGGCTGGGGCACGGAGGACACGCATCACACGGCGGGCGCCTTCGAAATGAGCAACGGCGGCCTGTTGCACGCGCTCGAGGGCGTGGCGATGAGCACGACGCTCGAAACACCGTGGGGCCCGTTCCGGAATTTTGCCGATCCGGGCTGCTACGTCATCGATCCCCGCACGTGGAAGATTCGCCACTACAAGACGCCCGGGTATGGCAACCCGTGGTGCTACGTCTTCAATGAATGGGGCCAGGGCATCGTGGGTGACGGCACGATGGCCACCCAGCACTGGGATACGCCCCTTTCAGGCGCCCAATACGCCGGACGAAAAGGCATGGATCCGGTCTTCCCGACCGATGGCATGCGGCCCGTTGTGGGGAGCGAATATCTCCGATCGCGTCACTTTCCAGAAGACGTGCAGGACCAGTTCATCTACGCCTGCGTGATCAACATGAACGGCATGCCCCGGTGGCGCATCTCCGACGACGGGGCCGGTTACAAGGGCGACCGGATTCGCCACGATGTCGATGGCAAGCAGCAGCCCTTCGACCTTCTGAAGAGCACCGACAAGCACTTCCGGCCGGTCGATCCCCAGATTGGGCCCGACGGGGCCCTCTGGTTCGGGGATTGGGCCAGTCCGCTCATCGGCCACATGCAGTACAGCCAGCGGGATCCCAATCGCGACCAGAAGCACGGCCGCATCTACCGACTGGTCTCGACGACGAAGCCGCTGCTCGCGCCGGAAACACAGGCGGGCAAGGTGACCGCTGCCGTCCTCGATCAATTGAAGAGTCCTGAGTGGCGCACGAGGTATCGGGCCCGGGCGGAACTGCAGGCTCGGCCCAAAGCGGAGGTGCTCGCCGCGGCCTCCGAATGGGTCGCCCGCAATGCGTCCGACCCCGCCATCGACCGGCTCACGATGGAGCAGCTATGGCTGCAACAGAGCTTCCATGCGGTCGATGAGCGATTGCTCGCGAAGATGCTCGGGGCGAAGACGCCCGACGCCAGGGCCGCGGCCACACGCCTGCTCGCCGACGAGCGCGACCGGATTCCGGGGTCCGAACGGCTCCTGATCGCCCAGGCTGGCGACAGCCATCCGCGGGTTCGCACCGAGGCGGTTCGCGGCCTGAGCTTCTATCCAACCTCCGACTCCATCGCCGGCGTGGTGGCCGCGGCCAACGTCGCCCCGTCCGATCGCTTTCTGGAATACACCTGCGACGCCGCCCTCGGCGCGCACATCCCCGTCTGGAAGGAGGCCCACCATTGTGGATCGCTGGCGGCGAAGGGTTCGCCCGCGTTGAAGATCATCGAGGGCCTGCTCGGCGTCGATAAGAGGGCGGCTGAGATTCGGCAGTATCTCTCGGTGCTCTTGAGCAAGGATCCGACGACAGCCGAGCAGCGCGACAAGGCGATGCACTCGATCGCCCAGATCCGTGGGGGCAGCATCGACGGCGGCCGCGAGGTGTTTCGCCGCGTCTGCTCGAACTGCCACAAAATCGGGACGGAAGGGGCCAATTTCGGTCCGGATCTGACGAACGTCGGCACCAGGCTCGATCCCTACAAGCTGGTCGAATCGATCGTCGATCCCAATGCCGCCATCGACGAAAAGTATGTTTCCACGACGCTCATCACCGACGACGGTCGCAGCATCACCGGCCTGGTGGTCAGCGAGACGCCCGAAGACGTCGTGATCTTCGACGGCAAGGAGAAGAAGACGATCAAGGTGGCCGAGATCGAAGAGCGGGTGAAACTCAAGCAAAGCAGCATGCCGGATGGCCTGGCGGCCACGCTCTCGCCGACCGAGCTGCTCGACGTGGTCGAGTTCCTCAAGAGCCGAAAATAACACTGGATCTGCTGCCGAAACCCGCGGTCGCCCCGCGGTCGATCGGATCGAAGACCGGCATACTTCCCGAGGGAGAAGATCACCGCTTCGGGACTTGTCTTTCAGCCTCTCACGCGGGATCGCTAGCGAGAGAGGGCACTTCCCGACCACTGCCGCTCGAAAACGACCAGTACGCTGTCACTCCCCACGGCTCCGGAAAACTCACGGGGCCTCCAGCCATTGCCACCCCGGAAGCACAGCAATCGGGTTTTGTCGCCAACTTCGTAGATCCCCTTGAGAACGCTTCCCGCACCGTCGCCGGCAACGATCTCGATGTCGATTTCCTTGGGGGTGGCGAGCGGGTCCATCGTGCTCGTGCCGCTACTGACTTCGCGGCCATCGACGCTGAGTTTCCAGGTGCCGTCGATGAGGTTTTCAACGATGGTGAGGCGGTTGTCGTTCGGGGCCGTATTGCCGTTGGCCTCAATGGAGATCACCCGCCACGTGCCTGCGTAGAGTTCACGGTCCGCTTGGATTCGCGCCGCTTCGCCCGTGTCTGGGGCGGAGGTTGCTTTCGGTTGATCAGCCAGTGCGGCAGGGCTGATCGTCATGGCAAAGCCCCCGAGCAATGCCCACGCTATGGATCGAGGACTATTCATTACGGCCCCCCTGCTCTTCTTGAGAGCCAGCCCACCGGCCAGACCAAGCAGCTCACGGCCGGGAGTGCGCAATAAACAATGCGTAGCGTTCGAGGCCTGTTTCATACCCGCCATCCAGAGTTTAGGCAGTTCCCTGGGCCACCGCGATGAAGCACTCCCTGACCTCGTCTCGCTGCGATCGACTTGGTCAGGCCTAGGCCGGTTATTCTACAGAAGAGACGGTACACGAACCTGTGAAGCATTCCCGATGGGCCTCGGTTCACCCTGGGCTCCCGCACCGGCCGCCTGACCCGGCCGCCATCGCCACCTTCCGTACTCGAATGGACGCCCGCCGGATCCGAGGAGTGACACCTCGGTCAACAGGCCATGCGACCCCGATGATAAATGCCGGAGGTGGGACTTGAACCCACACGCCCTTGCGGGCAACGGATTTTGAGTCCGCCGCGTCTGCCATTCCGCCACTCCGGCCTTTGAACAGCGTCAACTTCTGGGGAGCCTACGCGGCCGACGGGTCTTTTGCCAGCACGGCACTCTGGACTGGCCTCCGCACGGGCCGTGCCGCGTGATAGGGTGAACTCCCAGCTCAACCAGCGGAATTCGCGCCATGCAGGTGATCGTCTTCGAAGATACCGCCGTCGAGCGGCTCGGCGTGCTCGCCGCGGCCCGTCCGGCCTGCGATCTGACCGTCGGCGGTCAAACACTCTGCGAGGCACTCGCCCATATCGGCAGTATTCGGCGGGTCGTGCGGCCGCACCTGGCAAGGCACCTCGAGGCTATCGCCGACAGCCGCGTGACTCTGTGGGGGGTGCTCGTCCCGAGTCACTCCGACGAGCCGATCGTGTCGCGGCACGGAGCGATCACGGTCGTCGTCAATGCTCGCGTCGTCCCGAGCCGGGCGACGGTTATCGCCCTGCGCAGCCTCGTGGAGGCAGGGCATCGAGGGATCGTTCTGGATGGCGAGGCGATCGCCGCCGCCATGCTCCACCGCACGGTCGATGGAACCGGCCCCGACGATTCGGCGCTTCGGCACCTCGTCGAGACCGGATCGACGGCGGCGATCGAATCGCTCGGTCTCGACAGGCTCGACTGCTCGCTCGAACTGCTCCGCGGACCCCATGATCCGGTCGTCGCGCAGGAGTGGGCGATCGGCGGCGTGCTTGCCATGCTCATCGACAGTGGCCGGTTCCGGGAGGTCCGCCCGGGGCTCTTTGCCGCTGATGGGGCGAGGATCGCCGACAACGTCGTCGTGCGGTATGGGCCTGTCGTCGTCGATGTCGGCGCCGAGATCGCACCGTTCGTCTGCCTCGACGGGCCGGCCTTCATCGGCCGCGATGCCAGGGTCAACCCGCATGCCTGGATTCGTGAGGCCACCGTCATCGGTGCCTCGTGCAGGGCCGGGGGCGAGATCGCGGCGACCGTCATGGAGCCTTTTTCCAACAAGGCCCACGAGGGCTTCCTCGGCCACAGCCATGTCGGCAGCTGGGTGAATCTTGCAGCCGGCACGATCACGAGCAACTCGAAAGCGAGTTACGGATCGATAGGGCTTCACGATCCGGACGGGACGATCGACACCGGTCGCCAGTTCTTGGGGGCGCTTGTCGGCGATCTGGCCAAGTCGTCGATCCATTCGTCGATCCCGTGCGGCGCCAGGATCGGCGTGGCGGCGACGGTGGGGGGCATCGTGCCCGACGTGGTGCCGGCCTTTCACAACCAACTTCTCGCTGGCCAGGAAGGCAGTGTGACCACGGCCGAACAGGCGGCCACGATGCTCGGGCGGATGATGGCGCGACTCGGGCTGGCGATGCTTCCGGCCGACCGCATGCTCCTCGAGGATCTTGAACGCGCGCGGTAGTGGACCGACGAGGCTCCCGTGGAATACATTCATGCCGATGCACGACGTTTACACCAACGACCGGTTCGGACTCTCATTCGAGCTGTTCCCCCCCAAGACGCCCGAATCAGCGGCGATGATGTGGCGGACGATCGATGAGCTCGTCGCTTTCGAGCCGGCACTGATCACATGCACCTACGGGGCCGGCGGTTCAACCCGTGGCACGACGCTCGAGGTGCTCGAAGGAGTTCGCTCGCGGCATACCGTCGCCGTGGCCAGCCATCTCACATGCGTGGGAAGTTCCGTGGAAGAATTACGGGACTACCTGCGTCGTGCAGCCGACATCGGCGTGTCGGCGATCGTGGCCCTCCGTGGCGATCCGCCCAAGGGAGAAACGTCGTTCTCGCCGACGGCGGGCGGCCTTCGGTACGCAGCTGAGCTCGTGGCATTGATCCGGGGCGAATTCCCACACTTCGGCATACTCGTGGCGGGCTACCCGGAAACGCATCAGGAGGCGGCCAGCCCCGAAGCCGATCTGGAGAACCTAAAGCGAAAGTGCGATGCGGGAGGCGACGCCGTGGTCACGCAGCTTTTTTACGATAACACCGATTTTTTCCGCTTCCGTGACCGCTGCGAGGCACGGGGCATCGCGGCACCGATCGTCCCGGGCGTGATGCCCGTCACCAACTACGCCCAGATCAGACGCATCGCGAGCCTCTGCAAGGCCCGGCTGCCGGAGTCATTCACGCGGGCCTTCGATGCGGCAGGGGAAGACGAAGCTGCCCAATTCGAGGTGGGCGTCGAGTTTGCAGCCCGGCAGGTGGAAGATTTGGTCGCCAGGGGAGTGCCGGGCGTCCACTTCTACGTGCTCAACAAGTCACCAGCGACCGTCCGCGTCCTCGACCACGTCGGCCTCCGCCGTTGACACAACGCAGGCCGACGCGATCCGCAGCCGCCGTTCATCTCGGCGGCTGATCGTCGTCCATCGTGCTGATGTAGCTGCGCAGCCGTTCGAGTTCGTCGGTGACGTTCCGCAGCTTGATCATGTTCTCGACCCGTTTCACGAGTTCGACTCGATTGACCGGCTTGGAGAGGAAGTCGTCCGTGCCGGACTCAACGGCCCGTTCGATGTCGCCCAGTTCGCCAAGGGCGGTCACCATCAAGACCATGATCGGGCTCGTGGTCGGGTCGCTCTTGAGCCGCTGGCAGACCTCGAAGCCCGAAAGTTTCGGCATCATGACATCGAGCAGGATGACGTCGGGGCGGAACGACGTCACCTTCTCCAGCGTGTCGGCGCCATCGATCGCCGTGGCGATCTCGCAGTCGATCCCCGCAAGATAGGCCTCCAAGAGTTCTCGGTTGGGCTCGTTGTCGTCCGCGATCAGCACGCGGCTCCTGCGGGGGTGGGTGGGCTGTGAGGATGGCATCGGTGGCGGCGTCCTGTGCGGAGGGGGCGTGTCAGGGGCATTCGAACAACGACTGCGTCTTCACGATCGAGAGGTCGTCGGGATACGTGTGGAAGGCCTGCACGAGCAGGCCCGCGGCCCGAGTCTCGATCGTGATCAGGCTCACGGCCCCGAGGGCCATGCGGCCGCCGGCCTCGAAGCGGTGAAGCAGGCCGTGCCGCGAGCCTTCGACGACCAGTTCCTGCTGGAATGCCCAGAAGACGTCGGCCGAAACCGATTCCAGATGAAAGCAGGTCTGGTAGGAGATGCCGCCGCGGCACTCCATTCGGTCGCTTCGCTCACCCGCCAGGCGGTGAGAGATGAGCCGTCGCTTCTGGGGCAGGGGCTGGCTGGTCGCGGTGGCGATCTCACTGAGCGTGAGGCCTCCGCTGCGCCAGGTGACGAGGTGGCCCGTGGTGGTGATCGAGATCAGTGCCGAGTAGCCGCCGCGCTGGACGGTTCGCCTGGCGTGGGTTTCGAAGAGTTCCGGGTGCAGCGCCCGCCCGTAGAGCTGGAAAACCAGGTCGGTGACTTTGGGGCGAACCGAGAGCACGCCGTCGAACTCCATGAATCTCTGCATGCAATGCACGAGCCCTGGAGTATAAAATTCGCGGCCTGTTTCCTCCAAGACGAATGGACGGCCGGCCGTTTCATAAGGCCCCGACGAGGACGTCGTAGGCGGCGTGCGTTCCGGCCGCGATGCCGAAGCCACGGAGAAGAAAGACCACCGAGAAAAACGCTCCCGCCATCGCGCGGAAGGTGAAACTGTAGGGCGTGAATGCGTCGCCGAGCGGGCCGACATAATGGGCGGCGCTGAAGAGCACGCTCGTGAAAACGACGCTCCACCCGCAGGCGACCGCAGGTGCCAAGCCCCATTTTTTGAGAAGCCAGATCACCGCCGGCAGCATCAGCAGCCGAAACAAGACCTCCTCATAGAGGCCCGCCCCGCAGTATCCCACGAATTGGGCCAAGAGTCCCATGAGTGGCCCTTCCACTGCCGCAAGGGGCAGGATGCCGCCTGTGGCCGCGATGGCGAGGGGCCAAAGCCGCTCCTGAAGCCGGGCGATGCCAATCAGCAGGAAAGCCCAGAGCAGGCATTCGGCCGCCATGGCCAGCAGCACGGTCGGGCTGAATCGCCAGCGGTCGTGGGCCATGTGGTGCCAGGCCACCAGGCCGAGCGCCGTCAGGAGTGGCAGCAGGAAGTACGAACCAAACCCAAGCAGATCGAGCAACTGCCGCAGCCAGACATCGGCCCCGTTCCGTGGGCTTCCGCGGCCGAGGAGAAGCACGCCCCCCTCATAGGCCAACACGAGGGGCATCGAAAAAACGAGGCTTGTGAGAGGCGTTCGGGAAATCTCCCAGTAGGAATCGTCGGAACCGCTTTCGGTCGAGGCATCCGGGCCGTCTGCCGACGCGGTTGCATCGGACAAAACATCACCGTCAAGCCCTTGCGATGAATCGGCTGAAAAACCGTCGTCTGCTTCAAGCTCGGAAAAAGTTTTGTCCATGGGGGTCGGCGAGGTTCGCAGGGAAGTGTCGGCCCGTCCCGAAGAAAGGCTTCTGTCGCGCCCATGATTTCAAGGGCTTTTCGCCTCTTCGGGAACGCGATTCGCGGCGCCGCCCCATCATGACGACTCGCCCAGGTTCATGCTTGCAGTGCTTGCAAAAAAATTTTTTGGCGCGATGCCGTGCGGATTTACCGGGCAAGAGGCGTTGCCTCGGTGAGTCTGAGCGCACCGCACCGCGCGGATGCTTGACAACATGCGCGGCGGCCACAGAATGACGCCACGCCGTCGAATCACGGCGGCCATGGAGTGGGTCGGATCGACGATGTGTGGCGCAAGGGAGCGTTAACCGTATACAAGCAATTCGAAGTCCATTGGGGGGCGACGACTTGAGGGATCGACAGTCGGCGACCTTGGTCGTGGCCTGGATGTCCCCCCCGTCTTCGATGTCGCATCGATGCATCGGCCGCTTTTGTGGGGCGGCTTGCCCGCCGGGGCCCTTGGGCCGGTAGAATCTTCCGACGGCTCTTCAGCCGTACGGGAAACACCATGGCACGATGCCTTATTGGATGCGGCTCGAATCTGGGCCGCCGTCGGGAGCATCTCGATCGTGCGATCGAGTTGATGCAGTACATGCCCGGCGTCACGGTTCTCGGTGTGAGTCGGTTTCACGAAACGGTGCCGGTCGGCGGTCCGTCGGGGCAGGGGGCTTTTCTCAACGGTGCATGCCTTCTGGAGACCGAACTGCCGCCGCGGGACGTTCTCTCGATGCTCAATGCCGTGGAGAACACGCTCCATCGGGAGCGGGCCGAGCGGTGGGGTCCGCGGACGATCGACCTCGACCTGCTCCTCTACGACGACCTCGTGCTCGACTCGGCCGATCTGACCGTTCCCCATCCCAGAATGTCCACCCGCCGATTCGTCTTGGAGCCGTGCGTGGAGATCGCCGCCGACGCCCTTCACCCGCTGGCCGCCTGTACGCTCCACGAAATGCTCGAAAGCATTTGCACACCGCGGCCGCACGTCGCCGTGGTCGGCGTGCCGGGGAGCGGCGGGGAGCATCTGGCACGAGCCGTTGGCGAATCGACCGTGGGCTGCCTCGTGACCGCGCCGCGGCCGTTGCCCGATCGGGAAGCGCCGGGAGCGGAATGGTGTGAGACGCTCGATGCATGGGTGACAACGTTGACCGAGATCGATTGCGATGAATCCGCGCACGGCGTCGTCGCCGATTGCTGGCTCGAGATGCTTCGCCTGGCCGCCGCCGAATCGCTCGATGCCGACTCGCGATCCCGGTTCGAAGAGCACTTCGCGCGCCGGGCCGCAGCCGTGCCCGTCCCGCACGCCATCCTCGTGCGTGTCGCCTCCCCGGGCGTCCTTGGCCACGATGCCCATCGGATGCGGCTGCAGGGCCGCCTGCTCGCCGCCCTGCGCGACCCGGACTATTCCTCGCCACTCAAGCCGAAGGCAGTCGTGGTCATCGATGCCGCCGACCCCGGCCGTGCTGTGACGGATGCCGTAGCGGCCGTGGAAGCGATGGTGTGACCGATGCCCGAGATCATTCGCGATCCGGCGTTCATGCGGCAGGAGGTGCTGCGGGCCCGCGCCGCAGGCCGCCGTGTCGGGTTCGTGCCCACCATGGGCGCGTTGCATCCCGGACACGCCAGCCTGGTGGCTCGTGCCGCGGAAGCGTGCGACGACGTCGCCGTTTCGATTTTCGTGAATCCGTCGCAGTTCGGACCGGGCGAGGATTTCGACCGCTACCCGCGGATGTTCGAGGCCGACTGCCGGCTCCTCGGGCCACATGGCGTCCGGTGGGTGTTCGCGCCCGATGCTGCGGCGATCTATCCACCCGGACATGCCACGCGGGTGGTCGTCGCGGGGCCGGCTGAGCCATTCGAAGGATCGATCCGCCCGGGACATTTCTCCGGAGTGGCCACGGTTGTGCTGAAGCTTTTTTTGGCGGTGCCCGCCGATGCCGCTTACTTCGGCGCCAAGGATTGGCAGCAGACGCGTGTCGTGATGCGGATGGTCCGCGACCTCTGCCTGCCGATCGAGGTCGTCGTCTGTCCGACGGTGCGGGAAGCCGACGGGCTGGCGATGAGTTCGCGAAACGCCTACCTCACGTCTGATGAGCGGCTACGGGCCGTGGCGATTTCCGCTTCGCTCGCCAAGGCCGAGTCATTGTGGCATTCCTCGGTGTCAACGGCGGACGTTGAACGGGCGATGCGCGAGACCATGGAGCGGCACGGCGTGGCCGTAGACTATGCCGTGGTCGTCGATGCCGAATCGCTTGCTGCGTTGAATCCGGCGCGCGACGCCGTTGCCCTGGTGGCCGGTCGCCTCGGCACGACCCGCCTCATCGACAACCGTCTGCTCCCGCCACGCGATGGCCACTCATGCTGACCACACTCTTCCACATTCCGTCGCGGATTCCCTGGAGCGAGAAGGGCCTGCCGATCTTCGGATGCGGGCTGCTGCTGGCCGTCATCATCGTGGCAGGGCTGATGGCGTTGGCGGCCACGGCGGCACGGCATGGATGGCGGGCCGCCATCTCCATGCTCGGTGGACCGCTGCTCCTCGCCGTCGCGATGGTGGTATTCGTGCTCCCCGCCCTCGACGATGGTGAGGGCGTCCCGATCCGCGGGTATGGCATGATGCTGCTGGTGGCCGCCGCTGCCGGCATCCATCTTTCGATCGTGCGTGGCAGGGCGATGGGGTTCGATGCCGACACGATCCTCTCCCTTGGCATGGAGATTTTCATGGCGGGCATTGTCGGGGCCCGGCTCTTCTATGTGATCCAGTATCACGACCAGTTCTTTCCGGCCGGCCGGCCCCTGATGCAATCGCTGCTGGCCGTTCTCAATATCCCCGCCGGAGGGCTGGTGGTCTTCGGCTCGCTTCCCGCCGTGGCGGTGGCGGGAGTGTGGTTCGCCGTACGACGCGGGCTGCCCATACTGAAACTCGCCGATTGCATCGCACCAGGCATGCTCGTCGGGCTGGCGATCGGCCGGATCGGCTGCTTCCTGAATGGCTGCTGCTACGGCGGGCCCTGCGACCTGCCATGGGCCGTGCGTTTTCCGCCGGAAAGTCCGCCATGGGCCGACCAAGTTCGGCGGGGGCTCCTGCCGCCGCTCTTGGCTGGAGGGGCAGCGTCATGGAGCCTTCCGGTGCATCCGGCCCAACTCTACGCCGCCATCGACGCCGCCCTGCTTGCCGGATTGGCGATCGCCTTCACGCCGTTGGCCCGCCGGCAGGGAGAGGTGTTCGCACTGGTGCTCACGCTGCACCCCATCTCACGCATTCTCTTGGAGGCGATCCGGATCGACGAGCCACCGGCGTTCGGGACATCGCTCTCGATTTCGCAGGTGGTGTCGCTGGCCTTGCTCATTCTGGCCTTGCCCTTGTGGTGGTGGATTGCACGCAGAGGCAGTTTGTGTTCCTCTGAGCATGCGCGGTGAGATGCCATGAAGGACCCCACGAACACGTCGCCTCCATCCGAGGATCCAGCCGTCATCGCGGAGTGGCGGCGGCTCGAGGCCGCGCGGCTTGCCGAGGAACAAGCCGAAGCCCGTGATGACGCCGCGGAGGCGACCCACCAGCCTGTCTCAGCCCAGGCGGAGCGACGTTGGGTTCTGCCGGCCTTTCTTGTCGCGCTGGCGGCTGGCGGCGTGGTGACGGTGCTCGTCAACCGTCCGAGGCCGCAGCCGGTCGCCCCGCCGCAGCAGGCAGCGGATGTGAAACTGGCCGCCGAAGTCTGGGCGGAGGCAAACCGGATCGACGAGGCATCGCTGGAAAAAGCGAGGGCTCGCCGGATTGCCTCGACCGCCGGCGTTTCGCCGGAGCACCGCTCGGTGCGGGTGGGGATTCGCGATCCGCAGGGGCGCGATCGACTGGAGTCGCTTTTGGCAGCCAGTGGCCTGCGGATCGAGAGTGACGGCGCAAAGCCGGTCGATCAAGCCGGCGCTGCGTCACCCGACAGCCTTGCCGTCTCGGGGCGTGCTGCCGACGTCGATGCCCTTCTTGATCGCCTCATCGCCTCGCCGGCGATGCTCGAGGTGGTATCACCAGGCCTCGTCGCCATGCTGCCGGGGCCTGGCGCCGAAATTCCTGCCACGGAGGCGGCCGTGGATGGGGCGGTGCCACCCGCAGCCGTTGATCAGGGCGCACTGCCAACCCGTGTCACCCTGCGGTTTGAGGTTTTGGAATTGCCGGCGGACGCCCCGCCCGTACAGCCCATTTCGACGGAGACGGATTAAAACCGATGATGTCGCAGCCAACTGATGGTGGTTCCTCAGCGGGCGCCCCCCGCACGCCCGCCGGTATCGTGACGATCCGTTGCAGGGTCGATGGCCCCCTTGTGGTCGAACTCCCCGACGCGGCCGGGGAGGGGCCGGTCGAGTTGCGGGTTACCGATCATCTGGGGAATACCTTTCCGATCCAGGCCCAGAAACGGGCGGTGGCACTTTGCCGGTGCGGCCAGACCAAGACCCGGCCATTCTGTGATGGGTCGCATAAATCCTGCGGATTCCAGGCCTCGGATACCGCTCCGTCGCTGTGATCAGGCATCGAGACAAGCCGACAGTGCCGGTCAGGCAGACTGTGCCATCGACGGAAACTGTTCGCCAGAAACCACTTAGATCACGCTCTGGGACGAAAAAATTTCCCGGTGATGGGCCGGGCGATATGGACTGACCCGGGGGTGGCCTGTACCGTTGAGGGTCTCGAGAAAGCGTTTTGAGGATGCCCCCCGTCCCTCCCGGCTTCCCGGCATGATGTCGAACCACGGACCGAACATCTACCAGCGGTTCAGTGTCTGGATCATGGCCGTGCTGGTTTTCCTGCTGCCCTTGGTGGTGGTGGGGGCCATCAAGGCCAAGGGAAACAACCGAAACGATGTAAAAGGCTGGCTGCCGCTCGAATACCCCGAGACGCAGACCTACCGCTTTTTCCGCAAAAACTTCCAGGGCGAGGAATTCATCCTCGTCAGCTGGGAGGGTTGCACGATGGCCGATCCGCGGCTGGAGATGCTCGCCCGGAAAGTGCTCCCCCCTCCGGAGGAGGCCTCCCGAATCGACCGGCCGCTCTATTTCAAGACGGCCCAGACTGGCCCCCGGGCCGTTGATCGGATGACCTCCGAGCCACTCAACCTCGAACGCGACGAGGCGATTCTTCGTCTGACTGGTGCGATCATCGGCCCGCCGCCGGCCGACGGCTCCCCCGACAACCTTGACCAGCGTCAGACCTGCCTGGTGCTCACGCTGTCCGACGCAGCCCGCTCCAATCTCCACGGCACGATCGACGTCATTCGGCAGGTGGCGGTCGGGGAATGCGGGATCCCCGAAAAGTCTCTCCACATGGGTGGTCCGCCGGTCGACAACGTTTCGATCGACCGCGCGGGCCAGACGAGCGTGACGATCCTGTTCGGCCTGTCGCTGGTGGTCGGGTTTTTCGTGAGTTGGTGGAGCCTGAAGAGTAAGGCACTCGTCGGCCTCGTGCTGGCGTCGGGCGTCTACAGCATGTTCGCCAGCCTGGCCATCGTCTGGTATTCGGGCTATCCGGTCGATGCGATCCTCCTGACGATGCCGTCGCTGGTCTATGTCGCCACCACCAGCGGCGCCATCCACCTGGCCAACTATTACCGCGACCAGCTGGCCGAAACGGGCGTTCGGGAAGGGGCGGCTGGTCGGGCCGTCCACCACGCCCTGCTCCCGCTGTCGCTTGCCACCGGCACGACCGCAGTCGGCCTCGCGACGCTCGCCGTGAGCGAACTGGTGCCGATCAGGATGTTCGGCATCTTTTCCGCGGCCGGGGTATGCGTCAGTTTTTTGATCCTCATCACGTTCATGCCGGCGGCGTTGGAACTGTTCCCGCCGCGGCTGAAGCTCGGCAGGCTCGCCGAGAACGAGGACGAGGACGGCGGCGGCTGGAAGCCGATCGAATCGAGTCCGTGGTGGCGGGTGGGGCAATGGATCACGCGGCACAACGGCATCGTGGCCACGGCCTGCCTCCTGGTGATGGCCGGCGTCGGCTACGGCATGACCCGGGTCGAGAGCAGCGTCCAGCTCATGCGGCTCTTTTCGCCTCAGGCCCGGATTCGCCTCGACTACAAGTGGCTCGAGGACAATCTCGGTCCATTGGTGCCGATGGAGATTCTGGTTCGCATCGAACAGCAGAACTGCCCGCTCACGTTCCTCGAGCGGATGGAGCTCGTGGGTGAGATTCAGAAAGAGATCGGCAGTCTCGACGAGGTGGGCAGTTCGCTCTCGACGGTGACCTTCGGTCGCAGCCTCGACGTCGGGGGTGGCGGCGACGGCATGGGTGGCGCGGCGGCGCGGGCCTTCGGCCTCGGTGCCCGCACGCGACGCAGCGTGCTCAACAAGCGGCTCCTGGCCCATCGGCACGAGTTTCTGGCCGGCGATTACCTCCGTGAGGCCACGCAGTTGCCCGATGGCGAGCCGATCGACCAGGAGCTCTGGAGGATCAGTGCCCGCGTGAGCGCCACCAAGGAGGTCGACTACGCCCTCTTCAAGGCCGACCTCCAGTCAAGAATCGATCCGATCCTCGAGCGGCTGAAGGCCGGCGGTATCGACGGGGTCACGGTTGATTACACCGGGCTCGTTCCGCTCGTCTACAAGGCGCAGCACTCGCTGCTCGACGGCCTCAAGATCGGGTTCATCTGGGACTTCGCGATCATCGTGGTCGTGATGATCCTGCTTTGCCGGGCTGTATCGGCCGGCCTCGTGCTGCTCCTTCCGGCGGCATTCCCGGCTGTGATGGTCTTCGGCGGCATGGGCTGGGGCAACGCCCTGCTCAAGACCTATGACATCGGCTCGATGCTGATCGATATCGGCACGGTGATGGCGCCGAGCGTGGCGCTCGGTGTCACGGTCGATGACGTCGTCCACTTCATGCTCTGGTTCCGCCGCGGCATCGCAGACGGCCTCGATCGGAAGCAGGCGACCATGCTCGCCTACAAGGGCTGTGCCCGGGCCATGTACCAGAGCTGGGGCGTGATCGGCATCGGCTTGGCGGTGTTCTCGCTATCGCCGTTCGGGCCGACGCAGCGATTCGGCTACATGATGCTTTCAATGCTCACGATCGCGCTGGTGGGCAACCTCGTCTTCCTGCCGGCGCTGCTGTCGGGGCCGTTGGGTGCGGTCTTCAGCTGGAGTATTCTCCGCATCGAGCGGAAGAAGGCGATGCGGCAGGATTGCAGGAAAGTTCAGGCGGACCCTGGCAGCGACGCCCTTCCGGCCCCTCACGTGCTTCCCGGCGCTGCGAAACAAGCCATCCATGCCTGAGGGAATGGCCGTCGCGACAGTCGTGCTCAAGCCGAAGCGGGCAAGGCCCTTCTTCGGCCGCCATCCGTGGGTGCTCGAGTCCGCCGTGCTGCGCGTCGAGGGTCAACCGGCTGATGGCGACGTGGTCGATCTTGCCACCCACGACGGTCTCTTCGTGGCTCGGGGCCTCTGGAACTCGGTCAGCACGATTCGTGTCCGGCTCTACGGATTCGACGCCGCCACGAAGCTCGACGACGCCCTGTGGCGGTCCCGGATCGAATCGGCGGCGGTCGTGCGACGGTCGCTCGGGCTCGACGACCGCGCCGGCGCATGCCGGCTGATCAACAGCGAAGGGGACGACCTCTCCGGCCTGATCGTCGATCGCTATGGCGACTGGCTCTCGGTGCAGATCACGGCCCTCGCGATGGCCAGACGGCTCGACGTGATCTGCGACGCCCTCGAGGCGATCGTCGCCCCCAAGGGCATCCTGCTGCGGGGCGCCGAACGGGGGCTTTCGAAACTCGAGGGTCTGCACCTTCCGGACCGTCTGGTCCGCGGCACGGCTCCGGAGGGCCCCATCTTCGTGAAGGAACACGGCCTGTCGTTCGGCATCGACTTGGCCGAGGGGCAGAAGACGGGTTTTTACCTCGACCAACGGGACAACCGTCAGGCGGCGGCGGCATACGCACGTGGCCGCCGGGTGCTCGACATGTTCTGCTACTCAGGTGGTTTTTCGCTCGCCTGCGCGGTGCAAGGGGGGGCGGCGAGCGTGCTGGCGGGCGATTCCAGTGCCAAGGCGACGGCCTTGGCGAAAGCGAATGCCGACCTGAACGGCGCGGCGAACATCACCGTCGAGACGGCCGACGCATTCGACATGCTCGATCGGCTGAGGGGGGCAGGGAACCGCTTCGGCATGGTGATCCTCGACCCGCCGAAGTTCGCCCGGAGCCGCGCGTCGTTCGAGGAGGCGATGCGTGCCTATCACCGCATCAATCGGCTCGCGATCGATCTGCTCGAACCCGGCGGCATGCTCGTCACCAACAGCTGCTCGGGAGCCGTGTCCCGGGACGACTTCCTGATGATGCTCTCTGGTGTCGCCCAGCGGAGTGGCCGATCGATCCAACTGCTCGAGGTGCGGGGCGCCGCACCCGACCACCCCGTGAGCGCCAGCTGCCTCGACGGCGAGTATCTCAAGTGCGTCATTTCCCGCGTGGCCTGAGCCGGCGAGGCGCTTTGGGCGTCACGACCCAGCTCATGCGGCGATGCGCGGCGGTGGGGATCGGTGCACGGCGTGCGGGTTCTCACGCCTGAACGTAGCCCGATTCGAGACGGCTCGGGCCCACTGGATCAGCATGAAAATCGCCCACAGCTCCTTGTAGCAGTTCGCCTCGCGTCGGGAGTGTCGCGTCCACAAGGCGGCGATCGCGGTCCGGCTGAGCATGCCCAGCGGCGCCGGCAACTCGTCCAGGAGCACGTCGCGGAAGTAGCCGTGCAGATCGACTCGCATCCACTTGGCCACCGGGATCCCGAATCCCTTCTTGCGGCGAGTGACGATGGTCGACGGCAGCAACCCGTTTCGAAGGATGGCATCCTTGAGCATCCGCTTCGAAACCCCGCGGTGGTATTTGTAGTGGCTCGGAAGGCGATTCACGTATTCGGCCAGCGCCGTGTCGAGGTAGGGCGACCGCACCTCCAGTGAGTGGAGCATGCTGGCCCGATCGACTTTCACGAGGATGTCATTGGTGAGATACGACGCCTGGTAGAAGTCCAGGGCCAAAGCGATGGGATCGGCGGATCCTCCTCGGCTGGAATCATGCCACTCCGGAGCCCTGGGCAGTCGCACGTCCGGGAGCAGCGTCGTGAGCTGCTCTCGTGAAAAAGCCCCCATCCAGGTTCGCACTCGTTCCGCGGCCGGCACGTGCATCCCGCGCAGGAAACGACTCGCTTTGAATGCCAGCGACATGTTTGCGTCGGAGTCGGGCAGGAGGTGGGTCATCGATGATACCGCTGCCCGGTGCGCCCAGCGAGGCACGAGCCGTTCGTACCATGCGGCGGGTGCGAGGGCCTTGAACGGGTCATAGCCGGCAAGGAGTTCGTCCGCGCCGTCGCCGCCCAGCACCGTCTTCACATGCTCGGCGGCCAGTTCGCACAGCAGCGACGTCGGGAGTAGGGACGGATCGGCGAACGGCTCGTCGATCATCTTGAAAATGTGGCTTGCCCGCTCGACCATCGCCGTGCTCGTGAACACCCGGTGGTGGTGATCCGTGCCGAAATGGCGGGCGACCTCCGTCGAAAACGGGGTTTCATCGAACGAATGCTCGTCAAAGCCGATCGAGAAGGTCTTGAGCGGCATGCATCCGGCGCGCTGCGCGCAGGCCACGATGCTGGAGGAGTCGATTCCGCCTGAGAGCAGCACGCCGACAGGAACGTCCGCCATGAACCGCCGCTTGACCGAGCGGACGAGAAGTTCGATGAGTGTTTCGCAGGCCTCGGAGTAGGGGGGCGGTTGCGTTGCCTGCGGGGCATCGTCATAGGCGACTGCGCGTTTCCAGAATGCCCACTCGTGAAACCCTTCACGCTCACTTCCAGGCAGCCCATACGAGAATGCCGACCCGGGGCCGATCTGTGCGATGCCATCCCAAATGCTCTGGCTGCCCGTGACATAGTCGTTGAGCAGGTAGGAAACGATCGCCCGATCAGATACGGCGACCGCCGTGGCGATCTCCCGGCATGCAAGAAGCGACTTCAATTCGGAGGCGAATGCGAACCGGAACCGGCCGAACGGCCGCGTCGTGTAGTAGAGCGGCTTCTCGCCGAATCGGTCTCTCGCGCCGAAGAGCATGCGTCGCGATCGGTCGTAGAGCACGAACGCAAACATACCGTCGAGTTGAGTGACGCAGTCGATGCCGTAACGACGATACGCCCGCAGGATGGTTTCGGTATCAGACGTGGTTCGGTAGGGGGACTCGGTGGAAAAACGCTCGAGGAGGTCGGGGTGGTTGTAGATCTCGCCGTTGAAGACGATCACCACGTCGCCCGAGTCGTCCGACATGGGCTGCACGCCGCCCGCGAGATCGACGATCGACAGGCGGCGATGCCCGAGTTCGACGCCCTCGGCGCGGAAGAATCCGTCCGCGTCAGGCCCCCGGTGGGCCAGGGCGTCGGTCATGGATCGCAGGGTGTCGGGATAACCATCACCGACGAAGCCACAAATACCGCACATCGGGAACGCGATTGAAATCCTGGGGAGTGAAACCGTCGCCGCGGCGGTTTCGTTGGAACAAGGCGAGGATTCGCGGAAACTAGGTGGAATATCGGGGGGCGTCGAGAGCATTCCGGCAGGGGAGTCGCCCTTGACCACCCATCGCGGGCTCCCTACTTTCCCCCCCGCTTCGGTCATCGGCCGGTCCCGCGAATGGTCGCCGGGACGTGCCGCCGACCACCGTTCGAGGAACGTGCATGCCCAACCCTCCGGCACCGAGATCACGCGGGATCCCCGTCTCCGAGGTCGCATGGCATCAGATTCTTCTCGTCGTTCTCTGCGCGTTCGCGTTTCTGACGAACCTCGGCGGCACGCATCTGTGGGACGAAGACGAGGCCTACTTCGGCAGCACCGTCATGGAGATGCTCCATCGTGGGGATCACGTCGTGCCCTACTTCAACGGCGAACTGTCACTGCACAAGCCGGCCTTCATGTATTGGGTGATGATGCTCGGCACATTTCTCTTTGGGAATGGCGAGTTTGCCATGCGGATCGGGTCGGCGGTCTTCAGCGTTGGCACCGTCCTGCTGACCTACCATGCAGGTCGGATGCTCTTCACGCCACGGGTCGGTTTGTGGAGCGGCCTGTGCCTTGCAACCTGCCTGCAATTCATGGTGATTGCCAGGGCGGCTGTGTCCGATCCCGAATTGGTTTTCTTCTGCACGCTTTCGATGGTCGTTTTTATCGCCGCGCTCGGGCGGCGCCCGGTCGATCACGATGGGCTTTCAGCGGTGCGGGGCGATGGGAGGCTGTCCTGGCGTGACTGGGCGATGTGCTATGCCGCGATGGGAGCGGCCGTGCTGGTCAAGGGTCCCGTCGGAGCCGTCCTCCCCACGGCAGCCCTCGGCCTCTTTCTCCTGTTCGAACACGCCGATGCCGTCATGTCCGGTCCCGGCCTGTCACAGGCTCAGGGACACTGGCTGAAACGCTTCCTCGGCTGGCTTGCCAACGCCCTGGCGCCGATGACCATTGCCCGCACGATCTGGGCCATGCGCCCACTCACCGCCGTATGCGTGATCGCGGCGGTCGCCGCACCCTGGTACGTCTGGGTAGGGATGCGGACCAACGGCGAATGGCCGAAAGGATTCCTGTTCGTGCATAACATCGGACGGTTTTCGCAGGCGTTCGAGCATCACGCCGGGAGCCCCTTGTACTATCCGGTGGCCGCCGTCGTCGGGATGTTTCCATGGTCGATGTTCCTCTATCAGAGCGTGCGTGGGGCCTGCCAGAAGCTCGCCGGCGGAGGGCAGCAGCGGCGTGCCTTCCTTTTTGTGCTGGCGAACATCATCGTCTGGCTCGGCGCTTTTTCCGTCTCCAGCACGAAGCTGCCGCACTACATCGCGCCGGCCTATCCGGCCATGGCGATCCTCTTCGGGTCGTTCGTGTCGGGCTGGGTGTCGCGTGACGTCGAGGCAAGCCACGCATGGCTCCGGGTTTCCTGGGGCACGCTCGTGGTGGTCGGCATCGCGGTGATGGCAGGTCTCGGCACCGTGCTCTGGTTCCTCCTTCCGGACGAGTTGCATCTGCTGGTGATCGGCATCGTGCCATTGGTCGGCGGCATCGTGGGGATGTGGGCTCACGAGACGGGTCGCCGCAGTGTGGCCTCCGCGACGGTGGTCGCCACCGCCCTGGCCTTTCCGCTGGCGATGCTGGCTTGGGCGGCCCCCCAGGTCTCGGTGCATCAAAACAGCCCGCACATCGCGGCCTGGGTGCGCCGCCATGCCGTGACGCCATCACCCCACATCAAGAGCTACCGGTTCTTCCAGGAAAGCCTCATCTACTATTCCGGGCAGTCGGTCGAACAGTGCCGTGATCCCGAAAGGGTCGTCGGCTACTTTCGAGAGCAGACGGACGATGCCTTTCTGGTTACCACGCGAGACGCCCTCTCGACGCTTCGGCCCCTCCTGCCGGACGACGTCGTGCCGCTCGAGTCGATGCCCCAGTTCCTCGGAAAGGGCGACGTGGTTCTGCTTGGTCGCTCCGGGGCGACTGCCGACGCTCGCCGCCCAAACCAGCGGATCGGGTCCATGACGTCGGAAAGGGAGCTGCGCCATGAATGACGCACGGTCGTTGCACGGACCCAGGCCGGCAGTCGAGGTGTCGGTCGTCATTCCGATGCATAACGAGCGGGGCAATATCGGCCCATTGCTCGACGCACTCGACGCGGCCATGCCGACGACCGACAGAAGCTACGAGTACGTGCTCGTTGACGATGGTTCGGACGACGGGTCGGGTGAACTGCTCGATCGGCTGGCGGAGCAACGAAACGACCTCGTCGTTATCCATATGCGCCGCTGCTTCGGTCAGACTTCCGGGATCGACGCCGGTGTCCGAGCCAGTCGGGGTGATGTCCTCGTTTTCCTCGACGCCGATCTTCAGAACGACCCTGCCGACATTCCTCTTCTCCTCGAGCGTCTCGACGACGGATATGAAGTCGTGCATGGATGGCGGAAGCTTCGCCAGGATCGGTTCTGGACTCGCCGTGTCCCGTCGCTCGTGGCCAACTGGCTGATTCGACGCGTCACGGGCGTGACGGTGAAGGATCTGGGTTGTGCGATCCGGGTGATCCGCCGTGATCTTGCGGAAGAACTCCCGCTCGAGGGCGAGATGCACCGCTTCATCGCCGTGCTCGCCGAGGCGCGGGGAGCGCGTTGGAGCGAGATTCCGGTCCGCCATCATCCGCGGCGCGAGGGCCGTTCCAAGTATGGACTCTCTCGCACGTTCAAGGTCGCGGTCGATCTCGTGGTGCTGTGCTGGTTTACCAGGCTGGCCATGCCGATGACCCGGCTGCTCGTCGGCGGTGGCCTCGTGCTTCTGGCTGCGGCGCCGCTGGCACTTCTCTTTGCCGGGCTGCTCTCGATCATCGGCCACGACGTTTCCTGGTGGACGGTGGCCGGCTTCGCGCTGGCCAGCAGTTTCGGGGGCACCAATCTCTTGGCGCTGGGCATCATCGCGGCCACGACGGTCTCGACGTGGTGGCGCTCACGCGGGCTCCGCCCGTGGAGCGTACGAACACTGGCCTCCACCAGGGCGAGCCAGTGCCGCCAAGCCGCTTGAGCGCGGGCTTGCTCCCGGTCAGGCGGCGCCGCGAGTCCATGCGCCGTCGATGAACCGCCACGGGTGGCCCGGAGGCTCGGCATCGCGGAGGATTTCCGGGAGGTGCGGCTGCGACCAGCCGTCGAAGCAGATCCGCCGGGCGTAGCGAAGGATCGAGAACGGCATCCCAACCGCAGAATAGAAGGGGGGCGCCGCCGACGGCCATGGGCCACCGTGCTGCATCGGTGGCGTGACGGCCATGCCGGTGGTCATCCGGTTTTCCACCACGCGTCCGGCCTTGTCCACGAGCACGGCCGCAATCGCTGCGAAGGCGGGCTCGTCTCGGCCGTCGTGCGACGCATAGATGCTTGCGGCGAGCGACCCATGCACGCCGGCGACGGCCCGGGCCAACTCCTCGAGCGATTCGCAACGCACAAGCAGGGTTGCATTGCCGAAAGCCTCGACGAGAAAGGCTTCGGGATCCGCCAGAAAGGCACTCCCGCCGACGTCCAGGAGCGTCGGCCGATGGGTGCAGGGACCGGGTGCCCCGGCGCGAACCGCGCCATCATCGACGATCGCCGTCGCGCCCGCATCGCGAAGCGACGCGATCGATCGAACCAGACGATCGCGGCCCGACGGGCCGAGGAGCACTTGGGCACCGATCCCGCGAAAGCGGTCGGCGATCATCTTCACGAATGCCGATCCGGCAGGATCATCGACCAGGAACACGATGCCGGGCTTGATGCAGACTTGCCCCGACGAGCCGGTCACGCTGGCCGTGAGTTCCTCGGCGATCTGGCTGCCGCGATCAGCCAGGGCCTCTGGCAGGAGCACGACGGGATTCACGCTTCCCATCTCCACCCACATGACCCTACCCGCGGCGGCGGCGGCCGCGAAGAGTTTCATTCCGGCCTGCTGGCCCCCGGTGAAGCCGGTCGCGCCCACGCGAGGATCGGCGACGATCCGCTCGCCATCGCCGGGCGACAGTCCATGAAGCAATTGAACGGTGGCCGTCGGCAGACCGTGCTCCGACAGGGCGGCAACGGCCTCCGCGGCGGCGATCCGCGACACGCCTGGATGACCAGGATGCGCCTTGGCGATCACTGGGTTGCCGGCCGCGAGGGCCGAGGCGAAGTCGCCCCCGGTGAGGCAGCCGTAGGCGAACGGAAAATTCGCCGGCGGAAAGATCACGACCGGCCCGATGCCGAACGCCGCCGAGCGGATGTTCGTGCGGGTGTCGATCATCGCCATCCGCCAGGTTCCCTCGCGGGCCGCCTGCGCGGCTTGTCGGAGCTGGTCGAGCATCCGTGGCATCTCGGCATCGGCGAGCCTGGGGCTCACGGGGAGCCCGGTCTCGGCATGCGCAGTCGCGATGAGATCGGTCGCGCGGGCCTCGAGTCGCGAGGCGTAGGCCTCGAGGAAGATCGCCCGACGGGCGTCGGGAATTCGCCGCAGTTCGTCGGCGGCCCGCATGGCCGCATCGAGCGCGGCATCGGCATCGGCCCAGTCACTGACCGGCCAGACGGATTCCCGGGCGATGCCCGTCGTCGGATCGATCGCCCGGAACGAATCGATGGCCCTTGCCGCTCGCCACGTTCCGGCGATCAGAATGGGCTCCATGACCGTTACGACAGCGTGCGGAAGTGTCAGGCACGCCTCGCCATCGTGGCCTCGGCTTGCTTGGCGGGCCTCCGCCCGCTGGTGCTGACCCGACCCTCCGGGCCCCAGCTCGAATACTACAGTTTTTTCAGCCTTGTGTATTCATCGATCGTGACGGTGGTGAGTTCGCCGTCGTCGCGTGCGAGGATCAGGACGTCGCTGTAGACCTTGTCGTCGGGATTACGACGGAAGTGGAGGCCGTGACGGCGACGCTCGCGGCGGAGCACGCGACCGACGGTCGTCGTGCTCCAGGTGGCGCTCGAGCCGACCGTCACACCATGAATCGCCTCGACCCGGTCGCCCGGCTGGAGCTGCTCATACAACGCCCGCGACTCGTACTCTTCCGGTGTCATGCACGTCCTCGCCCGATCCTGGACCGCCCGCCTGGAGGGCGGGCGTGCGGCTAAAACTCCTTCGACTCGATCCACTTCATCATCTTCCGGAGCCGGCGGCCCGTCTCCGTGAGCCTGTGCTCCCGCTCGCGACGGCGGGTCGCCTTGAACATCGCGGCCCCGGCACGGTTCTCGAGGATCCAGTCGCGGGCGAATTGGCCCGAGCGGATCTCCTCGAGGATCTTCTTCATCTCCGCGCGGGTCTCCTCGGTGATGATCCGCTTGCCGCGGGTGTAGTCGCCATACTCAGCCGTGTTCGAAACGCTGTACCGCATGTACTCAAGGCCGCCCTGATACAGCAGGTCGACAATCAGTTTCATCTCGTGGAGACATTCGAAGTAGGCCATCTCCGGCTGGTAGCCCGCATCGACGAGCGTGTCGAAGCCCGCCTTGATCAGTTCCGAAACACCGCCGCAGAGGACGGCCTGTTCGCCGAAAAGGTCGGTCTCCGTCTCCTCGGCGATCGTCGTCTCGATAACGCCGCCGCGGGTGCCGCCAATCCCCTTGGCGTAGGCCAAGCCGATCTTCTTTGTCTGTTCGCTCGCCTTGGGGCCAAGCGCGATGAGGCAGGGCACGCCGCCCCCCTTCACGTACTCGCTACGGACGAGGTGGCCTGGGCCCTTCGGCGCGACCAGCAGAATATCGTGGCCAGCGGGCGGTTCGACCTGTCCGAAATGGAAGTTGAAGCCGTGGCTCGCCATCAGGATCGCGCCCTTTTTCAGGTTGGGCTTGATGGACGTGCGGTAGACATCGGCCTGCAATTCGTCCGGCAGAAGGATGTTCACGACGTCGGCCTGTTTGACCGCATCCTCCACCGAAAGAGGCTCGAAGCCGTGGCTCTTGGCGAGGTCGTAGTTCGGTCCACCCGGACGCTGAGCCACAACGACCTTCAGGCCACTGTCGCGGAGGTTCTGGGCTTGGGCGTGGCCCTGGCTGCCATAGCCGATGATGGCGACGGTTTTTCCGTCGAGGGCCTTGAGGTCGGCGTCAGCGTCGTAATAGATCGTGGCGGGCACAGGCAACTCCGTGGGAAAAATGCGTTTCGGGCACAGCGTCGATTCCGGCGTTACGGCATCGGCATCGATTTGGACGTGTTTGTCATCAAGCGAGTGATTCGCGGGCGTCGGCGGAGTCGGCGGGGCGTCCACCGTCGGCGGCTTCGGTGAGTTCGCGGGTCGGCGGGCTGCCGCGGACCAGCGCGATCCTGCCGGTGCGGGCGAGTTCGAGGATTCCCAGCGGCCGCATCAACTCGATGAAGCCCTCCACCTTCTTTTCGGTGCCGGAGATCTCCGCGATCACGCTGTCCGCCGCGACGTCCACGATCCGGCCGCGGAAGATCTCGGCCAGCTCCTTGACATGCGATCGCGTCGGTCCGGCGGGGGCCGCCACCTTGATCAGCGCCAGATCCCGCTCCACGTAGTTACGGGAGGAGATGTCGTCGACGCGGACGACGGTGACGATCTTTTCCAACTGCCGGCGGACTTGGTCGAGCATCCGATCGTCGCCGCGGAGGACGAACGTCATCCGCGAAAAGCCGGGATCCTCCGTCTCGCCGACGGCGAGGCTGTCGATGTTGTAGCCGCGTGAGGCGAGCATGCCCGACACGTGTGCCAGCACACCGGGGACGTTCTGAACGGTCGCGGAGAGGACATGGCGCATGATGCGAAGCCCATGGGAGCCGGGGGCGGTGAAGCGGCGTGAGCCCCGGAGTCTAGTGTGGTTCGAGAGGGCGATTCAAGCCTCGAAACAACGGTTTTCTCCGTTTGGACCGGGCGGTTCGAGGCCGGCTTTGCGGCTTGGGCCGGAGATGCGGGGTGTGCGTTGACACGGGGCTGAAAAAGCCGATAGTTTGCGGTGCTGCGAGGTCCCCATTTCCACTTTCCTGCGAGAGTAGCGCGTGTCGAACGTCCTGGCCCAAGAATTGATCGAGGCGGGCGTCCACTTTGGCCATCGTGCCAGCCGGTGGAACCCGAAGATGAAGCCCTACATCCACGGGCGGCGCAACCTGATCCACATCATCGACGTCCGTGAGACGATCAGAGGCCTTCTGCGGGCCAAGAAATACCTCAAACAGGTGGCATCCTCCGGCAGCCTCATACTGTTCGTCGGTACCAAGCGGCAGGGCGCCGAGGCGGTGGCCCGCGAGGCGGCCCGCTGCGGCATGCCCTATGTCAGCGATCGGTGGCTGGGGGGCACGCTGACGAATTTCCGCACCATCCGCAACCGCCTTGCGCGTCTCGAGGAACTCGAGAAGTTGATGCCGTCGGAAGAGTTCGGCGCGTACTCTAAAAAGATGCAGTCGTCGCTGCGGCGCGAGTTCCGCAAGATGGAGCGGAACCTCGGCGGTATCCGCACGCTGTCGCGGCTCCCTGAGTGCCTTGTCGTGTTCGATCCCAAGAAAGAGAAGAATGCGATCAACGAGGCCCGGAAGACCGGAATCACGACCGTCGCGCTCATCGATACCGACTGCGATCCCGATCTGGTCGATCTGCCGATCCCCGGCAACGACGATTCGATCCGATCGATCGAATTGGTGGCTTCGCGGCTGGCCGATGCGATCCTCGAGGGCAAGTCGGAGATCGCCGCGGAGGCCCAGGTGTCGGCTGAAGGGGCCGATGCCTCCGGCGAGTCGTCCAAGAAGCCGGCCCCGAGGGCCCGCGCCAACGTGAAGCGGGCTGTGCCGAAGCCCCCGAAGGTCTAGTTTCACTCGGAAAAGGCATCCATGATCCTTTTCCGCGTGGGCCCCGCCACAGAAGCCACGGTTTTGTGACGGTGCCGGGTGCGGCGTCCGGCCGTGCCTTGCGTCGTGTGGACAATTCCTCCGCATACACCCCACTGCGATCACCTTTTTCAGGAGACGTGACAATGGCCGAGATTACAGCCGCCGCCGTGATGGCCCTCCGCGAGAAGACGGGCCTGCCGATGATGGAGTGCAAGAAGGCCTTGGCGGAGTGTGGCGGCGACACCGAAAAGGCCGTCGATTGGCTTCGGAAGCAGGGCATCAAGACGCAGGCCCTGCGGGCTGACCGCGAGACCTCGACCGGTCGCCTGGCCGTCTACACCGACCTCGCAAAAGGGGTTGGAACGATGATCGAGTTGAAGTGCGAAAGCGCGCCGGTGGCCAGCAGTCCGGACTTCAAGGATTTCTGCAACGACATCGCCAAGACGCTTGCCCTCGGGCCAGGCGCGAAAACGCCGGCCGACCTCCTCGCCCAGAAGAGCACGGCGCACCCCGCCAAGACGCTCGGCGAAATGAAGGACGAACTCTTCAACCGGATGCGAGAGGTCTTCGAACTCTCACGGATCGTCCGGATCGACGCCCCCTGCGGCGGATACGCCCACCATGACGGCTCGAAGGCGGCGCTCGTCGAGGTGGCTGGCAAGACGTCGGCGGCCGATGCGGCCGAGGTGGCCAAGGGCGTGGCCATGCACGTGGTCGCGCTGGCGCCGCAGGCCCTTTCCAAGGAAGACCTCGATCCTGCCGTGGTGGCCAAGGAGCGGGAGATCCTTTCCGAGGCGGCTCGTAAGGAAGGAAAGCCCGAGAATATCATCGCCAAAATGATCGAGGGGCGGCTGAGGAATTTCTTCAGCCAGTGCGTGCTCCTCGAGCAGCCTTTCGTGAAGGACGACAAGCAGACCGTGGGCCAGTTCGCGAAGGCGGCCGGGCTCGAGATCAAGCGGATGGAGAACTGGAAACTGGCTTGACGCCGCGCGAGCCCAGCGTGGCCTCGCTTTGCGTCCTGGCCTCCGGCCGGAAGAAACCCGGGCCTTTCGTCACTTGTTCCATGGGTGATTCGGGCGTGTCAGACGAACAGGTGTATCGCCGCGTGCTGCTGAAGTTGTCCGGCGAGAGCTTCGCCCGTCCGGGCGAGCGTGGCATCTCGATGCCGGAGGTGCTCCATCTCGCCCAGGAAACGGCCCGGGCGGCGGCCCGCGGCGTGCAGGTGGCCGTCGTGATCGGCGGCGGCAACATCTTGCGTGGTGGCTCGTTCACGGCCGGGAACACCGGCATTCAGGAGGCCACCGCCCACTCCATGGGGATGCTCGCGACCGTGATCAACGGCCTGGCACTGCAGGATGCGCTGGAGTCGCTCGGCTTGCAGACACGGCTGATGACGGCGATCCGCATGGACGGCGTCGCGGAGCCCTACATCCGCCGTCGGGCGAAGCGTCATCTCGAGAAAGGGCGCATCGTGATCCTCGCCGCCGGAACGGGGAGTCCATTCGTCACCACCGACACGGCCGCCGCCCAACGCGCACTGGAACTCGACGCCGACATCCTTCTGAAAGCCACGCGGGTCGATGGTGTCTATTCCGACGACCCTGAAAAAAATCCCCACGCCATGCTCTACCGTGACCTGACGTACCAGCAGATGCGGGAACAGAATCTGCGGGTCATGGACGCGACGGCCGTTTCGCAGTGCATGGAACACGGCATGCCGATCCTCGTCTTCAATTCACGCAAGGACGGCAATATCGAGCGGGCCGTCGCCGGCGAGCGGATCGGCACGAGAATCGCTGCACGGCCCGTCTGACATTCCCCCGGAGGAGTCCCTGTCGATGGACCAGCCGCGAGGTGCAAAGTCGCACGGGCCCGGCCACCACTATCCGTGGTGGCTGATCATGTGCCTGTGTGGCGTGGACTATTTCAGCACGCTCGGGTATCAGCCCTCGATCGCGTTCGAGGGGGCCGGCACGCTCGCCCCGCTGGCCACGCTCGTGCTCGTCTGCGTGACACTGTTCGGGGCGCTCCCGATCTATCGCCACGTCGCCGGCGAGACGCCCGACGGGGTCGGCTCGATCGGGATGATCGAGCGGATGTTCCGCGGGTGGAGCGGGAAGATCGTGGTGCTCGTGCTCATCGGCTTCGCTGCCACCGACTTCGTGATCACGAAGACGCTTTCTGCCGCCGACGCGGCGGCCCACCTCATCAGCAACCCGCTCTACGCGGGCAGCGTGCCGCAGTGGATGCAGGGGCAGATCGCGGTGACCATGTTTCTGCTCGTGATGCTGGGTGCGATGTTCTTGAAGGGCTACGGCGAAGTGGTCGGCCTGGCGCTGGTGCTCGTGATCGCCTTCCTCGGGCTCTCGTTCATCGTCATCGTCGCGAGCGTCTCGTTCCTCCTCACGGATCCGACGCTGCTCCCACACTGGATCGGCGAGATTTCGGCGGGGCGATACCACTTGGAGCACGCGCCGATCGGTGGGTCTGGGCCGTGGGTGGCGGTGACGATCGCGCTGCTGGTGTTCCCGAAGCTGGCGCTCGGTCTGAGCGGCTTCGAGACGGGCGTGCTCCACATCCACCTTGTCCGTGGCACCGCCGTCGATCCCGACGACGCCGCCGCCCGCATTGCCAACACCCGGCGGATGCTGCTGGTGTCGGCGATCATCATGTCGTTTTTCCTCATCGGCTCGTCGCTCATCACCGGCACCGACACGCTGATTCCGGCCGAGGAACTGCGTCTGGAGCCCGTGAAAGGGAAGGCCATGGACCGGGCGTTGGCCTATCTCGCCCACGGCGAGAGCCCGCACCCCATCTGCCCGCTCTTCGGCAACGTCTTCGGCACCATCTATGACCTGAGCACGATCCTCATCCTCTGGTTCGCCGGCGCTTCGGCGATGGGTGGTCTCTTGAACATGGTGCCGCGCTACCTGCCGCGATATGGCATGGCGCCGGAGTGGGCGGGTGCCTATCGCCCGCTCGTGATCGCCTTCACGATCATCAATCTGCTCGTCACGCTCGCGTTCCGGGCCGATGTTTCGGCCCAGGGGGGCGCCTATGCCACGGGCGTACTCGTGCTGATGACCAGTGCCTGCGTGGCCTCGTGGATTCACGAATTGCGTCGGCGGCCCGAGCCGCATCATGGCCTGGCCCTGCAGGCCCAGCGGGTCGGCTTCGGGCTCATCACGCTCGTCTTCGTCTACACGACGATCGCCAACATCATGGAGCGGCCCGACGGCATCATCATCGCCTCGATCTTCATCGCCTGCGTGATCGCGATCTCCTTCACGTCGCGGGCGTGGCGGAGTGACGAGCTGCGGCTCAAGGAATTCCGTTTCGCCGACGATGTCGATCGGATGCTGTGGACCGACATCCTCCTCGAGGGGGCATTTCGCGTGCTCGTGCCGCACCGTCCGGGGAGCCGGTCGCTGGCCGACAAGGAGGCCGAGATCCGCCGCAAGCATCGGATCCCCGAGAGCGTGCCGCTGGTGTTCCTGGAGGTGCACTACGGCGACGTCAGCGAGTTCGAGAACGCGCCCATCATCTCCGTGCGGCAGGAGGGGACGCGGTTCGTGATCACGGCCCGCGACGTCGTGTCGGTGTCGCACACGATCGCCCAGATCGCGATGGAGATGGCGAAGGGGGGCGCGCCGCTGGATATCGTCTTCGGCTGGAGCAAGGGGGGCAGCCTCCAGCTGGCCCTCAACTATGTCCTCTTCGGCCAAGGGGACGTGCCGAACCGCGTCGTCGATTTGCTCGACAAGGCGATCCCCGACCCCGACAGGCGGCCGACGGTGATCGTCGGCTAAAGCCGGCGCTTGCTTCCGACGGAAGCCCCCTGCCAGAATCCTCAGTCACCGGCCGATCGGCCGGTCGTTTCACCTTCAAGGAGTCCAGCCGCGATGCCCGCCGACGACATTCTGCTCGATGCCGAGGACCGCATGGAAAAGGCTGTGGAGGTGTTTCGTCACGCCCTTACAGGGATCCGCACCGGTCGAGCGAATCCGGGGTTGGTCGATACGCTCAAGGTCGAGGTCTACGGCTCGCCGACGCCGATCAAGTCGCTGGCCAGCGTGGGCGCCCCCGAGCCCAACCAGATCGTCGTCCGGCCGTTCGATCCCGGCACGATCAAGGACATTGAAAAGGCGATTCAGACTGCCGATCTGGGGCTGAATCCGCAGAGCGATGGCCGGCTGATCCGCATCACGATCCCCGCTCTCTCCACGGATGTCCGCAAGAAGATGACCGCCAGGATCAAGGAACTGGCCGAGGAGGCCCGCGTGGCGATCCGCAATGTCCGCCGCGATGCCAACAAGGCTGCCGACACGGAGAAGGACGACGGCAGCATGACGGAGGACGATGTCGAGTCGGCCAAGGAGGACGTTCAGGAGCTCACCAAGAAATTCGAGACGAAGGTGAGCGACTTCGCCAAGGCCAAGGAAGCCGAAGTGATGGAGCAGTGACCGGCCCGTGGCCGGCAGGGGGGAGCGTGCAGCCAGAAGAGCCGATGCCTGTCGTCATCGACGGCCTTGTGAAGCGGTATGGTCGGCGCACGGTGCTCGACCAGGTCTCGCTCCAGGTGCCGCGGGGAATTACCGGTCTGGTGGGCCCCAACGGAGCCGGCAAGAGCACGCTCGTGCGGGCGATCCTCGGCCTCGTGCGACTGGCCGCAGGAAGAGTACGAGTCTTCGGCCTCGACCCGCTCGTTCAGCCCCGTCAGGTTCGTCAACTGGTGGGCGTCGTGCCGGAGGACGAGTGCACCGTGCCCGGGTTGGCCGCCGTGGAGATGGTCCGCTACGCGGCCCGGCTTTCAGGACTGCCGGGCACCGAGGCCCTCCGGCGCTCCCATGAGGTGCTCGATTGGTGCGACACCGGCCAGGAGCGGTATCGCCCCGTGGAAACCCTCTCCGTCGGCATGCGGCAGAAGGTCGCCTTTGCCGCTGCGATCGTGCACGATCCGAAGTTAGTGATCCTCGACGAGCCGACCAACGGCCTCGACCCGATCGAGCGGCGGGCCATGCTCGGCCGTCTTCAGACACTTGCCGGCAGCCACGGCAAGACGGTCTTCGTCTCAACGCACGTGCTGCCCGACGTCGAGGCAATCTGCGACCATGTCATCGTGTTGGCCGGAGGCCGCGTGCGACGGGCCGGTTCGATCGAGGCCATGACGAGGCCGGGCGCCGCAGAGATGCGGCTCGAGGTGACAGGGCCGGTCGAGCCGTTGGTCCGGCGCATGGCGGAGGCGGGGATCGCGGCCCGCATGGCGGATGAACGAGCCGTGATTTTTCCGGCGACCGACGAAGCCGGTGTCGCGGCCATATGGCGGGCGGCCCGCGAGGCAGGCGTCGCCGTGCGGTCGCTGGCGCCGACCCACCGTCCGTTCGAAGAAGTGTTCATGGAAGCCATCGAGTCACAGATGGAGCCGATCGATGCCGCTTCATGACGTCGGCTACCGCGGCTGGGATGGCGTCCGCCGGGGGCCCGGCCATGCCATCGGCGTGATCGCCACGACCGGCATCCGTCTTGCGTGGACGAGCCGGTGGCTCCGCCGGGCGTTGCTCTTCGCGTGGAGCCCGGCACTTTTCTTTGCCGCGAGTTTCTTCGCCTTCGAACAGGCCGTGGAGGAGGGGCGGCTGACGTCGATGCGCGAGGGCGCCCGCCTGGGCCGAAACCTCGACGGCGTCGGCATGCTCGGCACCGTGCTGGCCGACACGCTCGGCCATTCCAGTGGAGCCGACGCCCCTGCCACTGAGGCCGAGGAGATCGTACGGACCAGGCGATTGGTCTGGTCGCGGCTGCTGCTGGCGTTCGTGAGGGCGCCGCAGGCAGTGCTTCTGGCTGTCGTCGTGGGGCTCGTCGCGCCGACGCTCATCTCCAGGGACCTTCGGGCGAAGGCGTGGCTGGTCTACTTCACGCGACCGGTCGGCCGGCTGGAGTACATCCTCGGCAAGGGCCTGGTGCTCGCCGCGATCATCGGTGGGATCACGCTGCTGCCGGCCGTCTCGCTGTGGCTGATGGGCGTGCTCGTGAGCCCGAGTGTCACGGTGGCATTGGCGACGTGGGATCTGCCGCTCAAGGTGATCGCGTCGAGCATCGTGCTCATGGTGCCGACGGCGCTCCTGGCACTCGCCTATTCATCGCTCACGGCGGAGAGCCGAATCGCGAGCTTCGCCTGGTTTGCCACCTGGGCCGCCTGCTGGATCGCCCATTCGTCGCTCGCGACGGCTGATCTGATGGCCGCCGTCAACGAGCCGGGAATCCACGGCGATCTCGATGCGGCCGAGAACGCGGCTGCCGGCATGACCGCACCAGGGGCACCGGCGAGGAAGTTCCGCTGGTTCGCCCGGGCTGCCGGGCTCGATCCATCGATCGACCGATGGGCCTGGGTGTCCCCCTATCATTCTCTCGGCGTCATCCAGGGGTGGATCTTCGGCATCGAGCGACGGCCCTCGGCGATCATTCCGCCGCTGGCGGCGCTCCTGGCGCTGTGCGTCGTGTCGGTCGTCATCCTCTGGCGGCGCGTCGATGCGCCGGCACGGGCATAAGGGGCGCACATGATCCGCATCAGGAATCTGACGAAGCTCTACGGCTCGGTGATCGGCGTCAACGACGTGACGGTCGACATCGACATGGGGGCCCACGGACTCCTCGGGCCCAATGGGGCCGGCAAGACGACATTTCTCGGGATCGTCACGGGGCAGTTGCGGCCCACGATGGGATCCGTCGAGGTGTTCGGCCGGCCGCCCTTCGCAAATCCGCGGATCCTGCGGCGGATCGGCTATTGCCCCGCCTCCGATCTCGGCGAACGGCATGCGACACCGCAGGAGTGGGTGCGGTATCTCGTGAGGCTGTCCGGGTTCACCGGTCGCGAAGCCGATCGCCGGGCTGACCGGGCCGTCGACCAGGTCGGCCTCGGACCGGCATCGCGGCGGCCGCTCGTGTCGCTTTCCAAGGGGATGCGGCAGCGCGCGAAGCTCGCCGGCGCGATCGCCCACGACCCCGATCTGCTCGTCCTCGACGAGCCCTTCGTCGGACTCGATCCCGTGGCCCGTCACGAGCTCGTGCATCTGGTTCGCAGTTGGGCTGTGTCGAGGAGTCTGATCGTGGCGAGCCACCTCCTTCATGAGGTCGAATCGCTCGATGCGGGGCTGGCGGTCATTCTCGGGGGGCGGCTCGTCGCCAGCGGCGCGGCCGGCGAGATCCGTGGGCTCATCGATTCGCTGCCGGCCGAGGTGCGGGTACGGTGTGTGCCGCCCCAGCGGTTTGCCGAAATCGCCTGGCGGAGCGACGGCGTGGAATCGGTCCGTATCGAACCGGACAACGTCGTCGTCGTGGCCACGCGGCAGCCAGCGGCCGTCGTCTCGGCCGCCCAGCAGGCGGCCGACGGTGGGCTGGCGATCACCGAGGTGGTGCCGGCGGACCGTTCCCTCGAAGGCATCTTTGGCCGGCTCGTTCAGTTGCATCGGGGGGTCGGGCCATGATCGCACCCACCGCCAGTCTCGCGACCGGTGAACCGCCGGATCGCCCTGAAGGATCGTTGCGATTATCGATCGTGGCGGTCGCAGCCTTCCAGCTCCGGCGTCTGCTCACGCTGCCTCGCCTGGCGATGGCCGCGCTCGGGGCTGTCTTCCCGGCGGCGGTGATGCTGGCCGCGGCCCGTGCATCCCGTGGGCGGCTCGATCCCGATCTCGCGGTCGTGCTCCTCTACGTGCTCATTCCCGAGGGGCTGTGCATGCTCGGGCTCTTGGTCACGATGTGCCCGACGGTGGCCGACGAACTGGAGCGGGGCACGTGGGTGCACGTGACGGTGCGGCCCGGCGGACGCAAGGCGCTCCTCCTGGGAACCTATCTTGCCGCAGTCGTGTGGACCGGCACCATCGCGATCATCTCGCTGGGGCTGGCGCTGGCGGTGACGAAGGTCTGGCACCGGGAGCAGGTGGCCGCGACGCTCACGGGCCTGGTGATCCTTTCGTGCCTCGGACGGGCCGCGCTCTTCTCGTTGCCGGCGGTGATCATGCCGAAGCGGGCGCTCGTGGCCAGTGTGGGCGTGGGGCTCATGGTCGAGTATCTTGCAGGAGTGATGCCGGCCCTGGTCAATCAGGCGACCGTGAGCCTGCGGCTGCGCAGCCTGCTCGTCGAGTGGATGGGATGGCGTCGAAACCTGCCCGTGGAAATCCAACTGCTGGTCGATCTGCAGCCTGGCTGGGTGCAAGTGCTCGCGGTGCTCATCCTCACCGCCGTGCTCTTGGCCGCGGCCATCTTCATCCTCGAACGGCGGCAGTTCCCGCCGAGCGAAGAGGTATGAGATGATCGAGGTCGTCGATCTGGTGAAGGACTACCGGGCGAGCGACGGCAGCGTGGTACACGCTGTGGACGGCGTGTCGCTGCAGGTCGCGCCGGGCGAAATGGTGGGCCTGCTCGGCGCCAATGGCGCGGGCAAGACGACCACCCTGAGGGTGCTCGCCACGCTGTTGCGGCCCACCTCGGGCAAGGCCCGCGTGGCGGGGCACGACGTGCTGACCGACCCCGTCGGCGCCCGGCGGCACCTCGGATACGTGTCGGCGACGACCGGCGTGCCGGACCGGCTTTCGCCTCGCGAGATCTTCACGTCGTTCGGACGTCTGCACGGCCTTGATAGCGAGACCACCAGGGCCCGGGTCGGCCGGCTCCTCGACGTGCTCGATCTTGCCCCGTGCGCCGATCGGCCTGCGGGTCGGCTTTCGTCGGGGCAGCGGCAGCGGGTGTCGCTCGGTCGGGCGCTCGTGCATGGCCCGCCGGCGCTGGTGCTCGACGAA
Source organism: Planctomycetia bacterium (assembly GCA_046074725.1). Taxonomy (GTDB): domain Bacteria; phylum Planctomycetota; class Planctomycetia; order Pirellulales; family UBA1268; genus CACORA01. The sequence goes on from JBJTOU010000046.1 coordinate 38,225, forward strand.
CCGACCAACGCGCTCGACGTGCTCGGAGCCCGCGACCTCTTGGCCTTCTTGGCCCGGCTCCGCGAGGAGGGGCACGCGATCCTGATCTCGACCCACCGTCTGCACGAGATCGAACGCCGTTGCGACCGGTTCGTGATCATCCATGCGGGCCGGATCGTCGCGGCGGGCACCCGTGAGGAGCTCGTGGGCGACGGGGCCGAACTGGAGGATGCCTTCTTCGAGGCCGTGAGCCGAAGGAGACAGGCATGAGAAAGATCGAGCAAACCGGAAACTGCTGGTCGCGGTGGCGGGCCGCCGGGTGGGTCGCCCGCCGCGAGCTGCTCGAATTCGTCCGCGACAGGCGCACGCTCGTCATCACGCTCCTCCTCCCGATGGTCAGTTATCCGATCCTCGCCCTGGCGACGACGCTCGGCCTGCGGACGGCGACGATCGAGGCGGAGGCGAGGCATGCACCGACGAAAATCACGGTCGCGGTGTCGGGGCCCGATGCCCAAGGGTTCATCGATCGGGTGCGGTCGGTGATCGATGCCACCGATTCCAAGGATCGGGTCGGGTGGCCGTCGGAAGCCGTCTTCGAGGAGGTTCCTCAGGCGATCGCCCATGAGGTGATCGATTCCGGGGCCGCCGACCTGTGGCTCCATGCCGAGGCCGGCGTGGCCGGGAAGCTCGACGGCCGTGGGACGGTCCCGCTGGCGGTCCAGGCCTCGATCATCCAGCCACCGACGTCGGCGGAGCGGCTTCAATTCCTCGCACTCATGGAGAGCTTCGCGAAGGAGATGCGGCGCCGTCGCATCGAGGCTGAGGGGCTGCCGGATAGCGTGCTCGAACCGATCGAGGTTCGAATCGTCGGAGAGCTGCCGAAGGAAGACCTGCCGGTCGGTGAGATCGTCAATACCGTCGCCGGAGGCGTGCTCGTGCTCTTGGCGGTTCTCACCATCACCGGCGCCTTCTACCCGGCCATCGATGCCATCGCCGGCGAAAAGGAGCGGGGAACGATCGAAACGCTCCTGATCGCGCCCTGCTCGGCGCACGAAATCGTCCTCGGAAAATTCCTCGCCGTGTTCGCGATCACGCTCGCCACTCTCGTCGCGAACGTGACGTCGATCGCCGGCACGAGCGGCGTCTCGCTGCGGCTGCTCGCCACGGGGCCGTCGCAGTCGTTGGCCCTTGCCACGGCGGGCGGCATCGGCGTCACGCTCGTCGTGTTCGTCGGGCTGGCAGCCGTCGGGGCGGCCACCTGCCTCGCGGTGACGACCGCCGCCAAGAGCGGCAAGGAGGCGCAAAACACGCTCACGCCGGTGATCCTGCTGGCCAGTTCGCTGGCTGGTGCGGCCCTCCTTCCCGGCATGCGGATCGATGGCCTCTTGCCTGCGGCGCCCTTCGTCGGCCACGTGCTCGTGTCGCATCGGGCATTCGTGGGGGGCGGCGATGAAACCTCGATTGCCATGCCGCTCTTTCTGTCGCTCGCATCGTCGATCGTGATCACCTGGCTGCTCTTGCGGATCACGGCGTTCATGCTGACCGACGAAGACATCCTCTTCCGAGGCCAAGACACGGCGGGCCAGCCGTTGTCCCGCCCCACGCGACGTGAGGTCCCGACACTCGTCCAGGGGGCCATCCCGGCGATCGTCGGGCTTGCCGGGCTTTGGTATGCGCAGGCCTTCATGCCGCAGGATCTGCTCCAGGCGATCCCGGTGCAGCAGGCCACGACGGTGCTTCTGCCCCTGGGGGTTCTGCTCTGGTGGCAGCGGGTCGATGTGAAGAAGACCTTTTCGCTCCGCCGACCAGGCCGCGGCGGCTCGCTGTCCGCCTGCCAGGCCGTGCTCGGTGCGGGCTTGCTCGGGGCTGGCGTGTTCGTGCTCGGCGCCGCGGCGCTACTGGCGTTTCGCGGCGATGCCCTCTCCGACGAGGCCCGATCGCTTTCGGCGAAGCTCGTGGGCCTGATTCGCACGCAGCCGCGGTGGCTGTCGTGGCTTCTGATCGCGGGAGTGCCGGCCGTCTGCGAGGAGCTTCTCTTCCGCGGATGGACACTCTCGGCGTTCGTCGGCCGCCGTCGGACGGCGGCGCGGGTCGTGATCGCGGTACTCGCGCAGGCATTCCTCTTCGCGGTGGCCCACGTGCTTCCAGAACGGATGCCGCAGACCTTCGTGCTCGGTGCGGTGCTCGGCTGGATCACGATCACCACCGGGAGCGTCGTTCCCGCGATCGTCGGCCACGTGGTTCACAACAGCATGCCGCTTGGGATGCTCATGCTCTCGGGCTGTCCCCCGGAGATGATGCTCGACGCGGGCGCGGGCGATCTCTCGGCGATGTCGGGCTTCCCGACGTGGGCGGTGATGGCTGCTGCGATCGGCGTGGCCGTCGGCGCGGCGCTCGTGCAGGGGGTCGCCGTGGCAAGGAGAGTTCGATGAGTGCGGTGTGCAAGAGGATGTCGAGACGGGTGCATGGCCTGACGGCCTGGGTCGCAGGGGTCATGCTCGGGCTTTTCACATCCGGCGACGGTGTCGCGGCTGCGGCAGAGCGGCTGAAGGTCGGCGTGATGCCGATCACCTCCGCCGTCGAATGGGAGGGCGATCGGCCGGTCGGCATCATGGTGGACATCTGGGACGATCTCGCAGGGCGGCTCGGCGTGGAAACGGAGTTCGTGCGTACGTCGAACACCCCCGCGATGCTCGAGCTGCTCACGTCAGGCCAGGCCGACGTCGTGCTCGGGCCGATCGCGATCACGGAGGATCGCGAACGACTGATCGATCTCACCCACCCGATCTTTCATTCCGGGTTGCGGATCGCCATCCGGCAGCGGAATCAGTCGGGTTTCCTCGCAGCCGTGCGCCCGATGCTCTCGTGGCAGTTGCTGGGACTCGCGGCAACCGTGGCGGCCCTGGCCGTGCTCTCGGGGCACCTTCTGTGGTGGTTCGAGCGGAGGGGCAACAACCGCTCCTTCCCGTCGGCCTATCCCCGGGGCGTGTGGGAGGCGATCTGGTGGATCATGTCGACGATCATCACCGGGGGCTGTGACGACAAGCATGTCGACAGCGTTCTCGGCCGGCTCATCGCCTTCGCCTGGATGGTCGGCGGCATCGGCCTCATCGCGACCTTCACGAGCGTGCTCACGGCGACGATGACGGCCGAACGGGTCACGGGCACGATCCATGGGCCACGCGATCTGGCTGGGAAGACGGTCGGTGTGCAGGAATCGGCAGCGGTCATTCCGGTCCTGCGGCAGCGGGGGTGCATTCCGCTGGAATTCAACACGCTCCGCGACGCGATCGACGCGCTCGCCCTGGGAATGGTCGAGGCGGTGGTGTCGGAGAACCAGCAGCTGATGTTTCTGGTGTCCCGGGCCAACAACAGCTCGATCAGGATCGTGGGGCCGGTCTTCGAGTCGTTCGATTTCGGACTCGGCCTCCCGCCCGGCAGCCCGCTTCGCGAGCAGCTCAACACCGCGATCCTGCGGATGCGGGAGGACGGCAGCCTCTCCAGCCTGATCGACGAGTGGCTGGGAAAACACGAGTGAGCCGGCGGTCCACGTGGCCTGGGCTTCGGGCAGCCACCGGTCAGGCCAGGATCGCCTTCACCGGCTTTGCCGGCTCGACGCCGGTGAGCTTGGAGTCGAGCCCTTGATAGGGAAACGTGAACCGGGCATGGTCGATGCCCAAAAGGTGCAGCATCGTGGCATGCAGGTCGCGGACATGCACGATGTCCTTCACGGCGTTGTAGCCGAAGTCGTCGGTTTCGCCGTAGGTGATGCCCGGGCGGATGCCGCCGCCGGCGAGCACCATGCTGAAGCCCTTGATGTGGTGGTCGCGGCCGATGCCGGCGTCCTTTCCCTGGCCCATCGGCGTGCGGCCAAACTCGCCTCCGATCACGACGAGCGTCTCGTCGAGGAGCCCGCGGCGCTCGAGGTCGGTGAGCAGGGCCGCCGCCGCCCGGTCGGTGGGTGGGCAGATCTCGTCCATGTGGCTCTTGATGCTGCCATGGTGGTCCCAGTCGCTGTGGTAGAGGTGCACGAACCGCACGCCCCGCTCCACGAGCCGCCTCGCCATGAGGCAGTTGGTTCCCACCGTCGCCTTCCCAGGCTCGGCCCCGTACAGCGCGAGCGTCTCGGCCGTCTCGCCCGAGAGATCGGCGAGCGCCGGCACGCTCGATTGCATGCGGAAGGCGAGTTCATATTGCTTGATCCGCGTGGCGATCTCGGGGTCGGCGAGCGACCCCAGCCGATGGTGCTCCAGCGCCGCCACCGTGTCGATCACGTCGCGCTGATGGGCCACCGACACGCCTGCCGGATTGGTGACGTAATGCACGGGCGCACCGCTCGTGGCGAACTCGACCCCCTGAAACTGCCCCGGCAGAAAACCCGAGTGCCACTGCCGCGCCGCGATCGGCTGCGGGCTGCTGCCCATCTTGCTCGTCATCACGACGAAGCCAGGCAGGTCGTCGGCCTCACTGCCGAGGCCATAGGTCACCCAGGCCCCCATGCTCGGCCGACCGGAGAGTGCCGTGCCGCAGTTCATGAACGTGTGGGCCGGATCGTGGTTGATCTGCTCGGTGACCATGCTCCGCACGATCGCGTATTTGTCGGCGAGGCCCCCGAGCTGCGGAAAATAATCGCTCACCTCGGCGCCGCACTCGCCGCACCGCGAAAAGCTCTTGCGGGGCCCGAGGCAGATGAGTTTCTGACCCTGCAGCTGCGCGATCGGCTGGCCGGCCGTCACGCTCTCGGGAATCTCCTGGCCGTCGAGTTTCGCCAGCAGCGGCTTAAAGTCGAACGTCTCGAGATGGCTCGGGCCGCCGGCCAAGCAGAGGAAGATCACCGCCTTCGCCTTCGGCGGATGGTGGAGCGGGTTGATCACGCCCCGATAGTGATCGCCTGTGTCGGCCCGCCCGGCCGACGCGGAGACGGTCGCCGCGAGCCCGTCGCGGGCAAGCAGGCTGCCGAGCACGGCACCTCCGAGCGAGAGCCCCGAGCGGGTGAGAAACGTGCGGCGGTGGATCGCATCACCATCATTCATGGCTAATACCTCGCGATGGCCTCGTGGAGGTTCAAGACCGCGCGGGCCGCGGCGGTCCAGGCGGCGAGCTCGGTTTCGTTCAGGGTCGTGTCGCGCGGCGAGATGCCCGTCGCGAGCAATTCGTCGGCTGCCTTGGGGTCGGCCTTGAATTCGTTGCGGCGGCGATCGACGAGGCCCTGCACGAGCCGCAGTTCGTCGGCGTCGGGCGGCCGCGAGACGGCCTGCCGCCAGAGGAAGGCGATCCGCTCCTGGTCGGCCTGGCCTCCTTCCTTGATCGCCCGCTCGGCGAGTTTTCTGGCCGCCTCCACGAAGGTCGGGTCGTTCAGGAGCACGAGCGCCGCCTTGGGAGTATTGCTCCGCATGCGTGTCGCCGTGCATTCCTCGCGGTTGGGCGCATCGAACGCGAGCAATTGCGGATGGAGAAACATCCGCTGCCAGTGCACGTAGAGACCGCGGCGCCACTGTCGCGAGTCGGCGCTGGCCTCGTATTCCCGAATCGGGAAATTCAGGTGCCGGTAGTAGCCGGCGGGCTGGTAGGGATGCACGCTCTCGCCGCCGAGCTGCTCGACGAGCAGGCCGCTCGTGAAGAGGGCCGTGTCGCGGACGTTCTCCGCCTGCAGCCGCCAGCGGCCCTGCCGCGCGAGCAGGCGATTGTCGGGATCACGTGCCATCAGATCGTCGGAGGCGGCGGACGACATGCGGTAGGCCCGGCTCGTCACGATTCCACGGATGAGGTCCCGGATGTTCCAGCCGTTCCGCATGAATTCGAGCGCGAGCCGGTCGAGCAATTCGGGATGATCGGGCAATTCTCCCTGGCCGCCGAAGTCGCCAGCGCTGCGGCAGAGGCCGGCGCCGAAGAAGATCGCCCAGATCCGGTTGGCGGTCACCCGCGCCGTGAATTCGCCGACGCCCCCCTTGGCGACGGGCCGCACGAGCCAGGACGCGAGATCGGCGCGGGAGGGCCGGCCCTTCGTGTCGAGTGTGCCGAGAAACGACGGGACGGCCGGTTCGACGACCGCGCCGGTTTCGTCCATCCAGTTGCCACGCGGCAGAAACCGCACCTGCCGCGGCTCCTTGAGCGCCCGCGTGACCATGAGATTCCGGTCGAGCGGCTTGCGTTCAGCCTCGAGCCGTCGCAGTTCCAGCCGCTTGGCCACCACCGTTTCCGGCTCGGGCTCCTCTGGCTGCGCCCGCGGCGGCAGCACGAGCGGTGGCAGTTCGTTCTTGAGCGAATGGATGCGGGCATCGAGATCGGCGGCTCGGTCGCGGTCGAACGGGCCGACGATCGCGATCTCGGGATCGCGGATCGTGGGCAGAGCGTTGAGGTTTTGGCCGCCGAAGCCCCCCTTGTCCATGTGCCGCTCGTCGTCGATGTCGGCGAAGAAGCCGCCCAGCGCATGAAAATCCTTGGCGGTGTACGGATCGTATTTGTGGTCGTGGCACTGGGCACAGCCCACCGTCGCCCCCATCCACACGCCCGACACATTGCGAATCCGGTCGGCCTGGTAGATCGCGCGATACTCCTTCAGTTGCAGGCCCCCTTCGTGCGTCGTCTGCAGGAGGCGGTTGTAGGCGCTCGCGAGAACGGGGTCTTCGGCATGCTCGCCCGCCGCCGGACCCACGAGGTCGCCGGCGAGCTGCAACACAGTGAACCGATCGAACGGCACGTTCTCGAGAAACGCCTTGATCACCCAGTCGCGATACGGAGAGATGCTGTGCGGCTGGTCACCGTGGTAGCCGACCGTGTCGGCATAGCGGACGAGATCGAGCCACCAGGCCGCCATCCGCTCGGCATGCCGGGGCGAGGCGAGGAGATGCTCGACGCATTTTTGATACCGATCGGGGCTCGTGTCGGCGAGATAGGCCTCGACCTCGGCGGGCGTGGGCGGCAGTCCTGTGAGGTCGAACGTGACGCGGCGGACGAGCGTGACGGGATCGGCATCGACGGCCGGGGCGAGCCCCTCGCTCTCGAGCCGGCCGAGGACAAAGGCATCGATCCAGTTGGCGGCCCAGTCAGCCTGCTTCGTGGCCGGCGGCGGATGGGCGCCCGGCGGCACGTAGGCCCAGTGGGGCGCGTAGGGAGCGCCCGCTGCGATCCACTTGGCCAGCAGTTCCTTCTGCTCCGCCGTGAGCACATGGTTGCTTTCCGGCGGCGGCATCGTCGTGTCGGGGTCGGTCTCGTGGATGCGGGCGACGAGTTCGCTCTCGTCGGGCCGGCCCGGCACGATCGCTCGAGACCCTGAGTCGAGCTCGGAGATCGCCGCCTCGCGGTCGTCAAGCCGCAGACCGCCGCGGCGGTCGTGCTCGTCGGGGCCATGGCAGGCGAAGCAGTTTCGCGACAGGATCGGCCGAATGTCGCGGTTGAAATCGGGAGCCTTCTCGGCGGCCAGCCCGGAGAGGGCAAGACCAGACAAGACCGTCGCGACGGCGGTCACGCGGAGGCGGTACATCGGGAGCGGCATACGCTTGGATTGGGAGGGGCGACCCGACCGTTCCGTGAGTCTAGCACGCCGTGTAGACCAGGACGATGGCTCGGTGCGGTCGTTGACGGAGCGGTGCTCTGAACGTAGATTCGCGAGAGTTTTCTTTGCAAAACCGTCAAATTTCCCCAGGAAAGGCCCTGTCCCGCCCATGGCAACCACGCTCAAGAAGAAGTCCGCCGACAAGAAGTCGTCCAAGGGGGCTGGCAAAGCCGGAAAAGCAGGGCGGATGATCTATTACTTCGGGGCCAAGAAGTGCGACGGCGACGGCACGATGAAGCCGCTCCTCGGCGGCAAGGGGGCGAACCTCGCCCAGATGACCAAGATCGGTCTGCCGGTGCCCCCCGGCTTCACGATCACGACCCAGGTCTGCATCGACTACTACGAGAACAAGAAGAAGTTCCCCAAGGGCCTCGAAGAAGAGGTCGCCTCCGCCATGAAGCTCATGGAGAAGGAGACGGGGAAGAAGTTCGGCGATCCGCGCAACGCCCTGCTCGTGAGCGTGCGGTCCGGTGCCCGCGACAGCATGCCGGGCATGATGGACACGATTCTGACTCTCGGCCTCAACGACGAAACGGTGAAGGGGCTCGCCGAGGCCACCGGCAACCCCCGCTTCGCCTACGACTCCTACCGCCGCTTCATCCAGATGTATGGCGACGTGGTGATGGGCGTACAGAAGCGGCACGAAAACGAGCACGATCCCTTCGAAGCCGCGATGGAGGGCCTGAAGCACCAGCTCGGCATCCACAACGACACCGATCTCGACGAATCCCACCTCCGCGAACTCATCAAGCGGTATCTCCACCTCATCAAGGAGCGGACCGGCAAGGGCTTCCCACAGGATCCATTCGAGCAGCTGATGGGAGCTGTCGGGGCCGTCTTCGGCAGCTGGATGAACGAGCGGGCGATCATCTATCGCCGCAAGTACAAGATCCCCGATGAATGGGGCACCGCCGTCAACATCCAGAGCATGGTGTTTGGCAACATGGGCGACGACTGCGCCACCGGCGTGGCCTTCACCCGCGATCCCGCCACCGGCGAAGACGTCTTCTACGGCGAGTATCTCGTCAACGCCCAGGGCGAAGACGTGGTGGCCGGCGTACGCACGCCGAAGCCCGTGGCCGAAATGGCCCACGACCCGATGTTCGCGGCCACCTACAAGCAGCTCGAGAAGGTCCGCCAGACGCTCGAGAAGAAGTTCGGCGACGTCCAGGACTTCGAGTTCACCGTCGAGAAGAAGAAGCTCTACATGCTGCAGACGCGGCACGGCAAGCGCACGGCCTTGGCCTACGTGAAGATCGCCCACGACATGGTGAAGCAGAAGCTCATGACCGCCGAGCATGCGATCCAATCGGCCGATCCAGACGCCCTCTCGCAGCTGCTTGCCCCCATCTTCGACCGGGCCGACTACGAAGCCGCCAAGAAGAGTGGCCGCCTCCTGACGACGGGCCTGCCCGCCGGCCCCGGTGCCGCCACCGGCCAGCTCGTCTTCACGGCCGCCAAGGCCGAGGAACTCGCCCACAAGGGCGTGAAGGTCGTCCTGGCCCGCGTCGAGACGAGCCCCGAAGACCTCCGCGGCATGATCGCCGCCGAGGGCATCCTCACGAGCCGCGGCGGTGTGTCGAGCCATGCAGCCCTCGTCGCCCGGCAGATGGGCAAGGTCTGCGTGGCCGGTGCCGGCGCGATCCAGATCGACTATGCGAAGGGCACGCTCACCTGTGCGGGCAAGACGCTCCGCGAAGGCGACGCGATCTCGATCAACGGATCGACGGGCGAGGTCTTCGCGGGCGGCATCAAGACGGCCGACAGCGAGCTCAAGCAGGTGCTCATCGCCAAGACGATGAAGCCGGCCGACTCGGAAGTCTTCCAGTATTACGACTTCATCATGAAGCTCGCCGACAAGCACCGGAAACTCGGCATCCGTACGAATGCCGACACGCCCGAGCAGGTGCGGCATGCGATCGCCTTCGGCGCCGAAGGCATCGGCCTGACGCGGACAGAGCACATGTTCTTCGAAGGGGACCGGATCGACGCGATGCGGGAAATGATCCTCGCCGACTCGCTCGACGCCCGCCGCGAGGCCCTCGGCAAACTGCTGCCCTACCAGCGGGACGACTTCGAGGGCATCTTCCGGGCGCTCGACGGCCGCCCCGCCACGATCCGCTTCCTCGACCCGCCGCTGCATGAATTCGTGCCGCACGACGAGAAGGCCCAGGCCGATCTCGCCAAGAAACTTCGACTCCCGGTCGAGACGGTCACCGCCCGCGTGCATGCCCTGCACGAATTCAACCCGATGCTCGGCCACCGCGGCTGTCGCCTCGGCATCAGCTATCCGGAAATCTCGGAGATGCAGGCCCGAGCGGTCTTCGAGGCCGCCGCCAAGGTGCAGAAGGACGGCATCAAGGTGAAGCCCGAGATCATGATCCCGCTCGTCGGTTTCAAGAAGGAGCTCGACAACCAGGTCGATATCGTCCACCGCGTCGCCGAGCAGGTGCAGAAGGAGACCGGACAGAAGATCAAGTACATGGTCGGCACGATGATCGAGATCCCGCGCGGCGCCCTCACGGCCGACGAGATCGCCGAAACTGCCGAGTTCTTCTCGTTCGGCACCAACGACCTCACGCAGACCTGCCTGGGCATGAGCCGCGACGACATGGGCTCGTTCCTGCAGAAGTACACCGACGAAGGCATCTTCAAGGCCAACCCCTTCGCGTCGATCGACGCCACGGGCGTGGGCCAGCTCATGAAGATCGCCGTTGAGAGGGGCCGGAAGAGCCGCAAGGACATCAAGCTGGGCATCTGCGGCGAGCACGGTGGCGATCCCCACTCGGTGGTGTTTTGTCACCACGTCGGGCTCGACTACGTGAGCTGCTCGCCGTTCCGCCTGCCGGTGGCCCGGCTCGCAGCGGCCCAAGCGGCGCTCGGCAAGACGTACTGAACGTACGACAGGCCTCCGTGCCTGTCTCAGTAGACCGCTTCGTCCTGAAGCGGATCTCCTGGTGCCCGCTATCAATGTGCCCAAACCGGCCCGGGACTGCACATGCCCTCTCGGCGGACGTTCGCTGCGGACATCCTGTCCTCCGCTCACTGCATGTCCGCTCGCTTTCGGCATCCTGCCTCCGCCCGCTCCCATAGCCCGCGAGAAGGCATATGCAGCCCCGTGCCTCCCTCATCGGGAGAGGAGGCTTCGGGGTACAGGTCACCCGAAGCCGGCTTGGGCGAGTTGGCTTGCGCGTTACAGTGTGGTCATGAACCTCTCCCCGGAAGCCCAGCTGCTCGCGCCGATTCTCGTCGCCGTGGTCGTACTCTGGGTGACGGAGGCGCTGCCGTTGGCGGTGACGGCACTGCTCGGGGCCGTCGCCTGTGTCGTGGCTGGGGTTGCGCCCGCGAAGGAAGTGTTTCGGCCGTTTGCCGATCCGCTCATCTTCCTCTTCATCGGGTCGTTTCTGCTGGCCGAGGCGATCCGGCTGCACGGGCTCGATCGGAGGCTGGCCTATGCCGTGCTTTCGGTGCCGTGGGTGGACGAGCGGCCACGTAGGATTCTCGCGGCCGTGGCACTCGTCTCGGTGCTCATCAGCGGCTTCATCTCGAATACGTGCACGGCGGCGATGATGATGGCGATCGTCTCCGGCATCCTCGCAGCCGTCGAGTCGGCGGCGGGGCAGGGGGCACGGCGGCCGGAGCCGGGATTCGCAACGGGACTGTTTTTGTGCGTCACCTTCGCCGCTTCGATCGGTGGCCTCGCGACGCCGATCGGCACACCACCGAACCTGATCGGCCTTGGGTTCATCCGCGATCAACTCGGCGTGGCGGTGTCGTTCCTCGAGTGGTGCGCGATCGGCGTGCCGCTCGTTGTGGTTCTGGCCACCGTGGCGGTCGTGGTGCTCGTGCGACTCTTTCCGGCGGGTATCGAGCGGCTCGATGGTGTGGCGGACTACGTCGCCCGGGAGCGATCGAATCTCGGATCGTGGACGGCGGGGCAGTGGTCGACGGCGGCGGCCTTCGCCATCACAGTGGCGATGTGGGTGATGCCAGGCGTCGCGATCGCCGTGCTCGGTCCGTCGCATGCCGTCTCCGTGTGGCTGGGGCGGCGGTTGCCGGAGGGGGTGGCTGCCTTGATCGGTGCGATGCTGCTGTTCGTGCTTCCTGGTGGCCGCCAGCATGGCCGCCGGCGTCCGGCCCTGCAGTGGCGCGAGGCTCGCATCGACTGGGATATCGTGCTCCTCTATGGGGGCGGGATGGCCCTCGGCGAACTCTGCTTTTCAACGGGGCTGGCCGCCGCCGTGGGGCAATCGATCGACGGGTGGATTCCCGCCGGAGCCTGGGGAGGCACGGTGCTCGTCGCGGTGGCGTCGCTCGTGGCCGTGATCACCAGTGAATTCACGAGCAACACCGCCAGCGCGAATATGATCGTGCCGGTGGTGATCGCCTTGGCAAAGGCGACCGATGGCGATCCGCTCCCGGCGGCGCTGGCCGCCACGTTCGCGGCGAGCCTCGGCTTCATGATGCCGGTGAGCACCCCCTGCAACGCGATCGTCTACGGTTCAGGCCGAATTCCACTCCGCTCCATGATGCGGAGCGGCGCGATCATCGATGTGGCTGGGGCGATTCTGGTGACGGCGGCGATGCTGATCGTGGCCCAAGTCTGGACCAGCCCGTAGCCGCGCCTCTCAAAAGCCAGCGTCGATGACCGCGCCGCACTGGTGACAACGGGGCAGGGAGGGCGGCGTGGGCGACGGCATGTAGCCGTCGCGGCACGACGTGTGAAGCCGCGGGAAGCACGAGGGCATGCGCATGCACTGTTCCCGGGCTTGCCGCCGCATGTGCAGCTGCCCGCACGGATTGGCATGGAACACCCCTGTGTGCGGGTCGCAACAGGGATTGCACGATCCCCGCACGCTTCCATGCCATGGCGGTCGCTGCACGCCGTTGCAGCCACAGGAGCCCGAACCCATTCCGGCCGCTCCCATCATCGAGGGATCCTCCGTGATCATGATCGTCTCTTGGCCGCGGGCTCCCCGGCTCGAGAGGAGGGCCGTCGCGGCTCCGACGATCATGATGGCGATGAAGCGGGAACGCAGGAGAGGCACTGGTCGAATGCTCCACGTGACGGGCGGCGGCACCGTGCCCCGCCCTGCAAGGGAGGATCGACCGAGTCGTCGGCCGGCGTGAGGCACGTGGCAAGCAGGTCAGTTTGTGCCGATCGCACCAGTTGCGCCCCGCCCAAGGGCACGCGGCGCGGCCAGGGCGGCCAGATGCCGTGGCCCGGCGAACCGTACAATGGGAGCCTTCATCATGGCACGCCGAACAGCACGAACGATCTCGCTCGACTATGGCGGCGACCAGCCGCTTGCCCTCTCACCGCGGGCGGGCTGCCTGATCGCCGACTGCCATGGGCCGGACGGCACCCGGGGGCAGGCTGCAGACGCACTCGTCACCGAGGCGCTCGAGCGTTCGGACCATGGTCCGCCGCTGGCATCGCACGTCGTTGCAGGCGACCGTGTCGCGGTCGCCGTGGCGGGAGCCGTGCCGCAGCGGGAGCAGGTGATGGCGGCCGTGCGGCGCTGCCTGGAGATGGCGGGCGTGCAGCCGGACGACGTCGTCGTCGTGCATGAACCCCCTGAGAAGGACTCCGACACCGCCTACCTCGCCGCCGACGAAGAGGGATCGCCGCTCTACCTGTCGCGGTCTCTCATCGATGCCGACGTGGTGGTTGGGATCGGCTGCTGGAACTGGGATGCATCGCTCGGTGGCCGGTCGATCGAGGGCGAATTGTGGCCGACGTTTTCACGAGTCGAGAGCCGCCGAGGCCTTTCCCGTGAACTGGCACGGCGGGGACGGCATGCCCTGGCTGGATGGCGTACGGAGATGCAGGAGATCGCCTGGCAGCTCGGTGTCTGCGCGAGCCTGCGGCTCGTGCCCGGCAGGGATGGCACGCTCGCGGCGGCCGCATTCGGCCTGCCCGACTCGGCCGCCCACGCGGCCCGCGACGAGGCGAGGGCATGGAGCCCGCAGGTGAAACGGTCGGCCATGCTCACGATCGCGTCGGTGAGCAGGCCCTCCGAGCCGTGGGACGACGCCGGCATGCTCGCTGCGACGCGGGCGATTGCCGCGGCGGCGCGGGTGACGGACGAGAGCGGCACGATCTGCCTGGTCTCCCGGCTTGCCGTCGAGCCAGGCATCATTTTCTCGCGATGGCGGCAAGGCGCGCCGCTGCGGGGGCTCGTGCACGAGGCCCTCGACCAAGACGATCCTCGTCTCACGGCCGATGCCCTTCAGACACGGCTGTTCGCCCGAGCGTTGGGGGACAGACGGCTCGTCCTGCTTTCGGACCTTCCGGCGACGACCGTCGAAGATCTGGAATTCGGATGCGCGGAATCGCCTGCGGTGGTGGAGCGGTTGGCCACGAAATCCGAGAGCCTGATCGTGCTTCACGAGGCCGATTTGATGCTACCGCGGATGTAGGTCGGGCCGTGGTTCGACACGCTCGACACGATGCCCCAGCGCGGCTGCGGGCAGCGGACCCCAGTGCCGTGAATCGCGGCTGCCCGAGGGGAAATCGCCCAGCACGAAGACCTCGTGCGGGCCGAGGTGCCAGGCATCCGTGCTGGACGCGGGCAGGCGATGCAACACGTCCCGCCACGCCATGCACCGCTCGATCATGCGATTGGCCTGGCCAGCATCCAAAGGATCGCCTTCCCGGGTGAGTCGCAGTCCCAGTGGCGTGGCTCGAACTGTGTCGTCGGCCCATGATTCGGCCACCTGCCATGCGGCCGGTGCGTTCGGCGGAAAGGCCGTCCGGCCGGGCTCGCCCGAGAGCCGCCATGCCACGGCCACGAGATGACGATCGAGTCTTCCGGCGACCAGCGCGTAGCGGCCGGACGTCGCGAACCGCCATCGGACCTCACGACCTCCGACACGAATGGTCGCCTCGAGTGGCGAGGGCGTTCGAACCACCGCCGCGAGGCCGAGATCCCGCACCGGGGCAAGCCTTCGCGACTCATCCGGGGCGAAGTCGGCGTCGTCGAGGGGGATTCGGTCGGGAGCATCGCGATGCCAACCGTCCGATCCGGTCGTGCAGTCGGCAATGGACGAAGCGAGTTCGCCGAGCACCGTCGGAGGCGTGAGCACGACCTGGCCATCGATCGCAAGATCACCATCGACGATCGAAATCGTTTCGCCCTTCAGCCCGACGACCCGCTTGACCGCCCGCGTGCCGTCCGGGGCCGTCAGGAGCCACCGCTCGAAGCGTCGCGGGCCGAAGAGCCGGTCGGCCTGTGGGAGCCAGTGCGAGCCGACGATGTCGCCGGACCGCAGCGACGGCGCCATCGACAGGCCGTCGATCCCGTAGCGGCAGGGCCGTGCGAGGGAGACGAGTCCGGCAGTGCAGAGGACGGCCAGGCAGAGGAGCAGGGGGCGCATGAGGCCATCATGCCGCATACGCGCCATCCGTTCCTACACGGTGACCCACTGGTGGGTCGATGCGCTAGTGAGCACCGCGTCGCACACCTTCTGGGTCTCGAGTGCGTCGCGGAAGGTCGGGTGGGCAGGCTGTTTCTTCGCGTAGGCCTCGAGGAAGTCGGCGACCTGATGGACGAAACTGTGCTCGTAGCCGATCGCCAGGCCCGGCACCCACCACTTGCCCATGTAGGGATGATCGCTGTCGGTCACATGGATGCTCTTCCAGCCCCGCATGGGGCCCTCGTCCCGATAGTCGAAGACCTGCAGCCGATGCAGGTCGTGAAGATCCCACTTGAGGCTCATGTGTTCGCCATTGATCTCGAACGTGTAGAGGGCCTTGTGGCCGCGGGCATACCGCGTGCTCTCGAAAAGCCCCAGCGATCCGTTCTTGAAGTGGCACAGGAAGGAGCAGGCGTCGTCGATGCCGACCTTCTCCATCTTGCCCGTGAGCTGGTGCTTTCGCTCCTTCACGAATGTCTCGGTCATCGCCGTGACGTCCGAGACCGAGCCATTGAGCCAGATCGCGGTGTCGATGCAGTGGGCGAGGAGGTCGCCCGTGACCCCGCTGCCGGCTGCGGCCGAATCGAGCCGCCAGAGGGCCGCGCCGCCCTGCGGGAGATCGGCGTTGATCGTCCAGTCCTGGAGGAACTCCGCGCGGTAGTGAAAGACACGCCCGAGCTTCCCCGAATCGATGATCTGCTTGGCGAACGTCACCGCGGGAATGCGGCGGTAGTTGTACCAGACCATGTTGGGCACGCCGGCCTTCTCGACGGCGGCGCACATCGTCTCCCCCTCGGCAGTGTTCATCGAGAGCGGCTTCTCGCAGAGGATCGCCTTGCCGTGCTTCGCCGCCTCGATCGCGATCTCGGCGTGCAGGTTGTTGGGCGTGCAGATGTCGATGGCATCGATGTCGTCGGCTGTGACGAGCTTCCGCCAGTCGGTCTCCACCCGTTTGTAGCCCCAGCGATCGGCGAAGGCCTTCGCCTTCTCGGCATCGCGGGCGGCCACCGCCTGCAGCACGGGGAGGTATTCGAGGTCGAAGAAGTCCTTGACCCGGTTGTAGCCATTGGAGTGGGCCCGGCCCATGAAGCCATAGCCGATCATGCCGATGCGGAGTTGCTTTGCCATTGATGAGGTTCCTTCTCTACGAGTTCCAGCCGTGGGCGTCGCGAACGGCGATCATGGTCTTGAGGATCGTGTTCCAGGTTGTGGGGTTTTCCAGCGTCTTGTTCGGGAACATGCAGCCGTCCCAGCAGATGTGCCTGATGCCGCGGGCGGCGGCGTCTTTCAGCCAGTAGCCTGAGCACCGGACGATGTCGAGCTTGCCCCTGGGATCATCGGCGGGGCAGTGCTTGCCCGTCTTGTCGTGGGAGCCGGCGCCGTGCACCTCGCCGTCGTTCTGCGCCACGTGGAAATCGATCGTCCACGGCCGCAGGTGATCGACCATCCGCTCGTAAGCGGGCCAGAATTCGGCCTCCGTGTAGCCGGGCTGCACGAGCGCATGCTCGGGGGCGTTGTAGCCGAGCAGGTAGAGATAGGTGTGGGCGAGATCGGCCTGGAAGCCGAGCGTTTCGGGCATGCCCACTTCCTCGAGCAGGTCGAGCATATCCCTCCAGGAGTGCATGCCGGCCCAGCAGATCTCGCCCTCGGCCGCCAGCCGCTGTCCATTGTCTTTCGCGATCTTCGCCGCCTCGCGGAAGGTCGCGGCGATCTTCGCCGTGTTGGCCTTCGGATTCTCCCGCCACTTCCCCACACCGAACTCGGCCGAGTCGATCCGGATCACGCCATACTTCCGCACCCCGTGCTTCTCGAA
Source organism: Planctomycetia bacterium (assembly GCA_046074725.1). Classification (GTDB taxonomy): domain Bacteria; phylum Planctomycetota; class Planctomycetia; order Pirellulales; family UBA1268; genus CACORA01. The sequence goes on from JBJTOU010000046.1 coordinate 54,991, forward strand.
GACCCTCGCGATCCGGCAGGCCATCTTCACGGCCGACAGAAACTTCTCCTTCGCGGCCGTGTCGCCCATCGCCGAGTCGCCCACCGTGCCCGGCCAGACCGGTGCCACAAGCGAGCCCACCGTGAAGCCGTGCTTCGCGATCGTGTCGGCGATCGCGGTCAATTCCGCGTCGGTTGCGTCGGGATTCGTGTGCGGCAGAAAGAGAAAGTAATCGATGCCGTCGAACCTCTGACCGTTGACGTTCGCCGCGGCGGTCAGTTCGAGCATGCGGTCGAACGAGATCGGCGGCTCCTGACCTGGATCGGTGCCCTTACCGACGAGGCCGGGCCACATGGCGTTATGAAGCTTGGGGGCGGAGTGCGCGGGCATGACGGAGGCCTCCTCGAAGGTTTCTATGTGTGCGTGGGGATCGTGACGCTGTGACGTCGGAGGTGAAAGCCTCCGTCGCTGTGGCTATTTCGCGATACGCCTAGGGTCCTTCGGAGCCGTGCTGGAGCGAAATATCCAAGGCTCCTCTGGCTTCCACCTCCGACTCCTGGTTTCAAGAGCATGAGCCTCATGCCCTCTTTCCGTGAGTGGGGAGATCGGGGTGGACGTCGGGGCCGAAGTAGCGGAGCGAGACGAGCGGCCCGGGGCCGGTGTTTTCGACGACGTAGCCCTCGGAGGCGGCGGCGGCGGAGATGAAGAGTTCGTCGGCCGTCATCTCGCCGAAGCGGATGAGGGTGGGCGTGGCGACGTCGTGGACGCCCACTCGGCCCTCACCCTGCACCGTGATCCAGCCGCTGGCGCCGGCATCTTTTACGGTGATCTTCGCCCCCGGGTCGAGCGTCAGTTCCTTCGCGCTGAAGAGTTGCTTGCCGTCAACGTGGCCGTAGACGATCCATCGGTCGGTGGCGCCGGGAGCGCTCCGCTTGTCGTCAGTGATCGGGCGAAGGAAGTTGCTCTCCTTGTAATGGGTGTCGACGTTCTTTTCCCAATCGAGCTGGCCGATGATGAAGTCGAGATCGCGGTGTTTCTCCTTCGGCATGTCTTTCACGAGCAGACTCCACGGCACCGCCCGACCCTCGACGAGTGATTGGAACATCGCGAAGACGTCGCTGCCCCACTGGGGCTCGTAGGTGAGCAGTGAGCCCGGGGCATGCAGAACGCCCGGTGGGATCAGCCAGCCTGTGCCCCGCTCGAGGCGGTAGGCCTTCGAGTGACCGAGGATGCCGTTGTCGCCCTTGTTCCAGTCCTCGAGGCACTTGCGGACCTGGGCCTTGGTGGTGCCCGGTTCGAATCCCATGAACGTGTAGTGGAAATTGTTTCCGACGTTGTTGTGCTGCGGCGGGAAGTAGTAGCTCTCGGGCTTGCCCTCTTGG